>NZ_JAUBQN010000033.1:0-68906 GCF_036701295.1 Microcoleus harperi Pol14_C6 | reverse complement strand
TCAGATAGCACTCAGTTTTTTCGCTTCTGTGCTTTATTGCGTAAGCATCCCTATTTAAAAACTGTCCGGAGTATTGTGCTTAAGTTAAAACGCTCACAATAGCTTGGACGACCATACTATTTTTGAGATTCTAGTTCTGCCATGGGGCACGATATGAACCAAATTCAATATCCTCTAGGATTGTGGTTTCGATCTCTGGTCGCCAACCTAAATCTGTTTCAGCTCTTGTGCATGAAACCTGATTATGAATGGAGAAAAACGTCGTTAAAGACAACCCCCATGACTGAATGGCTTCTTCCTTCGACATTCCTTTTACAGCACAGCCGAGTAACCGAGCAATAGCTTCGGCGATCGCTTTAATGCTAATTCCTGATTCAGAAACTGCATGATATACAGCTCCTGCTTGCCCTTTCTCTAAAGCAAGTACATACAGTTTGGCAACATCATCTACATGAATGACGGAGTATTGGTAATGCCCTGGTTCAATAAACCGTGCTACCCCTACTTGTTGGGCATCCTGAATCAGAATGGGAAGAAACTGGCTGCTACCGCGACCATAGACAAAAATCGGAAGACGTAAGGCAATACTACGAATGTTTTGCTGTGCTGCTTGCAGAATAGCCTGTTCAGCAGCTGCTCTAGAGGCTAGCGCATCTTTGGGAATAACGGTTTCACTGTCATCGATGATGCGATCGCCAGTATCTCCTAGCAATCCTGTCCCAGAAGTGGCAACAAAAGGTTTCCCGGATCCAGCCAAGGCATCGATAAACGTTGCAATCGCCGTTTGTTCGACTTTGACTGCTCCTTCAATATCACTAAAATCGTGAATAAAGGCAGTGTGAATCACACCATCTGCTGCACGCGCCGCTTGGGCTAATGTTTCAGTGTCGCGTAGATCGCCGAACAGTGGTTGAATGCCCCGCTGCCTGAGTTTGTCAGCCGATGCTTCTGTTCTTGCCAAACCTACAACTGTATGCCCTGCGGCTTGCAACTGTTCACCCACCAATGAACCTACGTACCCCGTTGCACCTGTTAGAAAAACTTTCATCCTTGACTGCCTCATTCCGTGTGAGAGTGTGAATACAAAACCTTGTTTTCAACCTATCAGGTAGCTCAAGCTAGAACCAGAGCGAACTTATACTGGTATTGACACTACTAGGTTGAGGGCAACGGTGAAGCGATGGCAACGAGTAAGCCACATCTAAAAGAACTCGCCGATTTTCTAAAAACACGCCGCGATCGCCTGACCCCTGCGGATGTGGGCTTACCGAGTGGAACACGCCGTCGCACTCCTGGATTAAGGCGGGAAGAAGTGGCTCAACTGGTCAACGTCAGCACCACCTGGTACACCTTTTTGGAGCAAGGGCGTGACATTCGAGTGTCTGCCCAAGTATTAGAAAGTCTTGCTCAGGCTTTTCGATTAACATCAGAGGAGCGCACTCATTTATTTATGTTGGCGTTACAGCAATTACCGCCAGAAATTCCGCATGGCAAGAGTACGGTTAGCCCGGCGATTCAGCGCCTGTTGGATCATCTAGCCATCTGCCCAGCTTATGTGGTGGGATATCGGTTTGATATTCTGGCGTGGAATCAACCTGCTTGTGCCTTGTTTGGTGACTTTAGCAGGATGACAACCCGTGAGCGTAATACCATCTGGTATTTCTTCACTAATACTGCTCATCGTCAGATGCTTTTGAATTGGGAAGGACAGGCTCAGTTGATGCTGACACGGTTTCGTAGTATCAGTGGGCGTTACCTGGGAGATGTTGAACTCATTGAGTTAGCAGAAGATTTGAAAAAAGTCAGCCCTGAATTTCTGCAGTGGTGGTCACAACACGAAGTTCAAGCAAAGCTTGAAGGTTTCAAGTCATATGAACATCCGATCGTAGGAAATTTGGTGTTTGAATACGCTTTATTTCAAGTCACAGAAGCACCAGAATTAACGCTCGTAGTCTATACTCCTTTGCCTGAATCTGGTACAATCGAGCGACTCCAACAATTGAAAATCCTGATGTTCAAAACCTAGAAAAACTGCTTGAGTTGATTAATCACAGGGCGACGCAGCACAACAATTCGTTGGAGGGGCGAATAGAGCTTCTTTGCTGCATTTTAGGCTGATCTATTGCCGCTCAACTCTGCCGTTAGACTGAGTAAAGTTACTGGTTAACAAAGGTTTCTGTCGGAATTACTCAAGCTACAGAATGCGACAAATTTCTGAATGCTCATTTACCAGGCGTAGAGATAAAGATCGGTTTGCCCTGATGTTTCTCGGTAATGATTCGATAGCTCATGGACATCCCCATTCCAGTTCCTTTGCCGACCGGTTTTGTGGTGAAGAAGGGTAAGTCTTCCCAATTGCAGCCATTCTTGAGTTGATAGAGGATGCCATCGACGATCTCCCGCTTCGTCCAATCACAGGGTCGTGTCCGTTTCTTCTGCGGTAATATCTGAGCCAACAGCGGTTCCAGAAGTGCCCATTCGGCGTCAGTGAGAGTGCTGGAATATGTCATAGCAAATGAATTAGAGGGTTGTAGGCGTCTTAATTTAATATTATAAAGATATCAAATGCGTTCTATATAGTAGGGTGCGTCAGGGGCAAACCTTAATTATTTCTTACACAACGTAAGTCAGACGAACCTTACAAGTCGATCACCCCTGTGACTTTACTGCCTGTGATTTTGCTAACTTATTGAAGTTTATGAACAGAATATATCGTGCGATCGCTGTTATTTTAATTGTATTAGGCTGCATTATTTCAGTTTTAGTTCAGCCGCCGCAATCAGCCTTAACCGTGCCACCTCTAGTTCCAAAATCTTCACCTCGCGGAGGAGATTTAGCTCAAACAATTAATTTTGTACGGCACTTTCAAGAGCTAGGAGTGGAAGGCTCGATCGCGATTTACGATTTGAATAGCGATCGGCTTTATCAACACAACCCGCAACGTAACGCCACAGCTTTTTTACCCGCATCTACATTTAAGATTCTCAACTCTCTGATTTCCTTAGAAACAGGGGTAATTTCAGATGAGCTTGCTGTTCTAACTTGGGATGGAATGCAAAGGCAAATTCCCGCATGGAATCGAGACTTGAATATGAGAGAAGCCATAAAACTTTCCGCCGTTTGGTTTTACCAAGTTCTCGCCCGCCGAGTGGGACACGAGCAAATGCAAAAATGGGTAGCTAAAGTCGGTTATGGCAACCAAAAAATCGGTAACAAAGACGATATTGACAAATTCTGGTTAGAGGGAGAACTGCGAATCACACCCAACGAGCAAATTCAATTTCTCCGCCGTCTCTACAAAAATGACTTACCCTTCTCGGAGCGATCGCTGTCTTTGGTTAAAGACATCATAGTTGTCGAAAAAACTCCCGATTATATCATTAGAGCAAAGACAGGCTGGGTAAGCTTTGGAGAAGAAACAGGGCAGGAAATTGGCTGGTATGTAGGTTATTTAGAGAAGAATAAAAATGTTTACTTTTTTGCTACAAACATTAACATCCGCAACAATAATGACGCATCCGCAAGAATCGAGTTAACGCGCCGTTGCTTCAAGGAGCTTGCGCTGCTGTAAGTGCGTTATTTGTTCTGTAATATTCGCAAAAACGCCAGCGGATAGGCTAAGGGTGACAGCCAAAACACTCATTTATGCGATACCTGAGTTCGATCGTAGGAAGCCGAGTCTTTTAAATCTTTTAGGACTTACTCAATTGGCACATATATATAGTTGCTATAGTGCTATATATCATTTTTCGGTAGTGCTGCATAGTAATGATAAAGCTGTAAGCTAGACAGGTAGGCAGTTATTCGGGTATGAGTTATGCAATGTCCCAAGTGCAATTCAGCGCAAATTGTTAAATATGGACGGACTCACTATGGCAAACCACGTTTTCGCTGTCAGGACTGTAAGCGTCAGTTTGTCGAAGCGCCTAGCCGTCAACCCCTTAACCAAGCCACACGAGAACTGGTTGAGAAACTCCTGAAAGAACGACTGGCACTTGCGGCGATATCCCGGGTCACGGGGGTATCACAACGGTGGTTGCAAATGTATGTGAATCAAAAATATTATGCCCTGGAGCAGGAGGTGACCGTAACTCCAAAAAAGTCGGTAAGTTGACGTTGCAATGTGACGAAATGTGGTCTTTTGTCGCTAACAAAACAAACAAACAGTGGATTTGGTTGGCCCTGGATGCAACAACCCGGGAAATTGTGGGCGTGTTCATCGGCGACCGGAGCCGGGCGAGTGCGAAAGTGCGCTCGGCAGTCGTTGCCGCCTGTTTACCGCCAATGTGCCGTTTGTTATACCGACTTTTGGCAAGCCTAGGAGCAGGTGATACCCAGCAAACGGCCGTAAGGCCGTCGGCAAAGAAACAGGGCACACCAGCTATATTGAACGCTTCAACAATACAGTACGGCAACGCGTCGGGCGTTTAGTCCGTCAAACGTTATCGTTTTCCAAAAAGTTAAGCAATCATATTGGCGCTGTCTGGGATTTTGTTCATCACTACAATGACTCATTAAAACTTTGATCATTACTATGCATGACTACCCATTTTTCGAAGCAAGGCGACAATCATCTAAGAGACCATTAAGTCCTTCAACCACTAGCCAAGGGTTTCGACCTTTCAAACAAGCTACCATCGCTGTTTCATAGGGATTTCTGCCAGTTTTTTTTACTGCTGCGATCGCCTGTTTGTTAGACAATCCCCGCCCGCTGACCAACCAAGCAGCCAAAACCTGTCCTGTACGTCCGATCCCCCCAGAACAGTGAACTACCACCCGTTCGCCTTTGCTATTTGCAGATTCCAAAAACGGCAATATTCGATCGATTAAAATATCGCGATCGACCAATTCAAAGTCTGCAATCGGCGCCCAGCAAACTCGATCGCACCCAAATATTTTCCGATATGTTCCCAGTAAGTCACTGTAGCGGATGAGTTGCGTCTGAGCAAGCAAGCAGCAAACTTGCTTGATATTATGCCCCTGCATAAATTCAATCCAGCGAGCAATTTCTGGATCGCGGTATCCTGGTCTGGCTGCACCAAACACAGTTAATTCATTCTCTGAAGCCGCCGCGAATTTGTGCATACTGTTTTCAATATTTTTACCTATAATTAAGAGAGACGCACAAATCCTGAATCAACAGTGAAAAACAAGAGCTCGATTGGTTTAATGAACTGGCTGCAACCCACACTAGAAACCGTTTTGTTATGCGAATCAAGTGCAGCAGCTTCTGAGATGGCATTCATGCTCAACGGTGAATGGGATGGGTGCAATAGTTTGATTCTCCCTAAATGCGACAAGGTAGCAATTGAAGCAGCCGCTAGTTTATTGGAGACATCGTGGTGCTACCAAAATACTTGCGAACCCGTTTTAATTCTGCTGGAAGTTGACGAATTTTTGCGCCGTTATGGGATTGGAGACAGGTTTTTTATTAATGCTAACTTGCGATGCGCGCAATTGAAAGAACTTTGCTTGGAAAACATTGATTTGAGTTATGCTAAATTGAATTTGGCTAACCTCAGTAGCACTAATTTAAGCAAAGCCAACTTAATAGCGGCACAAATGCAATCGGCAAATTTGAGTGGCAGCAATTTGAGTGGATCGCAACTGGTGAGGGCAAATTTATCAGGAGCAAATTTATCTGATGCTAATCTCAAAGGTGCTGATTTGAGTTATGCAGATTTAAGCAATGTTTGCTTAACAGGTGCTGATTTAAGAGGTGTAAATTTAGCTAGAGTAGACTTAAGAAAAACAAGCTTAGATGGGGCAATTGTTGAATAATACCAAATCCCGCTTAAATACTTTTTCTCACACCCCGTGGATAAATCCTGTCAACATTTATCTGCGTTAATCCGCGTACATCCGCTACCATATCGGGGATAACCTGTCCTTTTTCCCAATACTGAACAGCAGCTCCAGAGACTCCCAATAACCTACTAAAAGCGCTAATACTCAGGTCGCCACGCGCTAGCTTTACAACTTCGCTCAATTTTTTCCTAGCTTCTGCGTCCATAGTATTAGTCACCACATAAACACAACTTCTAGTTTACAGATAAATCTATCTAATACTCATTCCCCAGCAGCTTCAGCCGATGCAGCGAATCTATCCGCTACAGCTTTGCCAATTAGCGCCACCTGACTCAGAGGCAAAAACTGAATTTTTTTGACAATATCGTTAATTTCTGGGGCTTGCGAGACTGGATTGCCATCCAAAAAGCTGAGAAACTCTTCCAGCGAATAACCAGCTCTCGCAGCAATTTTAGCCAAGTTTTCCGTTTCTGGAACGGTATCGCCCCTTTCCCACAATTGCACAGCAGTCGCAGAAACCCCCAAAAGCTTGCCAAACGCTCGTTGGCTCATAGAGCCACGAGCCGTTTTGATAATTTCACTAAGTTTTTGTCTATTTTGGATGTTCACGACTTAAAAGCTACTCGACCGTACCTACAAGTAAACTGGTCAGTTTATAAATCATTATCATTGAACGTTTGAATCGTTTACTTGTCACGATTGACAAACAAGTAAGTTTACTCTAAAATTAAAAGTATAAATTTAGTACCGCTCTATCGGAGTGCCCCTCACGATTTAGGAGTGCGAAAAAATGACTAATAGACGCACACGCAAGACACGCAAGACAAGCCACACACGCCAGAGCCTTACAGCCTCCGGTTGGCTCAAACCCCAATGCTGGCAAATCTCCAAAAAAGAAGCCGCCGAAGCCCTGAGAATGCCCGTCAACCGCATCGTCAAAGTCTACCCCAAACAACATCAAGTAATAGTTGTTTACCTGAACAAGAAAGGACAAAAATGCAGTTCCTTTTTCAGCTACAGACTATTTGCCAGATGGCAGCAGGAGGCGATGGCAGCAATTGCCAGTTGTCGAAACCAGCAAATCCTAGCACCCCTAGAAGTCATTGTACAATACGACCTCGAACATTTCAAATATCCAGTAGCGATCGCCGATGCAATGTGGGAAGCCCTACTAAACCAGATCTCCCGCGTAACAAGGGAACTTAGGCTGAGCAAACAATGCGCCTAGCCCCCCATCACTCCATCAATTAGTAGAAGCAGCCAACTCAGCCAAACGTTCCTGCTGATCCTGAGAAATGCAAGTTTGAATAATCCCCTCAATATCCCCTTCCAAAACACTATTGAGCGAGAAATTTTCCCCCAAACGGTGGTCCGTAGCCCGATTGTCCTTATAGTTGTAAGTGCGGATCTTCTCCGATCGCGAACCCGTACCAACCTGAGCCAAACGCCGCGACTTCACCTCATCCTGCTGCTCCCGCAACTTCATCTCATAGAGCTTAGCCCGCAAAATCTGCATCGCCCGCTCCTTATTCTGCAACTGACTGCGCTCCTCAGTACAGAAAATCCGAATTCCCGTCGGCTTGTGAAACAAATCCGCAGCAGTTTCCACCTTGTTCACGTTTTGACCGCCAGCGCCGCCCGATCGAGCCGTGCTCATCTCAATATCCTTCGGATCGATGTGAATCTCCACATCATCAACCTCAGGCATCACAGCCACCGTCGCCGTCGAAGTATGCACCCGGCCGCCAGCCTCAGTCACAGGCACCCGCTGCACCCGGTGTACTCCAGCCTCAAACTTCAGCTTGCTGTAAACGCTGTCGCCTGTAATTTCCAGAATCACCTCTTTAAAGCCGCCCATTTCCGCGAGCGACTCGCTCACCAACTTCACCTGCCAGCCTTGAGTTTGAGCGTAACGGGAATACAGCCGCAGCAAATCTCCCGCCCAAATACTGGCCTCATCTCCGCCAGTACCTGCCCGAATTTCCAGCATAATATTCTTGTCATCGTTCGGGTCGCGGGGGAGCAGCAAAACCTTCAAACGACTTTCCAAATTCTCCAGCTTCGCCTCAAGTTCCTGAACTTCCAGCGCAGCCATTTCTTGCATATCTCGATCGCCCGCGGCTTCCTTGAGAACCTGTCGCGCGCCCACCAAATCTTCCTGAGTGGTTTTCCACAGAGCAAAAGTATCGACCACTTCCTCCAAGGACGATCGAGCTTTCGCTACCCGTTGAAACTCTTGATTGTCCCTAGCCACATCCGGGTCAGCCATGCGGCGAGTCAACTCATTAAAAGTTTGCTCTACCGACTTCAATTTATCCAGCAAATAAGATTCAGCCATTGTCAGTTGTCCTTTGTCAATCGATTTTAGATTTTAGATTTTAGATTTTAGATTTTAGATTTGAAGAACAGTTGGGATAGAATTTCGATCGAACTCAACTGCCTGCATAGCAAGTCTTCAATCTAAACTCTCCAATCCGAGGGCGGATCGATTTTAGATTTTAGATTTTAGATTTTAGAACTCAAGAGCAGTTAGGATAGATGTCGATCGAACTCTACTGCCAGCCCTAGCAAGTCTTCAATCTAAAATCTAAAATCCGAAGGCGGTAAGTTGCCAGTAGAAAGAACTACTCTCAACAAACGGCGGACAAATGACAATCCGGCTACTTCTTCTTTTTGCCTTTACCAGCAGCCTTAGAAGCATCTGCTTTCGGCTCTTCCATTTTCAGCGGTCCAGAGGAAGCATCTGCCTTCGGCATTTCTACCTCGCTCATGCCGTATTTCCGCATAAAGCGCTCGACACGACCTTCAGTATCAATAATCTTCTGAGTGCCAGTATAAAAAGGATGATTTCCAGACCAGACATCAACTTGAAGCTTTGGTCTAGTTGAACCCACAGTCATCACCAGTTCCCCGTTGCAATAAACCTGAGATTCGGGATACCACTCAGGGTGAATGCCATCTTTTGCCATTGTTTTTTACTCTCTAATTTTTGACTTTACAACCATTTTAGCTGCCGCAGGACTTCTAAACCAACAACAGCACCAATTTTGTCTTATACCTTTTGGAACCAGGAATTAGGAATCGGAAATAAACTTGAAAAAAAGGCAGATAAAATCTGAATGATTCTTGCCTTTTCTTTCTTCCTTCTTCCTTCTTCCTTCTTCCGTCAATGGGTCAATCCGAACATCCGTTACTTCCGTTACATCCGTTAAAAAATCCGTTGCCGAACTTCCATTACATCCGTTACATCCGTTGCCGAACTTCCCTCGATTACCGCTTCGAGTATTGAGGAGCTTTGCGAGCTTTCCGCAAACCGTACTTTTTCCGTTCTTTGGCCCGCGGGTCGCGAGTCAAATAGCCCTCAGTCTTAAGAGGCTTGCGGTTGTCCGGGTCTAATTGACAAAGTGCTCTAGCGACACCTAAGCGAATCGAATCAGCCTGACCTGTCAAGCCACCGCCTTCGACTTTTACCAAAATGTCGTACTCATTTTCCAGACCCAAAGTTTCCAGAGGGGCCTTAGCGAGAGCCAAATAAGTAGGGTTGAATTGCAGGTACAAATCCCCCTCTTTACCATTGACAGTCAGTATGCCAGTGCCGGGAACCAAGCGCACCCGCGCTACGGAACGCTTGCGGCGGCCGGTACCCCAGTACACAGCGCGACCCGATGTATCTGTTGCTTGCATTACTCATTTCCTCCCGGAATCGTGTGAACAATTAATTCTTCTGGTTTTTGAGCTTGGTGCGGGTGGTTGGGGCCAGCGTACACCTTCAGTTTAGTAAACAGTTGTCTGCCCAGAGAAGTGTGAGGTAGCATTCCCCGAATAGCTTCTTCGACAATTCTTTCGGGCAAACGTGCTTGCAATTTGGCAAAAGTTTCTGTTTTCATTCCGCCGGGTCTTCCAGAATGGCGACGGTAGATTTTCTGGGTGCGTTTTTTGCCAGTAACAGCGATTTTGTCAGCATTGATGACTATTACGAAGTCGCCGGTGTCCATAGAAGGAGTGTAAGTCGGTTTGTGTTTCCCCCGGAGGTACATGGCAACTTCAGTTGCCAGACGGCCCAGCCGCTGGTCGGCAGCATCGACCACGTACCACTTATGCTCTAGGGAGTCTTGAGTAGGGACGTAAGTTTTGTTCATTGTTTGTTGTTTGTTGTCTGTTAACTCTTAACTGTTGTTAGGTGTCAGTTGTCAGTTGTCAGTTTTTAATTGTTAGTTGTCCTTAGTTTTTTATTAGTAGTTACCTAATGACTAATGACTAATGACTAATGACTAATGACTAATTTGGGCTGGGTGTCGTACCAGATCTCTGGGGGAAAGGGAAATTCTGAATAGCCAACCCGCAGCAGGCACAAACCTTGAGCGGGAGCGGCATATTTTACCATTTCTCGGCGTTCGTTGACCCAGATATCTGTGAAATTGTCGATCGGCCTTTCCCCGCGACCCACCTGCACCAGCAACCCCACCAGCAGCCGCATCATCCCGTACAGAAACCCGCTCGCTTGAACCTCAATATAGATAAGAGGCCCAGAACGGTGACACTCGGCCGCTTGCACGTCCACCCAAGAATGGGGGCGGGCAGAACCCGCGCGGTGGAAAGCAGCCAGGTGATGCCGCCCGATTAGCGGTGTCAAAGCTGTCTGAATCAAAGATTCATCCACAGGGGCGTGATAGCAGTGCCAAGCAAAAGGACGCACAAATAAATTAGGGGTCGGGTCTGTATAAAGGGTGTAGCGATAGCGCCGCCAACTGGCTGAGAACCGAGCGTGCCAGGTAGGTTCCACCTTTGCCGAAGCTCGAATTAAAATATCTTTTGCCAGTCGAGAGTTGAGAACACTTGCCCAGCGGTGAGCCGGAATTGGGCCGCGGGCATCAAAATGCGCTACTTGAGCAGCAGCGTGAACTCCCGCATCGGTTCTCCCAGCAGCGTGCAGCGTTACCGGGCGTTCCAGAACAGTCGATATTGCTGTTTCAATTTCTTCTTGTACTGTACGCTGGTTCGGCTGTCGCTGCCAACCGTGAAAGTTAGTGCCGAGGTATTGGATCACCAGAGCAACGCGCTGTATCGATTGGGGATTTTCGATTGGGGATTTTGGATTGTCAGTCATAAATCACAAATCTCCAACCCAAAATTGAATTAAACCAGTTCAACAATCGCCATTTCGGAATTGTCTCCTTGACGGGGGACAGTTCGCACTACGCGGGTGTAGCCCCCGTTGCGCGAGCCGTACCGTTCTTGAGCTGCTTCAAACAAGGCGTGTACTAACTGTTTGTCGTAGATAAAGCCCATAGCTTGCCGGCGAGCGGCCAATGAGCCATCTTTTGCCAGGGTAATCATTCTGTCAGCCTCTGGGCGCAGCGCTTTGGCGCGGGCGAGAGTGGTAGTAATTTTACCGTGGCGGATTAATTCGGTAGTCAGCGAGCGCAGCAGGGCGCGGCGCTGGTCAGCCGGTTTGTTGAGTTGGGGAACGCGACAGCGGTGACGCATGGCAGTTGGTAATTGGTAATTGGTAATGGGGCGTCGGGATAGTCCGAGAGTTTTGAGCGGTGAATTTTTTAACTTAAAAACTCACCTACTTAAAATTCAGAACTTTTTTACCCGTTACCCGTTGATTAACTTTTAGCTGATTTTTCCTGGGGCAAGGTAATGCCCAAGCGTTTTTGTAAAGCTTCAATCACTTCTTCGGCAGACTTCTGCCCGAAGTTCTTGATCTCGAGCAAGTCTTCTTGGGTATAATCCAATAAGTCTGCGACTGAGTTGATCTGAGCCCGCTTGAGACAGTTGTAAGCCCGGACGGACAACTGCAATTCTTCGATCGGAATTTGGCTGGTAGGATCGGCTTCACCTGGATACTCTGGTTTGAGAGAATCTTGGGTGATGTCTTTGAGAGGTGCAAATAAATCTACCAGGATGTTGGCAGATTGACTCAAAGCTTCTTGAGGAGTCACGCTGCCATCAGTCCAGATTTCCATAATCAGCCGGTCTTTCTCGACCGTGCCGCCTACCCTAGCATCTTCAACGCTGTAGTTGACTCTACGAATCGGCATAAAGATGGCGTCTATTTGGAGGAAATCCAAAGCCGACCCATCATCGCGACTGCGGTCTACTGCTCGGTATCCGATGCCTTTTTCAATTCTGAATTCCATTTCCAGAACTGAGCCGGGCGAGAGAGTTGCAATGTACTGGGAGCGATCTATCAATTCCACCTCTGAGGGCAAATCGAATCGATCGGCCGTAACGGTGACAGGCCCCTCAATCCGCAACCTGCCGATTTGCGGCTGCTGAGAATGAGTTTTGAGGACGACCTCTTTCATGTTCAGGAGAATTTCTAGAACATCCTCACGTACCCCTTCGATCGTGGCAAACTCGTGATTGACACCCGCGATGCGGACTGAAGTTACTGCCGTTCCTTCCAAATTTGAAAGCAGAACTCGCCGAAGCGCATTCCCAACAGTTGTTCCCTGACCGCGATCGAGCGGTTCCAGGACAAATTTTCCGTACTGACTGCGGTCTTTGTCAGTGTTAGACTCTATACATTCAATTTGAAACTGCGCCACGGAGTGACCTCCCTTTTCCACTTTGGATTTTTGATTTTGGATTTTAGATTGCAGAGCATACCCCTGAACGGATTTCGGATTTTGGATGGACGGGGCAACAGTTAGAACCATTAGTTTTTGACTTTAAGCAGTTAGCCATTATCCAAAATCTAAAATCTAAAATCTCAAATCGTTTTAGACTCTACGCCGCTTGGGAGGGCGACAGCCGTTGTGAGGAATTGGGGTAACATCTCTAATCAGGGTGATTTCCAGTCCTGCCCCTTGCAGCGCCCGGATTGCAGTTTCTCTACCTGCTCCAGGCCCGCTCACCATTACTTCTATTTGGCGCATTCCTTGGTCGTTGGCTCTGCGGGCAGCACTTTCTGCTGCTGTTTGAGCTGCAAAGGGAGTTCCCTTTTTAGCTCCTTTAAAACCGCTGGAACCTGCCGATGCCCAAGAGATTACTTCGCCGTTGAGGTCGGTAATAGTTACAATCGTGTTGTTAAAGGTAGACTGGATGTAGCCTACCCCATTGGGTACATTTCTTTTCTGCTTTTTTGCACCAGATTTCTTGCCTGTTTGTTGTCGCGCCATATTAGTCTCTTTAACGTTTCTCTCAACTAATGTCCCGAAGCGCTAGGAGCGAGCAGCCCCCAGCGTATTTTTCCCAAAAAGATGTTACTTCTTGGAAGGTGCCTTTTTCTTGCCCGCAACTGTTCGGCGGACGCCACGACGTGTTCTGGCGTTGGTACGGGTTCGTTGTCCCCGCACTGGCAGACCCAAACGGTGACGCCGACCGCGATAAGTTCCGATGTCCATCAGGCGCTTGATGTTCATTGACTCCCAGCGCCGGAGGTCTCCTTCGATTTGGTATGTGGTTTCTACATGAGCCCGCAGAGCTGTCACGTCGGCCTCTGTTAAATCCTTAACGCGAGTGTCAGGATTTACGCCTGTTGCAGCGATAATTTTTTGGGCCCGCGACAAGCCTATTCCGTAAATGTATGTCAGACCTATTTCGACGCGCTTATCGCGTGGAAGGTCTACCCCGGCAATCCGTGCCACACTTTTTGTCTCCCTAGTTTTCCTATTTGGCTACAATGTTCAATTAGGATGCACCTGCGTGCATTGCCCAATCTTCCTTTTTTTTTTCTAACCTTGGCGCTGTTTGTGTTTGGGGTTAGTGCATATCACCATCACTCGACCGCGACGGCGGATGACGCGACATTTCTCACAAATTTTTTTGACAGATGCTCGAACTTTCATCTTTCTTCCTGCCTGGAGAACCCCGCTCTACCGGAGAGCAGGCACGCTGGGACTGCCCGTAGAGCGGTGGGAGGAGAGGCTGGGCAAGGTGTAGACCTCTCCTCGATTAAATTGTATAAAGTGCGGGTTGTTTCATGAAGGAGCCCGCTTGCAGCCACTCCCATTTCTGGGTAAAGTTCGCCTGCGCCAGATTTTGGCCTAGCGATACTTTTACGGTGTAACAATGAATTAACCCGGTACACCGGTGGGTTGTTGACGCCCTTCTCGGCAACACTACAAACGTAGCATTATAGCATAAATTTGAAGCTTTTTACCAAATTCTCTCTAAATTAAACTTAGAATTAGTTTTTAGAAAGTTTTATCTAAGCCTATTTTTTCCGAAGGCGATAAGTAATCCTGCCTTTGGTCAAGTCGTAGGGAGTCAATTCGACTTTGACGCGATCGCCAGGCAGAATTTTGATGTAGTTGCGGCGGATCTTGCCGGAAATGTGAGCCAGCACGTTAAACCCATTATCTAGGTCAACGCGAAACATCGCATTGGGCAGGGATTCCGTCACTGTCCCTTCCATTTCAATTAAATCTTGCTTAGACAATTTGGTATTTACCTCAACTCTACATTTGATTAACTAGGAGTGTCCCGGCGTTGGGTTCAAAACCTATTTACTGGTAGGAGTCAAACGGGAACGGAGGGTAATAATTAGGGCGACTCGATCGACTTTAATACTCAACCAACCGCTTGTTTTAGCTTTACTTGAGTAAAGTTGTGGCAATTAGTATCGAGTTCAATCCGGTGTCTAGCAACCCTCACAAAACCTGATAGCACAAAAAGCTCCTAGTTAACATATCTTAGCAAAAGCTTGTGAGTAACAAGCTGTATTGAGAGGGTTCAAGAGTCGATTGAGAGAGATTGTTGCAGTTCTGCGGTGACTAATTCCATCGGTCTATCGCCATCAACCGCAACTAACTGTTCGCGGTTTCTGTAAAACTCAATTAAAGGTTCAGTTTGCTCGCGATAAACTTGCAAACGACGGCGGATTGTCTCTTCATTGTCATCTTGGCGACCCCGCGACAACAGGCGAGCCACCAAAATATTGTCAGGAACGTCCAAATTGACAGCTCTAAGAGCGCAGTCCTTACCCGACTTAGTTTCCCCAGTACCAACATCACACAGCAGTTTGTCAAAAAACGCTGCCTGTGCCACAGTACGGGGAAAGCCGTCCAGAATCCAGCCTGCACTAGCATCTGGTTCATTCATGCGCTCTTGTACGATATCCATCAATAACTCGTCTGGAACCAACTCACCAGCATCCATGTAGGCTTTGGCTTTTTGACCCAAGTCCGTTTTGGCAACCACGCAGGCGCGCAGGATGTCACCAGTAGAAATGTGGGGTATTTTCCAGAGAGCTGCTAAAATCTGAGCCTGAGTTCCCTTTCCTGCCCCTGGAGGCCCCATAAAAATCAATTGCATTGCGATTACTTCACCATTCCTTCATATCGTTGGGAGATGACGTAAGTTTGAATTTGCTTAGCAGTTTCGATCGCCACACCTACTAGAATCAGTAGCGAAGTAGCGCCAAAACCTCTAAAAGTTTGCACACCGATCGCGCTTTCTACAGCAGTTGGTACAATGGCCACCAGACCGAGAAATATCGCTCCCAAGAAAGTCAAACGGTTCAAAACCTTCTCCACATAATCGCTGGTTTTCTGACCCGGACGAATTCCAGGAATGCTGGCACCCATTTTCTTCAAGTTCTGAGACATATCTACGGGGTTGACAATCAACGAAGCGTAGAAATAGCTGAAGAACAGAATCAAAGTCAGATAAAACAGCGCGTAAGCCCAAGGCGCTGGCCCGTTCGGACTCAAAACATTAGCAACTTGAACCAAAAACGGGTTATTGAGAGACTGAGCGAGGAAAGAAGGCACAATCAAAACCGAAGATGCAAAAATAATCGGCATCACTCCGCCTTGATTCAAGCGCAGGGGCAGATAGCTCCGGCTCTCCCGATAAACTTTGCGGCCGACTTGGCGACGAGCAGAAATAATGGGAATCCGGCGAGTACCTTCCTGAACAAAAACAATCCCGACAATCGTTACCAAAAAGACCAGCAGCAGAACGACTACACGGCCGACAACTTGCGTGTCCCCGCTTTGAGCCAATTCAAAAGTTTGTCCCAAAGAGCGCGGCAATACCGACACAATATTGATAAAAATCAGCAGCGACGCTCCGTTCCCGATACCTCGTTCCGTCACCACTTCCGATATCCACATCACAAACATTGAGCCGGCTGTCAGAGCCAAAGCAGTTTGTGCTATGAATAAAGGCCCTGGAGATTGAGCAAAAGGGCTGACCCAAATCGCAATGCCAATACTTTGCAGAATTGCCCAGCCCAAAGAAACGTAGCGAGTAATTTGAGAAATCTTGCGCCGCCCTGCTTCTCCTTCATTTTTCTGCAAATCTTCTAAGCTTGGCAGAGCCGCAGTTAGAAGTTGCACAATAATTGAAGCATTAATGTAGGGCAAAATCCCCAATGCGAAAATCCCCAAAGCTGACAAGCCGCCTCCTGAGAACAAATCCAGAAAGCCAATTAAAGGGCTATTTTGGACGTTTTGGGCAAAGGCGACTCGATCGATGCCGGGGACTGGCAAGTGGACACCCAGGCGTACTAAAATCAGTAAACCAATGGTTACAAGGATGCGACCTCGCAAACCAGCAGCTTGAGCCATCTGCATGAACGTCTCTTGTGCAGTTGGCGCTTTTTCTCTACTAACGTCCATAGTTACGATTTTGGATTTTAGATTTGCGATTTTCGACTAAATCATTTTCTGATAGCAAGCTTGAGGATTTGAGATTAGGACAAACTCTCAAACCCCAAATCTTCACGCAACTAATTCGCAACTTCCGCCGGCGGCTTCAATTTTGGTGCGAGCACCTGCGGTAAAAGCCGAGGCGCGCACTTGCAAAGGTACATTCAGTTCGCCATCTCCTAAGATTTTCAGCGGCCCGTTGTCAGTATTGACAATTTTCGCTTGCATCAAAGAGGTGAGAGTAACTTCTGTGTTTGCTGGCAGCGATGCTAATTTACTTACATTAATGGTAGTGTACTCTTTCCGGTTCACTAGAGGGAAGCTTTTCAACTTGGGGAGACGGCGGTAGAGAGGATTTTGACCTCCTTCAAAACCGGGTCTAGTGCCGCTACCGGCTCTAGATTTTTGACCGCGCATCCCTTTGCCGGAGCTCGCGCCTTGACCGGCAGAAATTCCTCTGCCCAAGCGTCGGGGGCGCTTTTGGGAGCCTGCTTTGGGTCGGGCGTCTTGCAATCTCATAGTTTTAGTAATTGGTAATTGGTATTTGGTATTTAGAGAGCGGGTACGCAGTAGTTTTGAGTGCGTGAGTTTTAAGTTGCGGATTTTTTTATTTTCACCGCAAGCACTTAACACTCAAAACTTACAGTTTCCCATTCTCGCGTGCCCTAACCGTAGAGATTTTCTACTGGAATTCCGCGCTCTTGAGCAACTTCGGACAAGGTGCGGAGGGTGGAGAGGGCATTGACTGCGGCTCGGGCGTTGTTTAAGGGATTTCCGGAACCTAGCTGTTTGGCTAAGATATTGCGGACTCCTGCTAGTTCAAGAACAGTTCGCACTGCTCCCCCTGCAATTACCCCGGTTCCCGGAGCGGCCGGCCGCATCATGACTTTAGCTCCGCCACCGTCACCGTTGATGGGGTGAGGGATGGAGTTAGATTTGGTGAGGGGGACTTCAATTAGGTGCTTTTTGCCGTCAGCGACGCCTTTTTTAACTGCACCAATTACGTCGCTAGCTTTGCCGACTCCAACTCCAACTTGACCGCGTTCGTTGCCGATAATGACTATGGCGCGGAAGCTAAGTTTTTTACCACCTTTGACTACTTTAGTAACGCGCCGAATCTGAACGACCCGTTCTTGCCATTCGGATTCTTTTTCGCGTGTTTTGTTACTGCTGGTTTTTTTCTTGTTGCGCTGTTCTTTTTGTTCTGCCATAGTTTTGTCCTGTGGGAATAAGTAATTGGTGAAAGGCGATCGGCAAGTGGTAATTGTTTGAGTAAAAAGTAAAAATAGAAGAAATCTGGATTTTGCCTTTTAACTTTCAACTTTTGACTTTTTACTTTTTAATTACTCATTACCCGCTACCCATTACCCCCTCTAGAAGTCTAACCCCGCTTCGCGAGCTGCTTCTGCGAGGGCTTTGACACGACCGTGATAGAGGTTGCCCCCCCGATCGAATACGACTTTGACTATGCCAGCGCTGGAACAGCGTTTGGCAATCAACTGACCGACTTGCACGCTCGCGGAGCAGTTGCCGCCAGAACTGAGAGTTGACTTCAATTCGGGATCGAGGGTTGACGCAGCGGCCAAAGTGTGCTGGGCGGTATCGTCGATTACTTGAGCGTAGATGTGCTGCTCTGAGCGAAATACCGCTAGTCTGGGACGTTCGGCTGTGCCGAACACCTTGCGCCGAACACGGCGGTGTCTGCGCTGGACTGATTCTTTGCGAGTAAGCTTCATTGTTACTTCTTACCTGTTTTGCCTGTTTTACCAGCTTTGCGCCGGACGACTTCGCCACTGTAGCGAATGCCTTTGCCTTTGTAGACTTCGGGCGGACGCACTGCGCGGATGCGGGCTGCTGTATTGCCTACGAGTTCTTTGTCAATGCCGGAGACAATGACGTTGGTGTTGCCTTCAACTGCCATTGTGATGCCTTCTGGAGGGGGCATTTCAACGGGTTTGCTGTAACCGACGTTTAAAATAAGGTTCCGTCCTTGAACCTGTGCCCGATAACCTGTGCCGATAATTTCGAGACGCCGCTGAAAACCTTGGGATACACCTTCAACCATGTTGGCGACTAGGGTGCGGCACAAGCCGTGCAGTTGTCTGGCGACGCGAGATTCGTCTCGGCGGGTAACGAGTAAAGTCTCGCCTTCAATTCCCATGAGGATTTCGGCTGGGATTACTCGAGAAAGTTCACCTTTAGGGCCTTTGACGGCTACTTTTTGACCGTCTAGGGTGATGGTGACTTTATTGGGAATGCTAATCGGACGCTTGCCAATTCGCGACATAGTTTTTTGTCCTTTGTTTTTAGTTATTAGTCCTTGATTATTAGTGCTTAGTTATTAGTCCTTAGTGATTGATTTTTGAGTCTGTTGCCAACGACCAGTGACTAATGACTAATGACTAATGACTACCAAACATAACAAAGCACTTCACCGCCCAAACCTTGGCGTCGAGCTTCTCTATCCGTCATAATGCCACTGGAGGTAGAAATAATGGCTATGCCAATTCCGCCTAATACTCTGGGCAATTCTTTACGGTTCGAGTAAACGCGCAGTCCTGGTTTGCTGACTCGCTTCAGTGCCGTGATAATGGGCTTGCGAGTTTTACCTTTGTACTTTAGAGAAAGCACTAAATGTCGCTTGACCCCTTCTTCTGCTTCTTCAAATTCGCCGATGAAGCCTTCACTTTTGAGGACTTGGGCGATGCTGCGGGTCATTTTTGTAGCTGGAATTTGCGTTGTTTGGTGGCGCGCCATGCAAGAATTGCGAATGCGCGTCAACATATCTGCTATGGTATCGTTAGCTGCCATCTTTTGCTTCTTACTCTAGTGCTTAGTTGTCCCGGAACGGCATTCCCATTTCTTTAAGCAAGGCGCGTCCTTCTTCGTCGGTGTTTGCTGTGGTGATAATTGAAATGTCCATGCCTCGAATTTGATCGATGCGGTCATATTCTATTTCTGGAAAAATTAGCTGTTCTCTCAGACCCAAGCTGTAGTTGCCGCGCCCGTCGAAGCTTTTGGGGCTGATGCCGCGGAAGTCGCGGATTCGAGGGAGTGCGAGGTTGATCAGCCGATCGAGAAAATCGTACATCCGATCGCCGCGCAGCGTCACCATAACGCCTACGGGTACTCCTTTGCGGATTTTGAAGCCTGCGATCGCTTTTTTCGCCCGCGTCACCACTGGTTTTTGCCCGGTGATGATGGCAATTTCGTTGATCGACGAATCCAGTGCCTTAGCGTTTTGAGATGCTTCTCCCAAACCGCGGTTCACTGTGACTTTGACGAGTTTGGGAACCTGATGGATATTAGTATATTTAAACTGATCCATCAGTGTGGGAACGATTTTTCCTTGATAAAGAACCTTGAGTTTGTCCGGCATAGTTTTTGTGTTTCGTTAACTGTCCCTGGGCTTGGTCAGGGAATTGTTCTTTGTCAGTTGATAGTTGTCCGTTGTCTGTTAATGACTAATGACTAATGACTAATTATCGAGGATTTCTCCAGTTTTTTTGAGCTGTCGCAGTTTCCGGCCATCTTCGCTAAATGTATAGCAAACGCGGCTAGCTATTTTTTCTTTTTCGGAATAGTGCATGACATTTGAGCTGTGAATGGGAGCCTCAAACGTGAGTATTTTCCCTGACTCTCCCTCTTGCTGGGGCTTGACGTGCTTGGTTCTGATGTTTACACCTTTAACAACTACTTTGCTGACTTTAGGATATGTCTTTAAGATTTCTCCGACTTTTCCTTTCTCTTTGCCAGTAATTATTTGCACGGTGTCGCCTGCTTTGACGTGCATTCTGTAGCGCTGCGGTTCGCTAGTTGGTTTACCCTTTTTTCCGTACATTTTTAAAGTACCTCCGGGGCTAAGGAAACGATTTTAGTAAAGTTTTTGTCGCGCAATTCGCGGGCGACGGGACCGAAGACGCGAGTGCCTTTGGGGTTGCCGTCTACGTTGATAATAACGGCGGCGTTATCGTCAAAACGAATGCTCATGCCACTGTCGCGGCGCAGACCTTTGCGAGTTCTGACAATGACTGCCCGAACGACATCTGATTTTTTGACTGCCATATTGGGGATGGCATCTTTGACGACGGCAATGATGACATCGCCGACTCCGCCGTAGCGACGGTTGCCGCCTCCCAATACGCGGATGCACATCAGTTTGCGGGCTCCGCTATTGTCGGCGACATTGAGGTATGTCTGGGGTTGAATCATGGTGATTGTTGAGTGTTAACTATTGACTGTTAACTGTTGACTGTTGACTGTTGACTGCTAGTTGATTGTTAACTTTCGATCGGGAGATCGCGATTTGGCAATTAACTGTTAGCCGTTTTTTGTCCCAAAAATCTCAGCAACCGTCCAGCGTTTGGTTTTGCTCAGGGGGCGAGTTTCAGTGATGCGGACACGATCGCCCGATTTGCACTGATTTTCTTCGTCATGAGCTTTGTAGCGCTTCGTGCGGACTACGATTTTGCCGTATTTGGTGTGGGAGGAGCGGTTTTCGATTGCTACCACGACGGTTTTATCCATCTTGTCGCTGACTACTACGCCAACTCGTTCTTTAATTGCCATAGCTACCTATTTTTGTTGTGCAATTGACTTTTTTTTAGCTACTGTGCGATCGTCTGCTCTGCTGCGGTTGCAGCAGGCTGTTCTACCTGTTTAGATGCGGCTAATTTTTGTGCAGCTTCTTTCTCAGCAACGATTTGGCGCTCGCGTTCAACTGTCATCAATTGAGCTAGCCGGTGTTTGGCGTGCTTGAACAGGTGAGGCTTTTCCATGCGGCCGGTAGCTTGCTGGAGCCGCAATTCCATTAGTTGGCGCTTGACGGCTAAAATTTGCTCTGCTACAGCAGCATCGCTTAATTCTCTAGCTTCTTTAATCTTGGTCAAAGACATAATTGTGTGCTTTCTCGTTAGCGAGCGGTATGACAGAAGACTGAATTGTCTCTTATGCTGAAGGTCGAAGGAAAGAAAAGTTATGAAAGCCAGATTTTAAATTTCTGTAGCCGTTTAAAATACTGACTAATACCGACCTAATTCTACCTTCACTCTTCGCTATGACTGGCCTTCTTCGCGAGTGATGAACTTGGTTTTAATTGGTAATTTGAAAGATGCCAAACGCATTGCTTCGCGGGCAGTTTCTTCGGCTACACCACCAATTTCAAACATTACCCGACCGGGTTTGACAACGGCAACCCAAAACTCAGGATTACCTTTACCGGAACCCATCCGGGTTTCGGCTGCGCGCTGGGTGACTGGTTTGTCGGGAAAAATGCGAATCCAGATTTTTCCGCCCCGGCGGATATAGCGGGTCATGGCGCGCCGTCCGGCTTCTATTTGGCGGGAAGTAATCCAAGCGGGTTCGACGGCTTGGAGGGCGAAGTCGCCAAAGCTAACTGTATTGCCGCGGGTGGAAACACCGCTCATTCGCCCGCGCTGTTGTTTGCGGAATTTTGTTCTTTTAGGGCTTAACATGGCTGGGGAATTCAGTAATTGGTAATCGGTATAGCGTACAGCACGAACTTACTCGCCCTTCGCTGTCAACTGTCAACTGTCAACTGTCAATTGACTGTTAGCCTTCGTTCGATCGATCTTCAAAGTTCTGGCGGCGGCGCTTTTGTTTTGTACGGGGTACTGCAGCATTTGGTGCAGCCTCTTGTTCCTGTCCGGGAATAATTTCGCCTTTGAAAACCCAAACTTTAATGCCCAGAATACCGTAGATGGTTTGAGCAGTGCAGTAGGAGTAGTCGATGTCTGCCCGCAGGGTGTGCAACGGGACTCTTCCTTCCCGCGTCCATTCGGTACGAGCGATTTCTGCGCCGTTGAGGCGTCCGCTGACTTGAATTTTGATGCCTTGGATGCCGACTTTTTGGGCGCGGGTAATGGCTTGGCGGACGACTCGGCGGAAGGATACGCGCCGTTCTAGTTGCTGAGCGATGTATTCGGCAATCAGTGTGGCATCGGCATCTACGCGCTGGACTTCGACGACGTTGATGCGGATTTGGCGGTTGCTACCGAGTTGTTGCTGCAAACCGACGCGCAAGGTTTCGATCCCGGCTCCGCCGCGGCCTACGACAACGCCCGGTCTGGCGGTGAACACTTCTAGGTCGATTTGATCGGCTTTCCGCTCAATTTTGACCGAGGAAATGCCAGCATTGCTGAGCGTTTTACGAACGTACTTGCGAATTTTATAGTCTTCTTGCAAGAGTTCTGGATAGTTTTTGGGATCGGCAAACCAGCGAGAGCGGTGCTCTTGGGTAATGCCGAGGCGAAAACCAATTGGATGTATTTTTTGGCCCATAATAGTTGATGAGTTAATTGGTAATTGGTAATTGGTAATTGGTAATTGGTAATTGGTGATTACCCATTTTTTTCAACTTTAAGCTGTTTATTACCTATTACGTTTTTCCCTGGTTTAGTTTTCTACGAGCGGAGCTACTACTACGGTAATGTGACAGGTTGGCTTGCGGATTTGGTAGGCGCGGCCTTGAGCGCGGGGTCTAAAGCGTTTGAGGACTGGGCCTTGGTCTGCGTAAGCTTGAGAAACTACCAGCTTGGATTTATCCAATCCTGCGTTGTGTTCGGCGTTGGCTACTGCCGATCGCAAAACTTTGACAATTGGTTCGCAGGCGCGGTAGGGCATGAATTCGAGTAAAATCAGCGCTTCTTGGTAGCTTTTGCCACGAATTTGGTCGAGGACTCGGCGCACTTTGAAGGGCGATGTCCGGATGTAACGGGCGATCGCCTTAATTTCGGATGTGGTATCTATAACCATTTCGATTTGGGTAATTGGTAATTGGTAATTGGGAAAAAGGTAATTGGTAATTGGGAAAAAGTTTGTCCGACTACCTATTACCTATCACCTAATTGGGCTATCTTTTTGCCTTTTTATCACCACTTTTAGCGTGACCTCTGAAGGTACGAGTGGGGGAAAATTCTCCGAGTTTGTGACCTACCATTTGGTCGGTCAGGTAGACGGGTACGTGCTGTCTGCCGTTATGAACGGCGATCGTGTGGCCTACCATTTGGGGCAGGATTGTAGAAGATCGCGACCAAGTTTTAATTACTTGTTTTTGGCCGGCGGCGTTGAGTTTTTCGATTTTTGTCATCAGATTATCTGCGACAAAAGGGCCTTTTTTTAGAGATCGAGACATGATTTTGGTAATTAATAATTAGCAGTTGGAATTGAATTGGGAAGAAAGTCGGAGGAATAAAAGAGCGCGGAAAACTTTTTTGTTGTTCCTTCTTCCTCCTTCCTTCTTCCTTCTTCCTTCTTCCTTCTTCCTTAACTTTGTCTGCCGCCCTTGCCGCGCTTGGAAGATTTGCGGCGGCGCCGGACAATTAAAGCGTCGCTGCGCTTGTTTTTGCGTCGAGTTTTTGCACCCAATGCTGGTTTACCCCAAGGAGTGACAGGCCCCGGACGTCCGATGGGGGCTCTGCCTTCGCCACCGCCGTGCGGGTGGTCTACCGGGTTCATGACGCTACCGCGAACGGTGGGTCTGCGACCTTTCCAGCGGGTGCGGCCGGCTTTACCCAGGCTGATGTTTCTGGCGTCGGTGTTGCCGACTTGACCGATGGTGGCGTAGCAGTCAGCGCGGACTTTGCGCTGTTCGCCGGATGGCAGTTTGAGGGTGACGTAGCTACCTTCTTTTGCCATTAGCTGAGCGCTCGATCCGGCGGAGCGAACGATTTGTCCGCCTTTTCCGGGTACTAGCTCGACGTTGTGGATGCTCGTACCCAGGGGAATGTTCTTCAGGGGGAGGGCGTTACCGATTTCGATCGGCGCGTCTGGGCCTGAGACAATTACTGTACCGACGTTTAAGTTGAGCGGGTGCAGGATGTACCGTTTTTCGCCGTCTTTGTAGAACAGGAGGGCGATGCGGGCGTTGCGATTGGGGTCATATTCGATCGCCTTGACAGTAGCGGGAATGCTGTGTTTGTCGCGGCGGAAGTCGATGTCTCTATAAAGCCGTTTGTGACCGCCTCCCCGGTGGCGACAGGTAATGACGCCTCGGTTGTTGCGGCCTTGTTTGGTGTGCTTATTGCTGGTTAGAGACTTTTCTGGTTCTGATTTGGTAATTTCAGCAAAATCCGAGACGGTTTGTTCTCGGGTGCTGGAGGTATAAGGTCGGTAAGAACGGATGCCCATAATCGATTTTAGATTTTAGATTTTAGATTTGGGATGCAAGGACTTGGCGGTTTTGGATTTTAGATTTGGGATTATCAGTTAACTTGGTAACTTTCTGGGTTTGGTATTTTCACCAGTTAACCGCAATCTAAAATCTAAAATCTAAAATCCAAAATTGGCTAAACTTCTGGGAATAGGAGTTTGCGGATCGAGTCTCCGTCGGTCAGAGTTACGGTTGCTCGCTTGTAACAAGGTTTAAAGCCGACGAATTTGCCAACTCTACGCTTTTTACGCGGCGGGTTTTGGGTGTTGACGCCGATGACTTTGACCTTAAATAGTTCTTCGATTGCAGCTTTGATTTGAGGCTTTGTCGCTTTGGGGGCTACGTCGAATGTGAATTGATTTAATTCCATCATTCGGGTAGCTTTCTCGGTGAGAATCGGACGCTGGATCAAATCTGCGTAGTCGCGGGGGTCGATTTTACTCACCGTAAATCTCCTGAATTTTAGCTATGGCTGTAGATGTGACGATAATTTTGTCAGCCGCGAGAACGTCGTAAACATTCAAAGAAGTTGCCAAGATGACGTTTACTAATTCGATGTTGCGTCCTGATAAGTAGACATTTGGTTGCGGTTCTGGCAAGATTAACAGAACTTTTGTATCGGGTTCGATGCCCCAGCGGGCGATCGCACTCAGCAATTCTTTGCTTTTCGGTCTCGGAAATTGCTCTGCAAATTCTTCAACTACAATGATGTCTTCGGTGCGACTTTGGAATGCTGTCCGCAAAGCGAGACGGCGTTCCTTTTTGTTCATTTTGACTTCAAAGTCTCTCGGTTTTGGTCCGAAGATGACACCGCCTCCCCGCCACAGCGGAGAACGGATTGAACCTGCTCGGGCTCGGCCGGTGCCTTTTTGACGCCAGGGTTTGCGGCCACCGCCTCTAACTTCCGAGCGAGTTTTGGTGCAAGCATTTCCTTGACGGGCATTATTCAGTTGCCGCGTCAATGCTCTGTGAACGATGTGAGACGCATTTTCTTCTTTGGCTACGCGCAGTTCTAAAGTTGTTTCCCCAACTTCTTCGCCTTGCCAATTTCGGACTACACAATTAACCATATCTTTTGTCCTTTGTCTGTTGTTAGTTGTCTGTTGTTAGTTGTCTGTTGTTAGTTGTCTGTCGTCTGTTGTCTGTTCTCAGGTCTTAGTTTTCAGCTCTTAGTTTTCAGCTCTTAGTTCTTAGTTATTGCTTGCTACTAACGGCCAACTACTATCTACTGACTGCTGACTACTGACTAATGACTACTGACTAACGTCCTACTTTTTTCTCAGGCACAACATTGACTAAGGCGCCAGCTTTGCCGGGAACTGCTCCCTTAATTAGCAGCAAATTCTGCTCTGTATCCACCCGGACAATTGTTAGTTTGCGGACGGTGACTTGAACGTTGCCCATACGTCCTGCCATTCTTTTGCCGGGATAAACGCGACCCGGAGTAGTTCCAGGTCCGATCGATCCAGGTTCGCGGTGGTTCTTGGAACCGTGAGACATCGGGCCTCGTTTAAAGTTGTGGCGCTTTTGAAAACCTGCAAAACCTTTACCGATGCTTGTACCGATGACATCTACTATTTGTCCCGGTGTAAAGGTATCTGCTTTTAGCTGTTGACCTAATTCAAATGAACTGGTGTCTTCCAATCGGTATTCCTGCAAGTGGCGCAGTGGATTCGCCCCCGACTTGGCAAGGTGTCCTAGTTCTGGCTTGTTGAGAGCCTTTGGTTTGACTTCGTTGTATCCAACTTGAACGGCACCGTAGCCGTCAGTTTGTTTTGTTTTGATTTGAGTTACTGTACAAGGCCCTGCTTGTATGACGGTGACAGGGATTGCTCTCCCTTGGTCGTCAAACACTTGAGTCATGCCTAGTTTAGTGCCAAGAATGCCTACAGACACGGATTTTTTTCCTTTTATTTACGCAAGAGGTTTCGGATTGCGAAAGTTACGTCAATCCGCTTGCTCTTGTGCAGAAACATTTATTTCAGTGTTCCTGCAATTAACTGTTATCAACCAACAGCCTTCCTCGGTGTTTAAAATTTGAGTTTTAAATTTGGGAGCGAGCTTGTGGAAGTCTTGCAAGGGTTGAGATTCGCGGCTTTTTACCGACTCTATCTCCGAGTTTTGTCTCGGTCTTGCTTGTTTGTGCCAGGACTTGAGCAGCAAACTACTCAGTATCCTTTACGGCGACAATTCACAATAGTACATGAAGTGTTTGCCCTTTGTCAAGGCCGCGATGAGAATTTTTCGCCTCAACTTTAGGATTTATAATATTTCCAGCTCGCAAGCAGCGATCGACCAAATTTTGATACAGCAGGAAACACAAATTTATGGGACTGATTACGACGGGATCTGATCTGATTCGGGATTTGGAAAAGTCGGGGTCGCTGGCCCTGTACGTTCCTTTAGAGGGAGGATTTGAGGGGCGCTACCTCCGCAGGCTGAGGGCTGCGGGCTACGGTGGGTACACGATTTCGGCGCGGGGTTTGGGCGATTTGGCGATGTATTTAACGGGGGTTCACGGCGTGCGGCCGCCGCATTTGGGCAAGAAAACTACTGGCAACGAAGCGGCCGTGGGTTATACGTACTACGTACCGCCGATTTTGCAAACTCAATTAGACAATTTGCCACCGAAAGCAAAAGGATTGGTGCTCTGGATTATTGAAGGGCAAATTTTGTCGAGTCAGGAGATTGAGTATTTGACTGTTTTGCCGACGTTAGAACCGCGAGTTAAAATAGCAGTGGAGATGGGGGGCGATCGAGCTTTTAGCTGGAAGCCACTTAAAGATGCTTTAGTTGCAGCTTAAATTCCGGTATTTGCGATCGCAAATCAACTAAAAAAACGCAGCGAGCAACTAAAGCTCAACAGCTTCTGCTCGCTGGTTTTGATATTTTTGGGAAAAACTTAATTAACAGGAAAAATCTTATGCTTCAGAACCGCGATTATACCATCATTATTGACAAAAGCGGCAGTATGTACACAAAAGACCAGATGGGCGGTAAAACTCGGTGGGCGCTCATGCAAGAATCGACGATCGCATTGGCGAATAAATGCGAAGAACTCGATCCTGATGGCATAACAGTTTATGTGTTTGCCGGTCGCTTCAAGCGCTACGACAACGTAACATCAGCTAAAGTCGTGCAAATTTTCCAAGAAAATGAACCTTCGGGGACTACCAATTTAGCTGCTGTTCTGCAAGACGCTCTGAACAATTTTTTTCAGCGCAAAGCATCCGGTAAGACCAAGCAAAATGGGGAAACAATATTAGTGGTGACGGACGGGGAACCGGACGATCGCAAAGAAGTGATGAAAACGATTATAGAGGCTTCCCGGAAGCTCGATCGAGATGAAGAGTTGGCGATTTCTTTCATTCAAGTAGGGAATGCGCCCGAAGCTACTAAGTTTCTGAAGATATTGGATGACGAACTGCAAAGCGCTGGGGCTAAATTCGATATCGTTGATACTGTCACGATGGATGATATTGAAGGAATGACCCTGACAGAGGTATTGCTGAATGCAATAACTGATTAAGGAGGCGGGCGAAGTTTCCGTGATTATATTGAGGCCAGTTAGCCCAGCAGCATTTTTTAGGGGGTTTAAGTTATGGAATCGATCGAGCGCCTGTTAGGTGAACTTAAGGCAGAGTATCAAGCATCTCAAAAAATTGCTGAGTTGAAAAGTCAGGCGCCGGCGCAAGCACAAGCGCCGTCAAATCCAACATTTAAAACATCAGATATAAATTTGTATGCTAGTCCTTTGGATAAGGATTTAGCTCAAATTAAGGCTGAGTACGAATCGCAAAATACAGCTCAGGAAGTGGCTGCACTGCAACCGCTTAAGGCTGATCACGAAGCGCAAAATAAAGCTCAGGAGTTCGCTTCACTGCAACCGCAACCCGCAGAAAAAGTCGCGGGGCCGCAGTTGGACGTACAAACGCAGAGACAGAAAGTTAGGCAAGCTCAGGTTTGGCTGAAAAAGTTGGATAAGAATTCCGATGAGGGATATTGGTTCGATCAGTTTGCTTTTAAGTATTCTTCGAGGATAGATGCGGCAATCGACTATTTGCAAGCAGTGAATGAGTTTGATTGATTGAACTACAGAGTATTCACAATTGTTAAGGCCGTTTTTTGGTTAATTGCCATCTCTGTTTGTTGTAAGGACACGGCAGTGCTGTGTCTTTACAAAGCGTAAAATAAATATCATTTGTATCACGCGGGAGTTAGGATACGGCACTGCCGTATCCCTAAAAATGGCCAGCAAATAAAAATCATTTATAGGAGCACAGCACTGTTATTTCCTGTGGCTTTCATAACCACGGGGAGGATTGCTCCTCTACTAAATTTTTGGACACAGATGTAGGATGCAACAAAAACAAAGCCGCCTTTTTTGCTGTATCTTCAGATAGCTGAATTTGTTTTAACTCAACAATACCTTCACTGATAAAAGTATCTCTCAAAGCAGCTTTTTCTCCGCTGTTAAAACTCGTTTCGTAAAACACTTCTCTAATTCCAGCGGCAATGACTAATTTCAAACAATAGATGCACGGTTCTAAAGTGACGTAAATACTAGCCCCAGCAGTAGATATACCGTGTTTAGCAGCTTTGGCGATCGCATTTGCTTCCGCGTGAACCGCCCTTGAAGGCAAAGTTTTGCTGGCGTCGCAACTACTCAAACCAGGATAGCAGAAGCCTTGAGTAGTACAGTGTGCCGAACCTGACGGCGAACCGTTGTAACCCGTTGCTAAAACTTGCCTGTTTTTAGTTATCACTGCGCCTACAGGAAAAGCCAGACAAGTCGATCGAGTAGCGGCTAATTTGGCTAACATTAAGAAGTATTCGTCCCAATTCGGTCTTTCTTCTTCTAGATTCATCGTCTATCCTGGATGTATTGCTTGCTCGTTTTGAGAGACTCGGCAGCCCTCTGCAATTCTATTCCCAAATAACCAATATGCTCGCCTTTAATAGCGGGGGAAGCCGCACAAATTTCTCGCACTAACTTGAGAGGGTTTTTTCCAGAATAACAGGTGACAACTTGGCCGCTGCCGGGCGTGGTTTGCGTGACAACTATTTGATTGTCGGCTACTTCAACTAAAAAATTGCCCGCTGCGTCGAAAAAGTCTCGCTCTTCGCAGATTTTAGCATATTGGGTTTGAATTAGTCGATCGGCATTTTCAAAGGTATCGTCATACAAGTGAGCCGATTGACTCAGCGTTACCAACGGGCCCATCGTCAAATTATAATCAGAACGCCTCGCAATTTCATCTCGAATGTGCTGCTGCAAAGCCCGCAAACCCATTGCATTTGCCGGCCAAGCCGCAAACATATCGTTACTGCGGAGAGTTGCAGTTAGGGAGATTTCACCGTCAACAACTCGCACCCAAATGTGATTTAAACAAGGACTTCCGCTGTGCTGGTGGTCTGAGGAACCGTCAGACCTTCTGTTAATATTTCCACCGGCATCCCACAAACTAATTACAGCACTTGCAGCGTCAATTTCTTTAATTAGTTTGGCAATAACTTCTTCAATTTGATCGCGACCAAACCACGAGCGCATCCGCTGTGCGTAGGTATATTTAATGCCTTCGTTATACGGGGCATCTTCCAGCATTTGCGGTTTGTACTGTTCGAGGAAATCGCGGTCGATTGGTAAGTAATTCGGTTCGGGAAAATAGAACTCGGCAGGTTCATCTGTAATCACTGCCATTAAGTCGATTAATTCTTGCCACTGTCCGTCGTAACCAGTCGGCCGCAAGGTGCCAGTGGTCTTAATTCGGTGGATAATTTTTACCCAAGTTTCGGCGATAGTTTTGCCTTCGATTCTGTGTCCGTATTTCTGACCTGGGAGTACAGTCGGGACGATTTCGACTAAGGGAAAAGTTACGGATTCTCCCCAAGGTTCAACAGATTCTTTTTGGGCAAAAGACTTGACAATAGTCACTGTTTCTGCTATGTTTTTGGCTGCTTTCCATTCTATTGAATGACGCAATAGTTCTAAGGCTTCTGCTGCTATTTCAATATCAATGTAGCCAAATATTGAAGATTTAATTAGCCAGCAATCTCTACCAGTATCGCTTTTGCCTGCTTCAAAGCCGTTGCGAAAAAAGTCTATCAAACACGCTGCCGCACCCGAATTGCGGTCTTCTTTGGTAGCGTTGAGAATTACTAAAAAGCGGACGTGGGGATTGCACAGCAAGTTTCTAATTAAGAAGTTGATGCCGCGAGTAGGAGAGTACAGTTGTCCGATGACAGCAAATTCGTTGGGTTGTAATTTTTTGCCGATCGCACTTTTTACTGTCCAGCCGCTGACAATGGCTGTTTGCCCCGTTCCGCAAATTAATTGATTTGGTTTATATAGGGGTTTGTACTCAAACTTATTGACGAGATTTGTGGCTGTCATGGTTTACCGTTTTTTGCACCGCGTACTACTATATCAATAGTTTGGATGGTTTTAAGGGGCGATATCAATCATCTTTATGCTGCTGCTGTAATGATTTGTTATGCTGCGTCAAAGCAGATCGTTGCCTGAACGTCTTTTACAGCGATCGCCTTCAGCGGAATTGAAATCACAAACTCTGTACCTTCACCTAAAGTTGAGTTGACTTCTAAAGTTCCAGAGTGTTTCTGGACTACGATTTGATGAGCGATGGCCAATCCTAGGCCTGTTCCTTGCCCCACGCCTTTAGTGGTAAACAGATGCTCAAAGATTTTTGGCTTCACCGCATCCGTCATCCCAATCCCATTATCCTGAATTCGGATCACTACCTGAGATTCCGACAATTGGGTTTTGACAGTAATCTGGTTGGGTTTGGCTTTGATCTGAGCAAAACTGCGTCCTTGATTTGATTCCTCAAGGGCATCGATCGCATTTGCCAGCACATTCATAAATACCTGATTCAACTGTCCGGCAAAGCATTCTACCTCTGGCAGATCGCCATAGTCTGTGATGACTTGAATTTCCGGGCGACATTCGTTGGCTTTGAGGCGATGCTTGAGAATCAACAGCGTGCTGTCAATGCCGTCGTGGATATTGCAAGTAATTGGGAGTTCGCAATCCGAACGCGAGAAGGTTCTTAAACTGGTGCTAATTGTGCGAATGCGATCGACTCCTTCTTGCATCGAATCGATTAACTTGGGTAGATCCTCTTGTAAGTATTCCAAGTCTATTTCCTCCACAAATGCCTGAAGCGTGGTACTTGGATAAGGGAGTTCTTTTTGGTAGAGAGCGATCAGTTTAAAGAGGTCTTTAATATAGTCCTGAGCTGGATTCAGATTGCCCGCAATAAAACCAAGCGGGTTATTAATCTCGTGCGCGACACCCGCCACTAAATTGCCCAAAGCAGACATCTTTTCGGTGTGGACTAAGTGACACTGAGACTGTTGCAGTTGTGTGAAGGCTGCTTCTAAATCAGCCGTTTGCTCAGCTACACGCTGTTCGAGATTTTTCGTTAACTGCCGTAGCTGCAAATGAGTTTTCACCCGTGCTAGCATCTCCTTTTCTTGAAAGGGTTTGGTGATGTAGTCCACAGCACCCAAGTCAAATCCTTTCTCCTTACTATCGGCATCGGAGACAGCGGTCATAAAAATGATCGGAATGCTGGCTGTCCTGGGATCTGCCTTCAGACGTTGGCAGGTTTCAAAGCCGTCAATTCCTGGCATTTGAACATCGAGCAAGATCAGATCGGGAGGATAAACTTGGACTCGCTTAAGAGCGCGATCGCCGTTGATTGCGGTTGCTACTTCATATCCCGCATCACTTAAGGTTTCACAAACCACTTCTAAGTTTGCAGGGGTATCATCCACCACCAGAATTAATTCAGGACTAGACATCGGCTTTTTTCTCAGTGAGGTGTTGTTGTAGCAACTCTTCAATTTCTTCGTCTTTAAATTGCTTGGCAAGCGGAATAATTTGTGACGCAAAATCAGCGTAGCGAGGGTTAGAGTGAGCAAGATGCTCTGTGTGTTCTCGTAGCCGTTTTAAGTTGCCTTGCTGTGCCAGTTGTAGTAACGCCCTTAACTCTAAAGTCGAAGGAATAATCCTTTCAGGCTTATCTAATGCAGTCGTTAGAGTGGATGGCCCAGAGTCGTTTGAGGCTGTCATTTCATATTTCCACTTTAATTCCAAATGAGTGGCTAAGAGGTTAAATAATTCACTGACTTCCACTGGCTTGGCCAGGAAATCATTTCCCCCTGCATCTAAACTCATCTGTTGATAGGCTTGCGATACTGATGCAGAAGAGACAAGGATCTTCTGGTGTTGCAAATCATTTGCACTGCGAACCTGTTTGAGCAGTTCAAAGCCATCCATGACTGGCATTGCCAAGTCTGTAATCACTAAGTCAGGTTGAGACTGTCGTATTTTTTCCAATCCTTCTTGTCCATTTTCGGCCTCAGTAAGCTGGAATCCTAGTGGATATAACAAGTTGACGAGAACGGCTCGGTTTTCCCAACGATCGTCTATAACAAGAATGCTGCGTCGTTGTCCTTCGTAACCAATAATTTGTTTTCCAGTTGTGAGGGAGTTTTGCTCGACCCAATCGGTGGCGATCGCCATTTCCACCTCAAAAAAGAACTCACTACCGACTCCGGGTTGGCTTTTAACTTGGATTTTTCCGTTCATAAGTTGGACAATCCTTTGGCTGATCGCGAGTCCTAAACCCGTACCCTCGACTTGGCGCTGGCGATCGCCCACTTGTTCAAAAGCCTGAAAAATTTTATCCAAATGATCGGGCGCAATTCCTACGCCCGTATCCTCAACTTGAAATTTGAAAGAGTGAGTGGACGGATTGGGATGATTCTCAACTACGGCAACCTTGAGCGTGACACAACCTTTATCGGTGAATTTAATTGCATTTCCCACCAAGTTGAGTAACACCTGACGCAACCGTTTTTCATCGGCAAAAATCCCTTCAGGCAACTGCAGATCGGGCTGGTAAACGAAGTTAATGCCTTTTTGGTCGGCACGAACGCCGCAGATTTCAGCGACACCTTGGAGGAATGAGGGAAAGTGAATCCCTTTAGGTGTGAGTTCTAATTTGCCGGCTTCAATTTTGGACAAGTCCAACACATCGTTAATCAGCGTCAGCAAATGAGAACCACACTGGTGAATGATTTCTACCCCATGACGTTCTTTCGCTGGCAATGCGCTGCTGCGGTTGAGGATTTGAGCATAGCCCAAAATACCGTTGAGAGGAGTGCGAAGTTCGTGGCTCATGTTGGCGAGAAATTCGCTTTTTGCTTTGTTGGCAGTGTCTGCAGCTTCCTTTGCATACTTGAGTTCGGCGGTGCGTTTTTCAACTCGCTGTTCAAGCTGCTGGTTAGTTTGCTCTAGGGCGGTGAAGGAATCGCGCAACTGCTGCGCCATTCGGTTAAAGGATTGAGCAAGTACACCCAGTTCTTTAACGCCAGAGGTTTCGACGTTTTGGTCGAGTTTTCCTTCGGCGATCGCTTCCGATGCGTGACTGAGCAGCAAAATGGGTCGAGCAATCCAGCGCGAGGTGTAGATACCCAAAACGGTTGCCAGTCCTAATGCGCCTAAACACAGCCAAATCGTGTTGACTGTATTGGCATTGATTCGTCCCATGAAATCTGATTCCGGCATGGCGACGACTACGAGCCAGTCCAATCCCCATTCGTCCTGCCAGGGAGTTACTTGAAGAAACTCCCGCTCACCCTGGATCTCAAAGTCTAGGCGCTGGATGGTTTGAATGGTTTTCAGATCGCCGAAGCGATCGCCGAGATACTTGGACGTGGCTTGAATTAGGGCGTCCTTACTCTCAAAGCCGCGCAGCCGCTGAGGTTTGCCGTTGGTCACTGAAAACACCGGCGCATCGCTAGAGCTGGCAACGATTAATCCGTTGCGCTCCAGAATGAATACCTTGCTGGATTGACTAACCTTAATTTCACGTAAAAAGTCACTAATTTGCGAAAGGCGCTGCTCGACCCCCACGCTGCCGATCAACTGACCATTTTTATCATAGATGGGGCGACTTGTGGCGATCGACAACGGGTAGTTATTAGTCTCCCATTGATAGATCGCGCTCCATCCTGGTTTGCCCGTCTCGACACCTTTGGCGTACCAGCCTTCTTTCTGGAACTGATACGCTTTGGTGATTTCAAACATTTTAGTTGGCTTGCTTTGGTCATTCGTAATGTAGTTGTACAAATCAGGATTGCCGTACCGCTTCGGTAGCACCAGGCTAATGTCAGGATTGCCGTGGTTCGGAATGGTTGACTCGCGGTAATATCCCGATGCGATAAAGTCGCCCGTTTTAGAGCCGTAGAGGATATAGCCAACGTTATACGTTTTTACCTGCTTGGCAAAGAATTGAGCTAGGCGATCGGCATCCTGTAAGTTCAACAATCCCAAGTCAATTTGCTCGCCGTTGATTTGGGTCAAATAGCGGGTTGCAGCGGCATAGCTGTCGAGGTGCTGATCCACACGGTTACTCACCTCGGTTTGCAAGTTAGTAGCTAGTTCATTCACTGCTTTTTGTCCATTTCGCAGCGACAGATACCCTGTTAATCCTACGGCCGCGAAGATTTGCAGGATGAATGGAACAACCAGACCTGTTCGCAGGGGAACCTTACTAAAGCCTTTAGCAACAACAATTGTGGACTTTGACAGCATAGCTTTCAAAACAGTAAAGATAGGGTACAGGGCTGAGAGTTCCCAAACAAGGTTTAGAGCCACCAGATTTTATCTGCAATAAACAGGGAAAATATCGGCTCGGGTTAGATTTCTAAACCAGCATTGGGGTTCAAGTTTTCTAGCGTCAAGTTCCCCACCACTTGGTAGCTGAAATACGCATCGACACTAGCAATTAATGTCGTACCTCTAACAACCAATCGCATCAGCAAGTTGCGAGTCGTTTTCTCTTGTTCACCGAGAGCAACAAGGACTAAGTTGCTTGATGTGGCGTTGGTTGGTGGAGTGGCTGGGAGGCGGCGATCAGCTCGGATCTTTTAGCCGACTGTTTTTTTAGTAGATCGGGCGATCGTTCTGGCTCAAATTTAAAGGCGATCGCACTCCACCAAAAACCTCTCAACCCGATTACAATCGAAGACTACCGCTTATAGAAAATCCCATAGAAAGCCCAGGGCTTCTAGTCGTGGGAGGAATCGGCTGACCCTTTAGGGTCAGTCCTTTTAAGTTTACGCCTCAGTCCCCTAATCAAAGTTCTTAGCACAACTGGTTTGATTGCCCACTTAGGACTCGCAATTTTCTTTAATAATTATTTTTATTCTTGAGTGACGCCAAACGTAATAAATACATCGGGCTGGGGCATGGACAGATACCACAGTTAGAGATACCTTAATTATAGTGGTTAAGGTATTGAACTACTTTAGCCTCTAGCAACAAGTGAGTATTTGTAGGTTCTGGAGCAAAAGAATTAACTGTGATGCCCCCGCTCCGACCTCTTTTGCCAACACCCCTGTTAACAACTATCGCTCTTGTGTCACTCTCAGAGGAGTCTAATAGCCTAAAATGCTCCAAATAGGGATGTGTCCAAGGGCAAGAAAAAATTCCTCAATAATCTCCGCTTAATTAGCCAACCATTTATCTACTTCAAACTCCTCCAACGCTGGTTGAAGATATTTCTAATTCCGCAATTATCTTTGGGATTTCCTAGGCTGATTTCTTTGATGAATTTCTTTCCCAGTCCTATTGCTCAAAGGACTTTTACCAGAAAGAATTGGTTTAAAGCCCCAAGCATGAGCGGGAGAAATTAAAATCCGACTATTCATTACTCCAATCCTCGGACTTTCAGGTAGATGTCGCTATAAAGCGGTCAACTGTCAACTGTCAACTGAACCCTGATTGCGTATTTTACTGGGTTTAGAGTGATAAAAGAGCGATATTATATAGCAATCCTTGCATCATTTGTAATTTTTTTACCCCCCCAACCCGCTCTGAGGGAGTAAGAAATTTACAAATGATGCGAAGATTGCTATAGAGTAGCCGGAATTGACCGAGCCAACTCAGCTTGAGTATATCCCCAATTTGTCGCTGCTGAATTTACCGGGAAAATTAGTTGCAGGGAAACAGCCACAGGTACTCCGAACAAAAAAAATATCAAAAAAATAAAAAAGTGCGATCGAGCGCGTTAGCAATTGCCGATAATTAGCGGCGCACTTATTTTGCACTCTCAGGCTGATTGCCGGTTGATGCGTAGATACCATGCCACCGAACCCAACATTTATTCGAGAAACTGGGTTTACGAGGCCTTGTCCTAATTAAGATACAATAAGAACCACAAAGAAAATGCGATCGACATTATTTGACAGTCAAGCTATGCAATCTACAACTCAGTCGGAGACAGAACAGGCGATGGACGCTCCCAAACACGGATTGCCCGTTACAATCATTACAGGATTTCTCGGCAGCGGCAAAACTACCCTGCTCAACCATATCCTGACCAACCAGCAAGGTTTGAAAACAGCAGTTTTGGTAAATGAATTTGGCGAAATCGGTATCGACAACGAACTGATTGTCACCACCGACGACAACATGGTTGAGCTGAACAACGGCTGCATCTGCTGCACAATTAATGAAGATTTAGTTAATGCAGTTTACAAAGTTTTAGAACGTCAAGAAAATCTCGATTATTTGGTAGTCGAAACAACCGGACTCGCCGACCCGCTGCCAGTAGCAATGACTTTTTTAGGCACAGAACTGCGCGATCTGACTCGTCTCGATTCGATAGTGACAGTAGTAGACGCAGCCAACTACAGCTTAGATTTGTTCAACTCTCAAGCAGCTTACAGTCAAATAGCTTACGGCGATATAATTATCCTCAACAAAACAGATTTGGTTGAGGAAGCAGATTTAGATTTGTTAGAAGTTAAGATTCGGGATGTCAAGGAAGGTGCTCGAATTCTGCGAACGGTAAAATCGCAAGTTCCCCTACCGCTAGTCCTCAGCATCGGATTGTTTGAATCTGACAAATATTTCCAATCTGAAGAAACTCCTAGCAGTCACGACCATCACGGTCACGAACATCACGACCACCACGAACATCACGGTCACGACCATCACAGTCACGACCATCACGACCATCACGGTCACGAACATCACGACCATCACAGTCACGACCACTCCCACCATTTAGAAAATGACGGATTTTCCTCAATTTCTTTCCAGAGCGACAAGCCATTTTCTCTGAGAAAATTTCAATATTTCTTAGACAACCAACTGCCAACAAACGTGTTTCGCGCGAAAGGGATTATGTGGTTTGAAGAAAGTCCCAAACGGCATATTTTCCACTTGAGCGGCAAGCGATTTACGATGGATGACGACCAGTGGAAAGGCGAGCGGAAAAACCAGCTTGTTCTCATCGGTCAGGGTTTGGATACCGAGACTTTGCGATCGCAACTCGAAAACTGTCTTTGTATGCCTTCAACCAATCGCGGCAAAGGTTTTGGGAAGAACTAACAGTAAAATATTCTTTTCATCTCAACCAAAGAGCGTCGCGGTCTTATGGTTTCCGCGATCGCGATTTGGATATTGATGGGGACAAGGAAGGGGGATCGCCCTCCAAGAAAAAGAGTGCCATCCAAGAAAAACAGCGCCCTCGAATAAAAAGAGCGATCGACCTATTTTATTGTTGCTAACAAAACCAGAGCCGCACACTTCTACTGTCCGCCGATCCCAAAAGCACGATCGCCAGTGATTTCAACGGTGCAGAGTTGGGTTGTTTTTACCTAATCTCTGCATCTTTATGCTGTTCGCACCCTGACAGGGTGACAACCCCGTCAAAACCCCGATTGAATCAAGGACATAGCCCTCAAACCCCTCTGAAAAAATGGCAGTTTGTTAGGTCTAGCTCTCATTAATTCAGCAACTATTTCTTGACAAAACTCCATTCCAATCACCCAAGATTGACGCCAATGAACCAATCCAAAAGCTACTATGACGGCGTTCCGATCGCCTGCACTCATTCCACCGACCAATATACTAATATACTTATGAACTCTTCCCAGCTTATGTTTTTGACCTTGGATCACAGGACAAATTTAGGCAATGGCAATAATTAAAATTAAATTTTTTAAACGCCGATCGTTGCCGTGACTCTTCTCGCTTATTATAACCGCCTGTCTTGCAGTCCTTAAACAGCGCTTCAATCCCACTACGACATTTAAAAGTAGCGATCGCTCTCTTCACATTCCCTAAATTACTTAAGAGGTACCAACCTTCATCTTCCCCGTTGCTGTGCTATTAGGACTTACGCATTGACAAAATAATAAAATAGTGAATTGATAAAGAGGGAACGCCTACTAACGGGTATTTGACAATTAGAAAAATAACTAAAAACTCGACAGCGCAATGCAACTCCGGACATTTACACCTTATTTTTACTCTCAGAACCAAAGTTGGCGGCGTGCAGTAGCTTAGCAGAGATATTGGGAGACGTTTCCCATGATAGTATTAATCGCTTTTTGCTTAGAGAGAGATATGAACCGAAAGATTTATTCTAGATGCCAGAAAAAATTATACACTTAGAATGAGTTATATTAAGTGTTGACAATATAGTTATCTAAAAGCTATATTTTGAACCAAAACATACGGCATCAATTAGGTAGTTTTGATGAGGTAAATACCAGAAGCCGATCATTGGATTGAACTTAATCACGCTATATTATAGAGATATTTATGGTAATTAATTGCCACCCAATTACATAATTGACGATAAAATAGACGGCCAAACCAAAAACGATTATTTTAGAAAAATGGTGAGTAAAAAAAGATAATTGGGAGTTAAAGCAAGAAGAGCAAAGGGAGAGAGTTCGTATTCAGGAGTAGAAAACTTAAAGTTTCTCAAAAACCAGAAACTGTTTTTTTATTTCTGACAAAATTTTTTTGATATGAGCCTCGAAAGTATTGCCAACTAAGCACTTGAGAGATGGCCGATGAAGGATTAGTGACTCATATCAAATAATTTAGATTTATAAAGTTGTTGAGAAAAGACTTTCAAAAATAAGACTCTAGACGTTATATTTTATATCTGCCAGAGCAGTCCAAGCTTAAAGAGACAAGTCGAAGTGATTTGATCGCAATTCACGATGTTCATTAGGGAATTGAAACCTTTCATAGAGCGCTCAAACAAGTAGGTAAAATTTGTCGGTTCATGGTGAGAGACACCCATGCGATCGAGACTCACATATTTTGCTCACTTCACGCATTTATCAAATTGGAGTTAATGCGCTATAAAAAGATAATTAGCAATTGGTATGAAGTCCAAAGGAATTTGTTCACTTTAGTTGTCCGCGAGCAGATTTTGGCGACCCTTAGCAGTGATGGCACGATATAGAATTCATAGATAATGTTTTTTGTCAATGCGTAAGTCCTAATGCTAGCGTGTATGGTCGTATGAAGTAGGACGCCCCGGCTCCCACGAGCACAACCCAATGCTTTGGCTACGGAAATGGTCGGTTAGGACATCCGGAACAGGCTCGTACAATCTCTCTAAGAGAGGCCACTATCCTTCAGACTTTTCCCAAAAACTACCGCTTCCTAACTCCTGGCGAGCGTGTCTCTTTCAGCAAACTGGGTCGTTTAATCGGAAACGCTGTTCCTGTCCAAATTGGCGAGGTGCTAGCGCAGAGCCTACTCGCTTATGTACAGAAGTACCATAAGCAACTAAAGTAAAAATGCAAGATTAAAGGTTAAAACAACCTTTAATCTTGCATTTTTACTTTGACTATTTTTTATTCCTCGATCGGCTTAGGCTTCTTAACGGGCTTAGGAAGAGGTTCCTTCGGGACAGGCGATGGTGTTGCTGCTGCGGACTTGATGGTAGGACGCCCTACAGGAGTACCGTCACCGCTGGGCCTAGGAGTAAACGGACGCTTCCCTCCTCCTTTGAAGCCACCGGGCGGCTTGCTGCCAGGGGGGAATTTCCGCTTTTTAATCGGCAGCGCCCCAATATTATTAGCCTGCTCAATCATCAGACTGTCAGCTTTCAATTTGACGTGAAAATCCCAAAAAAACCCGATCGCCTTTGTTGCTAAATCTCCCTTGAGTTTTAGCTTAAAAAACTTCATCTTGTCGTCATTCTTGCGGGGAGCTTGCTTGATTTTGACGATGACATACTTTTCTTGGTCTTGGGATTGATAAATCACCTCACCTCTAATCGAAAAATAGCCATCTTCAACATCAGGTTCCGAGGGAGGCAAAGATGCGGTCGATGCTTCGCCGCTAGCCTCAATCTCCGCTGCTTCCTGATTTTCCTCATCAGAGGACGGTTCGGGAGGTTTCTTGAGCGTTTCCGGCTCCCAAACTCCCATAATCTGGGCGTGCAAGTTGCCGTCTTCTTGCCTGGTGCGGGGATAGACCACCCACAAGTGTTCTTGTTCCAGCTCCAGGTGATTTTTGACTAAACTCATGACTCTACCCAGCAAAACTGCGTCGATGGCAGTTCCGTCGGCAGCTATCAGCATACCCCGAGTGAATTGCTCTTCTGATGGCGTGTAGCGACCCCGCACCAAACCAACAGCTCGGTACTGTCTGGGTTCGCTGGGGGGGGGAATGGGATGTTGGCGCATGACGGAGGGTATGTCCTCAGCGGCCTGACTTTCGTTAGCGGCAGGCTCGGCGCTTGCCGGCGGTGCGACTGCTACGGCTGGAGTATCGGTGACAGGTGTCGAAGACGCAGCAGACGCCGGGGGAGCAGGAGCATTGCTGGGCTGGTCTTGTGGGTTTGTTTTGTCCTTGTCGAGGGCAGAACTGTAGCGTGGTCGTTGCAGCCTATCCTTGGACGCTGGGGCGTCTGTTGGCGTTGCCGGTTGATTTTGGTCAACAGGTGCAGCCAACGCCGAAGGCACCGAACTTTCGTCTGGTGTCTCAGGAATGGAATCTGTATCTTTAGGTGGATTGACGGCCAGTTCGCTGGGCTGAGCCTTGCGAGTTGAAGTAGATTTGGACGATTTGGAAGACCGGTTGGGAGAGGGGTTCATAAAAACTCCTTGCAGCGGAGACACATCCCTTAAGGGAAATTAGGAATAAACTGAAGAAACTGCTTTAAACACTACTAGCACCTGACTTGGGGCTTGCGCCCGGAGGTCTGGTTGTGACCCGTCAACGCCAACTTTCAACGCTACGAGTGCCGATCGGTTCGCTGGCTGCTAAAATCCTTGCGAGCAAGGACTTTAGGAGTTGCTGACCGATAGATCGCCGATCGCGCTGAGCTGGAGTTGCTGGCTAATAGCATTTAGGATATTCAGCTTGCCTATTTTACTTAATCCAATTACCTAACGGCCTGATCCGCCATATTTTCGGTAATTTTTAGCTTGACCAGACTAAATTGGACAGACACCGCAGTCCTTGGAGCTGCGGGTCTGAGTGTCCAAAATTGTTTAGCTAGCATGGAGTTATGGGTCTGTTACCATATTAGCTGCAAGTAAAAGGCTGCTTTGTCCGTTCGGACTTTGAAGTTAAGAACTTTTATGGTTGCATGGATCTAGTTAAATGGCAGACGCCCCCGGGCGATGGGTTAATTCTTAGAAAATAGTAGATTTTAAGCTGGGATAGTTGAATTATGGAAAAAGCAAATAAGCGTCGTGGGTTGATTACTGTGGTGGTGGTGCTGTCGCTCATCGCTTTTTTGGGATTTTCTCTGGTTCCCATTTTGGACAGTATTCTCAAGGCCAGCCAAGTGCAAAGTACGTCAACTCCAACGCCTACTCAGACGGCCCAGTCTGGGGAGAAGCAATCAGAGTTGCTGCAAGCTCAGGCTAGGGGATACGAATTGGTTTTGCAGCGGGAACCTGACAACGTAACGGCTTTGCGGGGATTGTTGCAGGTCCGGCTGGAGTTGATCGGACAAGGAGTGGGCGACATTAAGGATGCCATCGGTCCTTTGGAAAAGTTGGCTTCGCTGAATCCCGAGACTACTGAATACGGAATTTTGCTGGCTCAGGCTAAGGAACGCACGGGCGATCGCGAAGGGGCTGCTCAAGCTTACAGGTCAATTTTAGCGTCTAAGCCTGGGGAAATTAAGGCTTTGCAGGGGTTGGTGAATTTGCTGCTGGTACAGCAGCGGCCCGAAGCTGCGATCGGACTGCTGCAAGATACGCTGAAGGCTGCTCCGGCTGCAAATCTGGCGAAACCGGAAAGTGTTGATGTAACTTCAGTGCAGTTGATTTTGGGACAGGTTTATGCTGTGCAGAAGCGCTACGAGGAGGCGATCGCAATTTATGACGAATCTGCTAAGGCTAATCCAAAAGATTTTCGCCCGACTTTAGGAAAGGCGATCGTGCTGAAGGAACAGGGCAAAAATGATGAAGCAAAAACGCTGTTCGATCGAGCTACTGAGTTAGCTCCTCCTAACTATAAAGACCAAATTAATCAGTTAGCTAGTGGCACTCCTTCGCCTTCTCCTGCGGCTACGACGACTCCCGAACCGGCTGCTTCTCCTACTCCTGAAGGTGCGCTACCGAAACCTTAAGGAAAGTTTTAAGTGAAAGAGTTTTGAGTTTAAAGATTGCTTCGTTTCTCGCAACGCTTCGCGGTTTTGAGTTAAAAACTTAATAATTTAAACTCAAAACTACTCGCGTTTTTCTTAATTACGCAGGACTTAGGAAAAGGAACCCGGTTTCTACGATAAATCTTGGTTGAACGACAACAGATACAGGTCGAAACCGGGTTTCTAAACCCTCGTGCCCAGCGTCCTGTTACCGATTACCAATTACTAATTATCAATTAGGTGAGACCTCGGAGGGAATTATGACCCAATAGCGTTGACCGCGTTGTTCTACCTCCTGCTTTTCCAGACCACACTCAATTACCAGACTCCGACGGTACTTTTGTGAAAAATTTTCAGGAGCATCCGCAAAGTTTAATTTTAACTGATTCGATCGGGCAAATTTTGCAGGAGCCGCATCCTGACGGACAATATGGGATCGACTGATTTCCGTCTTTCTAGGCTGTGGCGATCGGCAATAAACCTGGTTTATTACCGATCGCCTTTTAAAAGAATCAGATTTAACGATCGCCAGCTACGCAATTTCAAACGTTTGAGGGATTTCTACACAACCTTAACAGGGCTGGCATCGCCCACCGTACAATTTAATACTTCCTCTCCTGCGGCTCAAACATCGTAATCGCCACCGGCATATAAGCCAAATCAATTCCTGCAGGCGAATAATACGCCATTGTATGCTTCAAGAAATTCCCGTCATCGCGCTCAGTAAAATCTTCCCGCGAATGAGCTCCCCGACTTTCCTGCCGATTCAAAGCCGAAGTTAAAATCATTTTACCGACAATTATCAAACTCCGCAACTCCAAAGCTTCCACAATTTCCGTATTCCACAACTTGCCTTTATCGTCTAAGTAAACTTCCTCATATTGTCGCTCTAAATCCTCCAATTTCTTTAAACCTTCCTGCATCAATTCGGCGCTACGAAATACGCCACAATACTCAGTCATAGTATCTTGATACTGCTGCCGGATTTGATTGATGCGGTATTTTCCCGGACGTTCTAAAAGTGCCTGAATTTGCTCTTTTGCTTCCGTAATATAACGCTGTTCGTCTACGGCAGGTAACTTGCGATTTTGTACGAATTGTGCTATAGTTGCGCCAGTAACTTTGCCGTAAACGACGCATTCCAACAGCGAATTACTTCCCAAACGGTTCGCGCCGTGAACTGACACGCAAGCTGCTTCGCCGGCTGCAAAGAAACCGTCTACCAAACTGTCAGGACTGCTGCGAACTTGCCCGCTAACATTAGTAGGAATTCCCCCCATTGAATAGTGAACGGTAGGGCGGACGGGCATCGGCTGATTTACGGCATCAATTCCTAACAAACGGTGGGCTTCTTCCCAAGCAAAAGGAATTTTGCTCATGATTTTTTCGCGTCCCATGTGCCGCAAATCGAGATAGATAAAGGGGCCGCCTGCACTACCATCAACATTAATTCCTCGGCCGGCGCGGATTTCTATGGAAATTGACCGTGAGGTAATATCTCTGGGCGCTAATTCCATCCGCGACGGGGCATAATTGGCCATAAATCGATCGCCCTCTGAATTAATCAAATAAGCGCCTTCGCCCCGCACAGCCTCCGAAATCAACACTCCCACGGGATACAAACCAGTCGGGTGAAACTGCACAAATTCCATATCTTCCAGCGGCAGTCCAGCTAAAGCCGTCATCGCCAAACCGTCTCCCGTCGAGGCGTAATCGTTCGACGTGGTATTGTAAACTCGGCCGTAACCCCCCGTAGCAAACATCACCGCCTTAGCACGGACAACCTCAATTTGACCGTCTAGAAGGCGGTACATAACTACCCCCTTGGCTTGGCCTTCTTCCAAAATCAGGCGCGTGACATACCACTCCTGATAGATGTGAACTCCGCAGCGGCGCAGATTGTTGACTAATTCGTGGAGAATGGCGTGACCAGTTTTGTCGGCGGCGTAGCAGGTGCGGCGGTGGGAATGTCCGCCGAAAGCGCGCTGGGCAATTCTGCCGTCTGGGAGGCGGGAGAAGAGGACTCCCATGTGTTCTAAATCTATGACTACACCGGGGGCTTCGCGGGTGAGGATTTCTACCGCGTCTTGGTCGGCTAAATAGTCTGAACCTTTTACTGTGTCGAAGGCGTGGGCTTTCCAACTGTCTTCGGGATCGACATTTTGGAGGCTGGAGGCCATCCCACCTTGGGCTGCGACGGAGTGCGATCGAATAGGGTGAGTTTTGGCGACGACAGCTACCTTTAAATTCGGGTCAGTCCGAGCAATTTCTACTGCGGCGCGGCAACCTGCTAAACCTCCGCCTACAATGATTACGTCGTGTTCTAGCATTTTTTTTAATCATTTTGAGTGTTGTGCTCAACTTATGGTGACGCAAAAAAAACTTCCTACCAAAAGAGCAGGAAGTTTTTTAACTTTTGATTTGAATGGAAAATCAAAAGTTAAAATTTCAAATTGGACTAGCCGGCGCTTTCGGCAGGATTCTGAAGCGACTGATTTCCCGTTGCAGAAGGTTGAGGTTCCGTACCGGGTTCTACAGCAAGCACTTCAATGTTATTTAGCAGAGTTGTAACGAAAGCAAACAGCAAGAAGGGCAGAGACAGCACTAAAATCAAGCCGACGGTAGCCAAGGCGTAGATTTGGCGGGCGCTACTCCACAAGGCGAGTGCCGACGCTAGACTTAGGAAGATGACTATCAGCCAAACAATGATTTGACCGTAAATGTCGCCAAAGGTGAGCGTACATCTAAGGCGATAGTTTTGGATGTTATTCATTTGATGCCTCGCGAGATTGCTATTACGACTTGTCCAAAAATACTTTGACAGTGCGTCAATGCCCACTGTAAATTTCTAAGTTTAGCTGCGGCAACTTGGTTTTGGGGTTGTTGTAAACATTCTTTAATAAGTTGCCACAACACTTGATAAATTTTTGCTTCTGAGGGGGGATTTCTGCCGAAACACTTGCCGATCGCGCTCAGAAGCTTAGAAACCGGGTTTTTTAGGGTTTGGGTCGGCTGACTAGAAATAAGCGGGCGAAAAAACCCACGTGATTACCAGCGGTGCGTCCTGGATTACCAAACCAACGCATAAAGGGAAAGTCTACTTTTTGAGGGAGCCCCGCCTTGGTAAAGTAATGTTAAGCTGCGTGGGAATGGAATCAACCTTTATAGCGTCGCACCTGTCTTTTCGCCCATGTCTTCAGAGAGCAAATTGCTGATTTCGCGCTGTTTCCTGGCTGGTTTGGGAACGCAGATGTTTATGTACCGCGAAGACCGGATTCCCCAAGAGAGCCCGGTGCTGGTGGTGAGCAATCACCGCAGTTTCTTAGATCCTGTGCTGCTGACGGCGGCTTTGGGTCGATCGATCCGCTTTGCGTGTCATCATTACATGGGTCAAGTTCCGGTGATGAGGGAAGTGGTTACGACTTTCGGCGCTTTCCCCTTGGAAGCACCTGAGCACCGACAGCAGCATTTTTTCTCTCAAGCGACAGCGCTGCTGCAAGGCGGGGAGATGGTGGGGGTGTTTCCAGAGGGTGCAGAACCGATGGTGAAGCTTACTGGGCCCAATACTGTGGGGAAGTTTCAGCGGGGATTTGCTCATTTGGCTTTGCGGGCGCCGGTGCGGGATTTGGCGGTTTTGCCGGTGGCGATTAGTTCCTTTGAGGAACACTCGGTACGATCGGGTGTACCGCTGAAGTTGTTGAGTTTGTTTGATCCTTCGGAACCGCTGTTCGATCGATCTGGGTGGCATCCTGTGATAATTTATCAGCGAGTTAATGTTTTAATCGGCCAGCCTTACTGGATTACTGTAGAGAAACAGCAGCAATATCAAGGCAAAAAAGCCAAAGCAGTTGTGGCTGAACTCACAGACCACTGTCATGGAGAAATTGCAGAATTACTCCAACGAGGTTGTTTGTAAGTTTGTTGGCTGTTGGCTGTTTATTGTTGACTGTGGGCTGGTGTCAGATTTCCAATCTAAAATCTAAAATCTAAAATCTAAAATCGATTGATTTGAATCATGGCAAATGCTAACAACAAGGTTCGTTTTCTAACCCCCAAACCGCCGAAACCCGATCGCCCTTTATTTGTATTTCTGCCCGGTATGGATGGCAGCGGCTTGCTGCTGCGGCCACAAATTTCTAAATTAGCCAATGATTTCGACATTCGCTGCTTAACTGTACCGGCTGACGACATGGCTAGTTGGGAGGTACTGGTTAGCGAAACAATTGCCTTAATTGAAGCAGAAAAGCAAGCCGGAAAGCCAAAGCGGCCGGTTTATCTGTGTGGCGAGTCATTTGGGGGGTGTTTAGCAATGAAAACTGTTTTAGAAGCTCCTCAATTGTGCGATCGATTAATTTTAGTCAATCCAGCTTCTTCGTTTCGACAGCAGCCTTGGGTGCAGTGGGGTTCCTACCTGACTCAGTGGCTGCCTGCCAACCTTTATCCGCTGTCGGTAATCGGTTTATTGCCGATATTAGCATCATTAGGAAAGATTGGGCGCGACGATCGGCGCGCTTTGCTAGAAGCGATGCAAGCGGTACCGCAAAACACGTCTGTGTGGAGATTGGCGTTAGTGCGATCGTTTAATGTTGACGAAAATCAGTTGCGCGGCATCAAACAGCCGACCCTAGTAATTGCTAGCGGTGCCGATCGGCTGCTGCCTTCCCTAGTAGAAGCGAAGCTTTTAGTCAAGGTAATTCCCAATGCTGAAATGGTGCTGCTGGCTAACAGCGGTCATGCTTGTTTGTTAGAAACAGATGTTAACCTTTACGGGATTATGCAAGCTCGCAATTTTTTGACCAAATCCGAAGAAAATCTGTCATTAGTCAGCAGTCATTAGTTATTAGTCAATAGTTAATAGTCATTAGCTATGACTAATAACTATTGAGTCAGTCGGGGCCTAATTAGAGATTGGGCGAGCGATAAAGTTCATATCCCAATTAACCCGCCCTCACACTCATTAGTAACTCCCTAAATACCAGCCACTAATGACTAATAACTATTGACTAATAACTAATTAAGATTTAGCCATTTTTGAGCGTTAAGTCGCTGGACGACGCCAAACACCATGAGGTCTAGTGTTACCTTGCGCTCATCTATCAAAAAAGGCTCTAAAGTGCTAGTTTTGGTATTATTTTCAGCGCAGGAAAACGCCCTTTGACTTTGAATATTTTCTTGAGGAAAATAAAGGTTAAATTGGCGCTGACCTTCTTGAAATTTACCAATTACCTGCCAGCAATCGCCGGCTGAACTCATGCCGGCAACGGGGAGTTTTTGCTTGGTCAAACTCACCTCTAAATCCTTAACGCCCTGCTTAGTTAAAGCAGTTTGCAAAGCGGGCAAATAATCTTGTTGAATAAATTCCGCAAAGGGCTTGTCTTCAACAGCCGGTGCTTTTTCCTTTTTAGCTTTAGCTGGGGGCTTGTCGCCTTCGGCCTTGGCTGCGGGCTTTTTAGCAGCCGTCTGAGGCTTGTCAGTGCTGGGCAAGTCGGTTGTATCGGGTTCGTCGGAACTCGGGGCGTTCTCGATCGCAGCACTGGGAGTTTCGGATTCGCCAGCGGTAGGATTTTTCGGTTCTTTGGGCTTTTTAGCAGCCGGCTGAGGCTTGTCAGTGCTGGGCAAGTCGGTTGTATCGGGTTCGTCGGAACTCGGGGCGTTCTCGATCGAAGCACTGGGAGTTTCCGATTCTCCAGCGGTAGGGTTTTGCGGTTCTTCTGGCATTAACGCTTCCTTTTAAAAGTGATCGGTAAAAGGAATTGTGAGTGCAGGTGGGGGCGATCGACTTTTGCGATCGCCCCCACTGTTTATCGAAAACCAAGCGAGAGAGAATTGCTCGTTCCAAAAAATTTGAACTCAAAACACTCTCAGAGGGAGATCGCCGGCAAACATCACAACTCCTTTGGTTATTCTAAATCTCAGCGACAGCTCGTTCAATCAAACGGCGGGCAAGAGTTTGAACACCGGTGTGTTCGTAGTAGTTGGTAGTCATATCGAGGAATGCGCCCACGTAGTCCACCTTGTCAGCAGAAATTTCCACAAAACTCTGCAAGTGACCGAGTACATTTTGAGGAGTCAAACCTCGATCGCTCACAAAAGAGCTCATCCAGCCGGAAACCGAATTAAAGCTTTCGCCAATAAAGCCGAGTTGGCCTGCGGGAGAACCTCCAGGAATCATGCCACCGATCGACTTAAAGGCCTGATTATCTTGCAAATCGTTCGGGGAGAGCTTTTCAATCCAAGACTGAGTTGCCATGATAAAGTCCGGGCCCAGGGGAATCAAACCGTCAAAACACACCAAAGCAGCCATCCGCATCAGGGATTCGCCGCCGTAGTCGCCCAAGGAAGCAGCAAAATCGCCAATGCTGTCGCCGGGAAGGCCGTTAATTTGGCAAAAAGCTAGCAACTCTGTGACTAATTTCAAAGACAGATCGATCGTTTGAGCTTTTTCTGCCTTGGGAGTGATATTGCCGAGGAACGACAAAAACGAGACATTTTCCGCAACTTTATTAGCGAGGGCCGCACTGCCCAAAGCCTTGTCGGTACTGTCAATAGTTTGGTAAAGCCAGAGAGCGCGTTGATAGCCCTGAGACTTATCGTTGAAGAGGTAGATGGCGCGCTCGCCAATTTGCTGAATTAGTTCTTCGTCTGTTTCGCCAGTAACGGTGCGAATGGTATTTTCAAAGCCAACTAAATTGTTCCACTCACCGGGAACCACAAAGTCAAGCGCTCGCAGGGCTTTGACAGTCATGTTGTCTTGAGGCAGTGTATCGACTAATTCAAAGACTGTTTTGCTCACAAAAAACTCCTTTTGCTGGAACGAAAATCAAAGGTATTACTTTTGGCAGATGCCAAGAACTTCACAGTCTCATTCTGGTAGACTTAGTTCTAATAGCGCCAGACTGGAGTCGGGCGCGGAGTGTGACAAAAGACGTTGCTACTTGAGACGGGCGAGACCGCCGAGGTTAAATTTTGACAGCCAAGCTTCGCGATCGCTAGCGGTAAAAGAGGGATTGCGGGATTGAACTTTCACCTGATAGCGATTTGCCACTAAAACAGCAGTGATATTAGCACCCTGATTAACAGCGGGATAGCCGCTGATTTGCTTGGTACTTTGCTGGAATTTTGCACCTGCGCTGGGGTTGCCTGCAATGTCGTTAATCGAGAGAACCGCGACATTTTTTCCGTCTTTGTTCAGCTTCGCTTCAGCAAAACCGGATTTTTCTTGAGCAAAAACGCGATCGAATCCACCGCCCGAAGACGGGAAGTATTTATTTAACTTACCGCCTGCAACTGCCTTTTTGGGCAGGTTTTGATTACTAGCACTTGATTTATCAGCAGTTGTCTGCTGTGCTTTACCAGGTTTTTGGGTGCTTTCCTGCTGAGCTTTGTCCCAGCGGGAGGGGGCTTGGGTTTGACCGCAGGCGGTCACTAACAGCAGTACCGAGATCAGGAATGGAGCTAAGATGCGGCGTGCGGGGGAAAATTGCATCGCTGTCTCCTCATTAGTAGGTTTCCATAACAATTGTGGCTCAGAATTTGGCAATTTGTGTGGTCTGAGCGGATTATTTGTCTTCTTTGCAAAAAAATCCTCTACCTGCAGGCAGAGGATTTTTTTGCAATTACGATTTTTGAAGGAAGAAAACTGAAAGATTGCTCCACAGATAAATTCTGGGGATGGGGGTAAAGAAACTAAGTTTTCTGATAGCCAGAAATCTCAAAACAATTTTTGCTGATTTTCCCTAGGTTTAGCTAGAAATTTCAGAGCAATTGTTCATCAATCGTCTTACTTCGGCTTTCCAACTTAGGTCTTACTTTAGAGGTAAGGCTCAGGCGTCGCTTTCAATGTAGATAAACAACAAACCCATTACCACAACCGGCATTAACCATGTAATAACCGGAATCAAAATCCACGGCAAGAAAGAAGCAGCGTAGGAACCTGTCATATCAAATTCTCCAAACTAAAGTTAGTGTGTTCCAACAGGGATATTGGGGAGTGAAGCCTAATTGTTGACTAAACCCCGGAAAATGGCATCAACGCCGTTAAAGTTTTCCAGTAAGAAGTAAGCAGCAAAGACGCCGCTCATCCCGCCAATGAAGAAACCAGCGGTTAACTGGCTCCACCCTTCAGCATTTCTGAGGGAATCGGGAGTCATCGGATTAGCGCTAGGGTAGCTGGTGTTGTCTTGTTTGAAAGAGACTAAACCGTAGGCGGACATACCTAGTGTACCGAGCAGAACTAAGACGAGGGCTGTAATTAGTCCGCCCAGATTAGCTGCTTCTGGATAATCCCGCAGGGGCCCGAAGACGATTTCGGGGCCGACGAGGAAATAACCGTGTGCCAAACCGATTTCTAGACCTCGAACTAGAGGCGAAAGTCCTTTGCGGTAGGCGGGCAAGTTCCCAATAAATGCTTTTGTGAAGTCAGAAGCACTGATGGGGGTGGCTAGATGACCCGTGAAGGGGTCGCCGTTAAAGGGTTTAATAAGCTCTGCATCTCTGGGATCGGCCATATTCTGTTTGTCCTCGCAGTTTAATAAAGTTGAGGCGTTCAAGTCATATTTTACGCAGGGAGGTGTTTCCTATTTGCATAATTGGCAGCAAGCTTTAGAAAAGTTCACTATTCTTTAGTTTTTGGAAGAATTTTTCTTTTGCCTCTTATACCAGAAAGCGAGTCGATCGGGCGACACTCCCAGGAAATAAGCGATGATTACTATTTGATTAATGGCGGTGGTTTTGATGACCCCAAGCTGCTGCCAGCGACGGGGGGATGTCAGCACTGGCTGGGGTACTATTTCAATGCGGCCTTGTTTTTTCAACCGTCGCACGAATTCAAAGTCTTCCATGACGGGCAAGTCGGGAAAACCGCCGATTTTGTCAAAGGTAACTGCGTTGAGGAAAATAGCTTGATCGCCGTAGGGCATTTGCAGAAAGTTCGATCGGCACTTTACCCCTCTTTCTACCAGCCGGAAGGTGAGCCTGCGGGCGTCAATCTTGAGTTCAAAGGCCCCCGCTACAGCAGACGGGTTAGCTAGTACCCGACGCGCGCTATCGTCGTACCCGCGAGGTAAAAGAGTGTCTCCGTGGAGAAACAGCAATATGTCTCCTGTAGCAGCAGCAGCACCTGCATTCATTTGGGTGGCGCGGCCTGGGGCGGTGGAGATAACTCGGACGCCCAAAGATTTTGCTATATCGGCTGTACCGTCACTACTGCAGCCGTCGGCGACAATTATTTCGACATTTTTGGCCTGAAGGGCGCTGGAGATGACTGAGGCAATTGTAGGTGCTTCGTTTAAGACTGGAATGATAATGGAAATTTTGAGATAGGGATTTTCTAGCGACATACAGAATTAAGCACCCCGTGAGAGAGGGTGGGTTTTGTAAAAAGTTTATCTGTTATGAGAGCCTATTTTTTACGCCGGGATAGCCCCTACATTGGGCCTTAAGGTGGGAGGGCGAGTTTTGTAAAAAGCTTATCTGTTAGTTGCTCATTTTTTACGCCGATATCGCCCCTACATTTGGCTTTCATCAGACAGGGCGGGTTTCCTACAAATCTGAGCTATTAGTTGCTAGTTTATTTGCTAATTTTTGGTGTTTTATCGCGCCTGGGACTCTTGTCCCAAGCACTATATAACTGTTACTGAAATTCAGCATTTGGTTAGACAAATACAATTACTATATTATGACTTTTTGGTTCCTAAATTAAGTATTTTTCTAAAATTATTATATATGACACTTTCTAATAATGTAGCTTCCTTAAACAGAGTTTAGTTATTTCAATATATTAATATCTAAACCGAGGAGATCTTCGGGTCTATCGATATCTGCAAGAGTGGGAAGATAAGCAATATTGAGGTCGAGCTTTTGGGCGATCGCCCGCGTACAAGCCAATACTTCACTGCTTCCCCACTGAATGCCACCGAACAATTCCGGTATCGATCGCCGCAGCCCGATCAGATAGTAACCTCCGTCTTTTGCTGGGCCCAAAACTAAATCGTGATGGCTCAATTCCTCAAAAGCTTGTGCCATGATTTCAGCTTTCAAACCAGGACAATCAGTGCCGATAATTGCAGTTTTCTCAACCCCTGAATTAAAAGACTTTTGAAAGGCTGCTGTCATTCTTGCGCCCAAATCACCGTCTCTTTGATTTTGACAAATAATATCATTTCCCAACCACTCTTGCATCAGTTGTTGGCTGCCGCCGGCTCGGTGAATTTCTACGGATAATCGGCGGGCTTGTTGGAGAGAGAGAGCGCAGGCGATCGTCCGTTGAGCCATCAAGCGGTGAAGGTTGGCAGCACCTGCTTTTCCCAGCACCGGAATTAGTCGAGTTTTGGTTGTTCCCGGTTCGGGATAGCGAGTGAAAACAATCAGTTTTTCGGACATGATTTATCGTTCAGGAGTTTTAAAGGAAGGAACCGCAGAGGCGCAGAGGAAGAGAAGAGAAAGAGCTGACAACTGATTCACCAATTGCCGATCGATGTTGGTGGGTCAGGCAATGATTTAATTTAATCGCCGCGCCCCACCCACCACACAATAAATTTACTTAAAAATAGCCAGCGGTTAGCTCATTTCTAGCATTCGTAGGATCGGCTGTAAGGCTGCTAGTTGAATATCTTGGGGCATGGTAATTTCAGGGGTTTGATTTTTTAGGGATAGATACAATTTTTCCAACGTATTTAATCTCATGTGCGGGCATTCGTTGCAAGCGCAGTTATTATTGGTTGAAGGAGCGGGAATGAATCGTTTGTGCGGAGCTTGCTTTTCCATTTGGTGAATGATTCCCGGTTCAGTCGCGACAATAAAAGCTTGGCTGGAACTAGCTTTAGAATATTTGAGCAAAGCGGTGGTGGAGCCGATGTAATTCGCGTGGCGCAGCACGGGAGGTTCGCATTCTGGGTGGGCAATTATTTCGGCTTCGGGATTTTCGATTTTGAGTTGAACTATCTTTTTTTCTGAGAAGTTTTCGTGGACGATGCAAGCTCCTTGCCAGATCTCCATGTTTCTTCCGGTTTGTTCCATGACGTACCGGCCGAGATTGCGATCTGGCCCAAAAATTATCGGCTGATTTTCGGGAATTTGGTTGACAATTTTAACCGCGTTAGAACTGGTGCAAATTATATCGCTCATTGCCTTAATTGCGGCGGTACAATTAATGTAGGAAATTACCAAATGTCCTGGTCGAGCGGCTTTGAAAGCTGCAAAGGCTTCGGGAGGGCAACTGTCGGCGAGGGAACACCCAGCATTTAAGTCTGGCAACAATACTAATTTGTCGGGATTGAGAATTTTTGCGGTTTCAGCCATGAAATGAACTCCGGCAAAAACTATGACATCGGCGCTGGTGTTGGCGGCTTTGCGGGCAAGTTCTAGGGAGTCGCCAATGAAGTCTGCGATGTCTTGAATGTCGGAGTCTTGGTAATAGTGGGCGAGTATGACGGCGTTCAACTCTTGTTTGAGGGCGTTAATGGCTGCAAACAAGTCGTCGGGCAGTCGGGTTTGAGTAAAGTTCGGAGCAGGTGCGGTGGTAAACACAGTTAGAATATTCCGGCGAAGGTGGCGAAGACAGCTAAAGTGTATTTGAATTATAGTTGAATTCACCAAAAAGTGCTGGCTGTTCAGTGGAGCCAATCTAAAATCTAAAATCTAAAATCCAAAATATGCTGCGGGAGAGTGCAAAAATTGGCCGCTGTTTCTTATGCTGAGTAAGAAGGGGCTAGGGATCGATCGCACATGACAAATCACATGAATAAAGCTAAATCTATCAAAATTGCGGTGGTGGGGGACGTTCACGATCGCTGGGAACCAGAAGACGGCGAGGCCCTGAAGCATCTGGGCGTTGATTTGGTGCTTTTTGTGGGGGATTTTGGCAATGAATCGGTGGAGGTGGTGCGGGCGATCGCCCAATTGGACATTCCGAAAGCAGCGGTGTTTGGGAACCACGACGCTTGGTACACGGCGACGGAGTGGGGCCGCAGTCAGTGCCCTTACGATCGCACTCAAGAAAATTGGGTAAAACAGCAGTTAGATTTAATGGGAGAAGCTCATGTCGGTTACTCTAAGCGTGATTTTCCCGAATTGGGCGTAACTGTGGTGGGAAGCCGCCCGTTTACTTGGGGGGGCTCGGAGTGGAAGTACGGGGATTTTTACTCGGAGTGGTTTGGGGTAGAGAGTTTTGAAGAGTCAGCGCGACGCATTGCAGAAGCTGCGGCGGAGGCGGACTGCGAAAATGTGATTTTTTTAGGTCACACGGGCCCGACGGGCTTAGGAGAGGCTCCTGAAGACCCCTGCGGGCGAGATTGGAAGCCACTGGGAGGGGATTGGGGCGACCCGGATTTTGCGGAGGCGATCGATCGAACTCGGAATTCTGGGAAGCACATACCTCTGGTAACTTTTGGTCATATGCACCACAAACTGCGGCACACGAAGCACGAGTTGCGGAAGTCGCTGGAGGTGAGTGCTGAGGGTACGGTGTATTTGAATGCAGCCAGCGTACCGCGGATTGTGGAGAGAGAGTGCTCGAAACTGCGGAATTTCTCGATCGTCCTGCTGGAAAATGGAGCAGTGTCGGAAGTGTCTCTGGTATGGGTAGGCGAAGATTTTGCGGTAGAAAGAGAACAAATTCTTTATCGGCACACTGAATCTGCAGCTATTTGTAGTTAGAGACAATTGCTGGTATGATAAAATGAATTCGCCAGGAGAGGTGGCAGAGTGGTCGAATGCGCCTGACTTGAAATCAGGTGAACCGCAAGGTTCCGTGGGTTCAAATCCCACCCTCTCCGTTTAACAATTCTCTTGTCCGTTAAGGGTTTCAGATTCGCCCCCTCAAGAGTTCCGTTTTCCGCTCATCTTTCGATCACTCATAGTATTTCCCCCAAAAAAAACACCCCCGCAGGGGTGCTGTTGCTTACCAGGTAATTTTTCTAGCTAAGTGACTTAACTAAACCCTTCCTCATCCGCCGGGTCGCCGTAGGGGTCTTCACTGGCCGGACTCACGTCGCCGAACATTCCAGCATCCGCTACGTAATCTGCGGGGTCGCCGTAGGGGTCTTCGCTGGCCGGACTCACGTTACCGAACTGTCCGTAGTCGGTACCGGCGTAGTCTGCGGGGTCGCCGTAGGGGTCTTCGCTGGCCGGACTCACGTTGCCGTACTCTCCGTAGTCTGCGGGGTCGCCGTAGGGGTCTTCGCTGGCCGGACGCACGTTGCCATACTGTCCGGAATTTGAGGGATCTTCGTAATTGCCGTCAGGATCGACTTGCTCGCTGTCTGGCCCGACGATCGCATCTTTTAACTTCCGAAAAAATCCGTCTACCATGATAAAGTTCCTCTTTTTTAGGTGGTGAAAAACTGCTGTTTTAGATTGGGAATTCCAGATTTAATTGAAAATCTCCCATCGGTAATCTAACATCTCAAATGGTTGCACTACTGTGCAGGAACAGGAGCTGTAGCTTCCGGCAAGCTAGTAAGGTCTCGACCAGTATTTTGGTTGTTGTAGCCCTGGAATTCCCGGTAACGCACTGCCTCGGACTCCGGAACTTTAATTCCTCCAGGCGGGGGCGTTACCCAGTGAGCGCGATTCTGGGCATCGCGGTAGTAAACACGACCGTTTTTGGAAAGGTAATGTTTTCCCTGCGGTCCCTTTTCTTGTTTATTTTTGTGCTGATTGTAGATGTAGTAAAGGGCCGCTGCTCCTGCTAAAGTAATCCCTACTTTTTGAGCATTGCTCAGTCCTTTTTTCGCTTGTGGGGAAGGAGTGGAGCCGCGATTAGTTTGCACTCCTCCAGCGCGAGTATCATCAACAGGAGGCGGGGGAGCGGAACTTTGCTGGCTAGAACCGCAAGCACTCATAAACGGAAAAGTCAGCAGCGTTGTCAGCAGCAGAGCCATGAAGCGCGATCTTTTGGGTTCGGATTTGATTGTGTTCATTGCCGCTCCGAATTGTCGGGATTATAGGTGGTATGTTCTGGCGAGGTTGAGGAACCTGAGCTGCTGCCAACAGTTTTGTAAGTAAATTAATTTCTCAAAGCAATTGTGACAAAAAAAGTAGTTGCTGAGAACTTAACAGCGCAGCTACAGTATTGCGTTTCTAGATTCATTATCCTGAAGCCTCTCGAAAATTTCCTCTTTCTAGGGATATAAATAAAGTTTCTTTTATTTCAGTCCGTAGGTATATGCCAATGCAGGCCTTCGGGTAACAATAAATTCCGTTTGTGGACTGCTCAAAGCAAAGTTAAGCAGAGGGACGGGACGAGTCCGAAGCTCAAAGCATTACTGGCGACGGAAAGGAGGCGGGATTTATAACTCTGGCGGTGTTTAATTGCGCCCGATTGCTTGTCGGAGATGCCTGCAATTTTTTCGTGGGAATTCTGGAGAGGTAGATCGCACTATTGTAGAAATCTATTAACAGCCAGAGAAAGCCCCAAAGCTTTTCGGATATTTATGAAATTAAATCATTTATTTACTGCTGGATTGTCCATCGCAGTTGTATTTACTGCGACCAAATATCTAACTTTTTCAAATCAACAAAACCAACTCAAGGAATTGCTGCAAACCAAACAGTGTCCCGAATGTAATTTCAGCAATGCCAACCTAAAAGGATTAGACTTGCAAGGAGTCAACTTGCAGGGAGCTAACCTAGAAGGTGCTAACTTATCAGCAGCAAAATTGGCTAATGCAAACCTCAAAAATGCCAATTTAAACAGAGCCAACCTCACGGGAGCTGATTTGGGCTGTGCCGGCATCACTTTCAACCTTGAGGCTAATGAAAAAGAAGCAAATATGGATTTTAATGTCACCGCTGTTCCACAACAGAATAACCCAGAAAATTCAGTAGTTGGTTTCAAAATGAAAGCAACGGATAGAGGAGCGACAATGCGTTTCAATCTCATGGGGTGCGCTGACTTCTCGAATGCTAGCTTGCAAGAAGCTCAAATGCCAAATGGCACAATTCATCCTTAGTAAGACTAGCACATACTGTTTAAATCTATTAAATAGAAAGAAAACCGCCGCCTGACAAACAGGCAGCAGTTTTTTAAGCAACTAACTGCACGCCTAAAATTAGTGAGCAGAACCGTTGCCGTGATACTTGTCAGTATCGTAGAACCCGTTTTTTGTGCCGAAGAACAGACAGCAAACCGTGAAAACTGCTGTCAAGACTGCTAAAACTAACTTAACGTCCATAATTTACCTGCTGTTGTTGAGTGAGTGCAAATACTCAGATTGTAGAATCTTTTTGGCTGGCGCGGCCATCTACCAGCGTAGCGCCAGATTTGCTGGGCTGTACTCTGGTGCGGCAGTTTCCTGACGGCGAGACGATTCGGGGAATTATTGTCGAAACCGAAGCTTACGGCCCAGGAGACCCCGCTTGTCACGCTTACCGACAGCGCACTTCTCGCAATGAGGTGATGTTCGGGCCTCCGGGTATGAGTTACGTTTACTTAATCTACGGGATGTATCACTGTTTTAATGTGGTGACGGATGTAGAGGGAGTTGCTAGTGCTGTGCTGATTCGAGCGTTGCAGGTAGATGTGGTTCCCCAAGAATTCGCTGCAATTCCTGAAAAGAAGCGATCGCGCCTCGCCGCCGGGCCTGGGAAACTGTGTAAGGTACTGCAGATCGATCGAACTTTAAGCGGTTTTCCCTTGGGTGCAGGCCAACCGCTGCGGTTGGAACACCGGAGCGAGAACTTTCAGCAAGCTGTGGAGGAGGGTACAATAAATTTTGTGCAAACTACGCGGATCGGGATTTCTCAAGGAATTGATTTGCCTTGGCGGTGGTATGTAGGGAACTCTACCGCTGTGTCACAACTCTAGTAATGTCAAAGGTATCAGTGTAAATTTTGTCGCTTATCTTAGTGAAATTATGGCTTACTCTTCTGAAAATCCGATCGTACAACTCAAAAAATGCCTGACGCTGGCTCAGGATGTTGGTAGTCACACCGAAGCCAACCGGGCTTTCCAGCAATTGTGTGGGATTATCGATGCTGAAAACCCAATGGCGGCGCAACTTTTGGAGATGCTGTGGGAAGAGGCAATTATGGCGAGGCGATCGGCTTTATTTTGGCAGCAAATGAGCGATGTTGAGAAAGATATGGCTAATAGAATGATGGAAAATATGACGCAGATGCGGCAAAATTATTTGCGGTTGATGCAGGAAATGTAGACAGTAATTGGTAAGTTCGTGTTTGTAGGGAGGACTTTATTCCTCTCTTTATCAATAAATTTCTTTAGATGTAGGGTGCATCAGGGCTGATATTTGAGGAGGCTCAAACAGTTTGTTTCCGAGGCACCCTACAATAAATTCTCCTATTTCATTAAAGCAGCGCCGCGATTGTAAAGTTCGCGCGCGTAATCAGTCCAAGTTCCCTGTCCCCAATAGCGGAAACAGCTTGTTTGCACCAACAAATTGTAAAGCAAAGCTTGCTGGTATTCAAACTGCTTGGTAATGGCGGCATCTTGCTGCACAAGCGGGTCGTATTTTTTGTGGAATGCTGCACTGAGTAGATTCATCGGTTCCAAGACATTTTCGTAACCTTTCACCCAACTCAAATCGTTAGTCCAAGAAGCACCATCCATGTGAAAATTGTGGTCTGTTTGCTTGAGTTGGGCGATCGCACTTTCCACTTTTTCGGGTGTAGCACTATCTGGATCGACTAGGTGCCAGATTTTGTGCTGGTTAATTCCCTGACAAACAGGATAATCTTCAGGATTCACCCCCGCCGCTTCAATTATCTCCAAATATTCAGTGCCGTTTAAACCAACAACGCCGGATTTCCCCCCGCCTTGTTCACGGTTTTCGTGCCAAGCTTTGACAAAGGCGCTGGGAAATTCATTCATCATCACGCCGCCATTTTCGCCGTCGGCAATCTGAGTAACTAAAGAAGGAACTGTGACACTGCCAATTTGCTGTTTATTGCGTCCTTTCGCTTCGTAATACGGCTGCATTTGACCTACCAATTTCGTATCCGAACCTTGGGTTTTAATCAAAGCAGTGATGCTGATTTTTTCCCCGCGAGAATTGCGAGCAACTAAACGGTTGGGAATATATTTTTGGTCTTGCGACAATCCCGAACCGTCTGGATTTTCAACAGAATGTTCTTGCACCATCAGCCAGCGATAGCCGCATTCTTTCAAAGCTTTTATGTATTCGTAAAGTGTATCTGGGTGATTGGGAAAGTGCATTTCTGGGGGCGAGAAACCTTTAACGCGCTTCAGGGCATCTATGCCAAAAATGGCTGCAAAATGATGTTGCCATGCTTGAATTTGAAGTTTGATGTCGGGAATGGGAGTTGAGGGAATGACGGCGTGACTCCACATTGTCCCCAGCCATTCTACGTGAGGTTGATATTGAGGTTCGCAGGTAATCCGCTTGAGATTATCAAAGATATCGTCCCGCCCCATTTGGCGCAATCCCCACAATAAGTTACCCGAATAGTCGAGCATAATTCGAGGGTTGCAGCCTTCGGCAATCAGTTGGGGAATGAATTCTCCCATGCGGGAATAGCACCAAGCAAACACTCCGGCATTGTGGTTGTCTCCTTGGTTGGGATGTTCAAACATATGCTGGAGATTGCAGATCAGTTCGCCGTTTGCACCTGCCGGAATTGTCGGTTGGTGCATATGGAGGGCGCAGGCGAATCCGGCTTGAATGTTTTCCAGGCGCAGATTTGTGGTAGATAGAAAGATTGGTTCGTTGCTATTGGCGGCGGCCTTAATTTCTGCTTCGGAGCCACAAATATTGGGTAATCCTGAGTTGATTTCTTGTAAAATCGGTAAATTGGGAGATTGTGCGATCGCAGGCATAAATTTTTCTCAACAATTGTGGAGGGGCGGTGTCTGCTATTGCTAATATAGCTTGATAATTTAACAGTAGCAGAGGATGTCTGCAAAAGATAAATTTCACAGGATAAGTCCGGGAGCACGGAAGCTCCTAATCATGGGTCAAATGTTTAACACATTTCAAGTAAATAAGCGAGAGCAATTATGAAATACGAAATCAAGGTTTTGGAACCGACGGATTTGTGGTACATCCAAAATAATATCAATCCAGAAACCAACAAGTTTTATCATCCCACTAAGAATATTCCCCTCGTTCAGCAAGCGGAAATTAACTTGAACAATTCGGGAGTGATAATTCAAAAAGGTGCGCTGCATTGGTGTATGGGGAAATTGACTTCCGGTGTTTATAAAACGGATAATCGTTTGAAAGATATGTGGGTATCTTTAACAACGGAAATGGACTACAACGCTCCCGTATATCAAGGAACTGGTACGGTGAAGCTCGAACCGAGACAAAAAGGGAATTTCCTGCATTATACGCCGATCGAGCTTTCGGATGCGGAGCAGTGGGAGTTTGATGACGGTATATTTCAGTTTTGTTCGGACAATGTAGTTATCGGTGCTAAAAAACTGAAATTCCGACAAGTGGCTGCTTCTAATGACGGTAGGTGGAGAATTGCTGTTACAGCTTTGCGCGAGCAAAAAGCTACTGTTGTAGCAGCTACAAATTCACCGGCTAAGGTTGTCGAACTCAAACAAGGTGAAACTTTGATAGCTGATTGCGATTTGGTTAAAGGATTTACCAAGGGGATTGAAGAAGATTATCGAAAATTAGGTCATTTTGGCAAAGGGGGTGGAGAGGGTTATGTTTGGTATTATCAGGGGAAAGGTAAATTATTAGTATGTGAAAATGATGCTATGGGTTTGGGTTGAGTTGTTTCATTTTTAAAGTAGAGTTTGCTGGAGCAGGGAGCGCGGAATTTTATTGGGCAAATATACTAAAAAAATTACGCGAAACTATAGACGCTAGCATAAAAAATCTGGCAAGATTATTTTTAGGGTGCAGTTGGATCGAACTGAGATTTTACACCTCTAGTTGGCGGATATTTTATGAATGTAACAAAACTGCTCCTACAGCAGGCGACGCTTAATGTGCTTGTTGCTTTAACAATGGTTCAACCTGGATTGGCAGCGGTGCTCGCTGATTCATCATCGGGGGAACCGAATTTGCTGCCACAGGTACTCGCATACGATCCGCCCGCGCGCGGAGCACCGGGCGATCGCAAAGACGCAGGTAGCCGCGATCCTCACAACTTTTTAGCTTTGATTCCCGCTACAAATATAGGGTTGACAGCGATCGCACATCCGACTTTTTGGCTGTACTTGCCGGCTTCATTGCCCGATGACATTCCCTTTGAGTTTGTGCTGCGGGACGAACAGCAAGAGGTTGTTTTCCGAACTGTTTTTCAGCTAGAAAAAGCAGCGGGAATTGCGAGTTTTTCCTTGCGGGAAAATTCACCTCCTCTGGAAACTGGCAAGAAGTATCAGTGGTGCTTTTTCTGCGGGAATATCTCCCGCCAGGGGTGGGTTGAGCGGGTGGCAATGAAACCAGAAATTTTGGTTCAGCTAGAAACAGCATCTCTAAGGCAGCGCGTTTTGCTGCTTGCTAAACACGGTTTGTGGTACGAAACTCTCACAGAATTAGTTGCACTGCGCGGCAAACTGTTGAGCCAATTACAGGCAGCTACTTTAGAAGAGAGGCTGCTAATTTATGCTGAAAATGACTTGCGGTATGAAGCGCTAGCAGACCTATCTGGATTTGAGAAAATATCTTCTCTGGCGACTTTGGATGCTGACTGGGAGGCTTTATTGCAGCATCCGTTTGTGCGCTTGCACGGGATAGTTTCACCACCGTAACAGGCATCTTGCCTGTTCCACAAAGAGTAAGTTTTTTTGTGGGGTGGGCATCCTGCCGGCCCATCAGGAACAGGCAAGATGCCTGTTCCACACAAATTAAGTCAACTAAGCGATGAAATACCCGATATTAAGCGTCTACAATACTTTCAATACAGAGCCGATCGCCCGTTGGTCATTTGATGAAGCAGACCACTTGGCGAGCGATCGCCCCGAACTCCCTCCGGCACGCCTCATTGACAGCGTTTCCCGTGCTGTTGAGCCACTAAAAAACGGGCCGCCGGAAAGCCTCCTGCTGACTGGAGGTTGCGTTACTTTCCCAGTCACTCCTTTGCTGGATGTAGGCAAAGAAGACTTTTCTATTTGTGCGTGGATTCGCACGGAAGATGACGGTATTGCCAAGATTATCGATAAGCGGATTGAAAATTCCGGCCCTTTGCGGGGATGGTCTTTCTTTATTTATAAAAGCACAATTAACCTTCAAATAGCGGATGGCAGCAAAGTGATGGGCTGTTATTTGGACGAGAGTTATCGCCGCAACATCGAAGAACAAAAAAAGATGGCGAATTTGCCTGTTATCAGCGACAATCAATGGCATCACGTTGCAGTTACTGTCGATCGCGATCGAGCGGATGGAGGGCGCTGGTATGTCGATGGCAAGGAAGTAGGTTTCCGGTTCAACCCAACACACAAACAGGCGTCTCTCCGCAATAGTGTTCCCCTGACTCTTGGCAGACGCTCGGACGATTTGGGGGACATTTTTCTGGGCAATATTGGGGATATTCGGCTCTACAAACAGGCGCTGTCGGCAGCAGATGTGCTGTTGATTTACCGATCGATTCAGTTTTCTCTTCGTGATAAAAGTAGTGTTAAAATTATTAACAGAGCAGCAAGAGTACGCCGCCAGAAAGATTCCTTCTGGAACAGTGCTAAGAGTTTCCGGGAAATATACTCGCAGGCGATCGCATACTATCAGCAGGCGCTAAATATTCATAGAGAGACTGGCAACCGCTACGCAGAAGCAAATTCTCTCAACAGTCTAGGCAGTATTTACGATGTCCTGGGGGAACACTGGCAAGCAATTGATTATCATCAGCAGTGCCTAAATATTCAGCGAGACATTGGGAACCGCGATGGGGAAGCTACTTCTTTACACGCTTTGGGCAATATTTACGATGTCCTAGGGGAATACTTGCAAGCAATTGATTGCCACCAGCAGTGCTTAAATATTCAGCGAGAAACCGGCAACTCTCATGAAGAAGCTAGTTCCTGGCGCGATTTGGGGAGGGCATATCATTCCCTGGGCGAATACCAGCGGGCGAGCGAATGCCAGCAGCAGTCTCTAGATATAGTCCTAAAACTTAACTCTGGGTATAGAGAAGCGGAATCCTTGAACGCTTTGGGCCGTACATATGTTTCCCTAGGGCAAAATCAACGGGCGATCGAATACTCTCAGAAATCCCTGAATCTTGACAAGAAAATCAATAACCGTTATGGGGAAGCGAATTCCTTGGTGACTCTGGGCAATGCTTACAGTAATTTGGGGAATTACTTGCGGGCGATCGAATACTACCAGCAGTCTTTAGATATTCAGAAGGAAATCGGCGATCGCTCTGGCCAAGCGACTTCCTTGCGAAATCTGGGCAATGCTTACCGCTGTTTGGGGCAATGCCAGCGGGCAATCGAATATAGCCAGCAGAGTTTAGAAATCGCGCGCTCGATCGGCGAAAGGGCGTCAGAGGGGGCAATTCTCAACAATTTAGGACTGGCTTTATTTGACTCTGGACAGTTTACAGAAGCTGAAACAGTCCTCCGCAATGCGATTCAAATTTGGGAATCGCTTCGAGGAAGATTAGGCAAAAACGATAACTTTAAAGTATCTATTTTTGAAACCCAAGCAGCAACTTACCGCCACCTGGAAAAAGCCCTGATCGCCCAGTCAAAAACAGAACAGGCGCTGGAAATTTCCGAGCGTGGACGGGCGCGGGCTTTTGTGGAGTTACTGACTAGTCGGTTATCTGCTAATTCAGATGCGGTACCCAATATTAAGCCGCCTACAATCGAGCAAATCAAACAAATTGCTCAAGCACAAAATGCAACTTTTGTCGAATATTCGATTTCTTTTTTAGAAGAACTTTTTATTTGGGTAATTCAGCCGACGGGCGAAATTGCATTTCGCCAAGTTGACCTCAACTATCAACATACTCCGCTCAAAGACTTGGTTTCCGACTCTCGCGAGGCGATCGGCATCAGGAATCGCGACTTCAATCCCACTCTAAAAATTGGCCCAGGCGATTTAGTTAAACTCCACGACGATGCCCCTAATTGGGAACCTTGGCAAGTCATATCTGTTGATGAAACACACAGCATTCTCTCGCTCTGGCAATCCTCTTGGCCCGCAGGATTGACTATTCCCAGACCTGCAATTGATGTAACAGCAAAAGTGCAATCGAGTCGCACCAATCACCCGCGATTGCAAAAACTCCATCAACTGCTAATTGAACCGATTGCTGATTTGTTGCCGACAGATCCAGAAGCTCGAATTATCTTTATTCCTCAAGGCGAAGTATTTTTCGTTCCTTTTCCGGCCCTGCCAGATGCTGGGGGGAAGTTCTTAATTGAAAAACATACTATTCTAACTGCTCCTTCGATTCAAATTCTGGAATTAACCCGCCAAAAACGGCAAGAGATTTCTGATGGGGCTGGGGACATTCTAATAGTAGGAAATCCGACTATGCCCGAAGTTTCTCTTGTAGCGGGAAAACCCCCGCAGCAGTTATCTGCTTTGCCGCATTCAGAAACCGAAGCCAAGGCGATCGCCCAATTGTTCCAAACTCAAGCCCTGACTGGCAAATCCGCTACCAAAGCCGCCGTACTTCAGCGGTTGCCAAACGCCCGCATCGTCCATTTTGCCACCCACGGATTGCTCGATAACATTCGCGGGCTCGGCAGCGCGATCGCCCTTGCACCCGATCGCACCGATAGCGGTTTGCTGACTGCTGAGGAAATTTTGAACCTGCACCTCAACGCGGATTTGGTAGTTTTGAGCGCGTGCAATACCGGTATGGGGCGGATTACCGGCGACGGCGTTATCGGTTTGTCTCGCGCTTTAATTTCGGCTGGTACGCCCAGTGTGATTGTGTCTTTGTGGGCGGTGCCGGATGCTCCTACAGCCGATTTGATGGTGAAATTTTATCAAAACCTCGATCGAACGGGCAACAAAGCTCAAGCCCTGCGAAACGCCATGCTGGAGACTATGCAGCAGCATCCAAATCCCAGAGATTGGGCGGCTTTCACACTGATCGGCGAAACATAATTGATGAAATTTTGTAAAAAATTGCCAAAGCTGCGAAAAAATTAGTTTTTTCGCTGAAAGCTCCACAGAAACTCGATCGCGCCAGGAGCGATAAGTCATGTGTCGATTTAATTTCTTCAAAAAAGTCACGCTTGCGATTGAAATCGGGGCAACCGCGGGGGGATTGCCCCTACTGCACAAACTTTAGTCCACTCCTAGCGGACTAAACAATAAAGACTGTTTTCATACACTTGCTCGCTTTCCAAACTTTGCACCCTTAACAATAAAGTCAAAAATTATGACAATATCTGCCGATCGAAAAGCCAAAATTCTGGTTGTAGAAGACGACGACGCTATCCGCACTCTCATCTACCGCTTTCTGAATCAAACATATCAAGTACAATTTGCCGCCGACGGCCAAACGGCTCTCGAAATTTTTGAAGAATTTAACCCACTCCTTGTCATTTTGGATTGGAATTTGCCCGATACTACTGGCTATAAACTTTGCCAAGAAATGCAGAAGCGCACTAATGTTTTAGTCGCGATTCTCAGCAGCCGCACCGCCCAAGAAGATCGAATTAAAATCATGAAGGCAGGTGCCGATGATTTTATCTGCAAACCCTTCTGTCTTGAAGAATTGGCAGTTAGAGTAGAAGTCTTGTTGAGGCGGGCGAGATCCGTCACTCCGGCCAACCTTGTCTTCGGTCAATTAGCGATCGATGTAGTGGGTAGGGAGGTGAGATTGAAGGAGCAACTTCTAACGCTGACAGCCTTAGAATTTGAAATCTTGTGTTTTTTAGCAACTCATTCGGGTAAAGCTTGCAGCCGCCAACAGCTAATCGAAAAAGTTTGGGGGTGGAAATCCAATTATGGAGCAGAAGAGCGAGTGGTGGACGTGCATATCGGCCAAATTCGCAGGAAAATGGCTAAAGTTGATGCCGCGGTTCCGAATTTTATTCAAACTGTTCGGGGATACGGTTATACTTTCGCTCCGATTGCTCGCAGGGACAGGGTTGTTGGTAATTGAACAATCATCATAATTACGACTGGTTCCTAGATAGAGCGCGCGAACCAGTTAATTCACTATTGTCCCACCCCATACTCGCCTTTTTAAAGGGAGTATGGGTTGAGCAGGGGCAAGCTAAGGGGGCATCTACGGGGAAAGAAAACACGCCCTATACGAGATCGAGTGGCTAATCAAAAGACAGCTTACCCTGGATTTTCTAAAGTGTGAACCATTAACAATAGAGCCAAAAATTATGACGATATCTACCGATCAAACTTCCAAAATTTTGGTTGTAGAGAATGACGCCCCCGTCCGTAATTTCATCGACGGCTATCAGAATGAGACATATCAAGTACAATCTGCTGCAGACGGAAAAACAGCTTTAGAAATCTTTGAGGAATTCAACCCAGTCCTCGTAATCTTGGATGGGAATTTGCCCGATAATATCGGCGTTAAACTTGGCGAAGAAATGCAGAAACGGAAAAATGTTTTTTTACTCGTGATTTTCAGCAGCGTTACAGGCGAAGAAGCTCGAATTAAAATCATCAAAGCAGGTGTTGATGATTTTATCGGGCAACCGTTCAGTCTTGAGGACTTGGCACTTAAAATAGAAATCTTGTTGAGGGAGATGAAAACCGTCAGTCGGCGCAATCTTGTCTTCGGTGAACTAAGGCTCGATTTAATGAGTAGGGAGGTGAGATTGAAAGAGAAAACTTTAGCTCTGACGGCCTTAGAATTTCAACTCTTGTATTTTTTGGCAACTTATCCAGGTAAAGCCTGGAGCCGCCAACAGCTAATCGAAAAAGTTTGGGGATGGAAATGCAATGACGCACGAGACGAGCAAGTGGTGGACGTGTATATCCGTCTGATTCGCAGGAAACTGGCTAAAGTCGATTCGGCTGTTCCGAATTTTATTCAAGCTACTCACGGATACGGTTACACTTTCGCTCCGATCGATCGCAATAACAAGGTAAGTAGGTAAGCGGGATTAAACACAGCTATGTAAGAGTATGTAAACAGGGCTAACTTAGCCACGCTTAGGCCATTTGGATACTTTACAATCGTTTACATAATTGTGTTTTACAGCGCCTACCTACTTAGCCTCATTTTTAGAATAAAACGGTGAGATAAATGAAAATAATCCAGCAAACAGCAAGTGAATTAATAATTCAGACTCAAAGCATATTTGATTTTTGGCTCCCTAGTTGTTTATTAATGGCAGTTGGACTGATATCGCTGACTTTTGACTATCATGCAGCAACCCTGAGCTGCCAGCGATTGCAGGCAAAACAAGGAAATTGCCAGATTGTGCGATCGAATTTACTGGGGTCGAACATCAAAGAAATTGAGCTTGCTTCTTTGCAGGGAGCTAAAGTTGAAAGATGCGGCTATAAAACCAGAGTTGTACTTTTGACTTCAGTTGGCAATGTTCCTTTCACTGCTAACTCCACTAATTGGGGAACCCAAGACGCTGTGGCTTCTGACATCAATTTTTTTGTTACAAATGCCAAAGATCGCTTGCTGCGCTTAAGCCAAGACGATCGCTGGTTGGGATGGACAGGAGGCATATTTTTGCTCGCAGGAATCGCAGCGATCGTCTTGAGAAATAATGAAACTTACAGCTTCGATGAAACTTTAAACACCTTGACTGTTAAACAGCGGGGTTTGTTGGCACGTAAAGTAATGGAATACTCTCTGTGCGATATTTATGGCGTGGAAGTTGATCGAACAAAAGATCGTGATCGTGACATTTGGTACGAAGTTAGACTGTTAGTTTGTGGAGGCTCTCGCATCTCCCTACCGAGACTTAAACAAAAAATCAGTGCTAAGCATGGTAAAATGCTTAGTAGCTAAGGTTTTCACATCGAGTCACAGGCA
>NZ_JAUBQN010000095.1:0-4369 GCF_036701295.1 Microcoleus harperi Pol14_C6 | reverse complement strand
TTGCTATAAACTGAAGCTGACACTCAATTTTAATTCAGGAATAAACCTTCAGTTCGCTAGCCGAAAAGAATTCTCAATCGGGGTTTTCTTTATTTTGAGGTGCCGAGTGTGGGATAAAACCTCTTCATATATTCGGACACCCAGGCATATTATCTCAAAGCAGCAACCGTGCCAGACTGGGTAAAGCTTCACCATAGGTGGGATGGATGTGAACCGATCGCTCTAATAACTGCCAAGTTGCTCCCGCTTCCATCAGGGATAAAAATACATGAACCAGTTCAGCAGTTTCGTACCCCACTAGGGTTGATCCCAGGATTTTGTCTGTGTCGCTGTCGATTACCGTGCGATAAAACCCCAGGTCATGCCCCCACTCGATCGCACGCGCAATTTGGCTCATGGGTAACGTAACCGCACGCGCGTTGATGCCTTGTTTCTGAGCCTGTTCTAACGTCATCCCCACTCGCCCCACCTGGGGTTCTGTGTATACCGCATAGCCAAGAACGCGATCGCCTCGCGTCCGGTTTTCTCCAGACAAAATAGCTTTTAAACGGCGATAGTCCTCCCATGAAACATGAGTAAAAGCAGGCTGTTTGGCAGCATCCCCGATCGCATAAACACCAGCACAAGTGGTGTGAAACTGGTCATCAATTTTGACAAAGCCTTTATCATCTAATTCAATTCCGCTAGTGGCGGCATTTAATGCACCTGTATTGGGTTTTCGTCCGATCGCAACCAGCAAAGCTTCTCCCTGAAGTTGTTCGCCATTGCTCAGCGTCAGATTAAATACATTATTCTCATGGGCAACCTGATTTACATTCACCCCAAAATGGAGCTGAATTCCATCCTGCTTGAAGGCTTCTGCTAAGACCTCGCTGACATCAGCTTCTTCTCGATCTAAAAGGCGCGATCCCCGCACAATTAAGTGAGTCTGACTGCCCAAACGCGCCAATCCCTGCCCTAATTCCAAGCCAATATAGCCCCCTCCGATCGCCAATAAACGGGCGGGTTTAGTGCTTAAGTCAAAGAAATTGCGGTTGGTCAGATAAGGAGTTCCTGCCAGACCGGGAATCTCAGGAATCAGCGATGACGTACCCGTGTTAATAATTACTAGAGGAGCCTCAACGGTGACATCCCCACCTTTGACCGTTCGTTCACCAACAAAAGAAGCTTCAGCACAAATGACGGTGACACCCGCAGTCTCCAATCGCTTCCGAATCCCCTGATTAAAGTCGCTGCGGATTCCCCGAACTCGCTCCATAACAGCGGGAAAATCCACTTTAACCTCTGTGTTGATGCCTAATTTCTTGGCCTGACGCGCCCGACCTGCTGCATGAGCCGCTGCTAAAAACGCTTTGGACGGAGTGCAGCCATAGTTAATGCAACTACCGCCTAAAGCATCCCGCTCAAACAAGACAACCTTGCGCCCCTCATTGGCAAAATCAGTCGCCAGTGGAATGCCGCCTTGACCGCTCCCTATGACAATGACATCTGCTGTTTCCATTAGCGCTAAACTCCTTGGGGATAGTTTACTTTCATAACTCTCTCACACTCCAAGTTCAAAACTCTTTACTCGTTGAGATAGGGTTTGGATTGAGTTATCACATCCTCATTTGGCATTGCTGAAAAGTAATGATTTTCTTACGCAGGAATTTGCTTTTGAAATAGCTAAATCATTACCAAATCAGCAATGCCTTGCATGGAATGGTACCGAGTGCGGTTAAAATGCTTTAGCTTTGCGCTGTACTTCGCATACAGAAAAATGCAACGCTGTCAAAGCTAGCGAAGACCACCCGTGATATACAGAGTTTCGCCAGTAATCCATCCTGAATCAGAGGACGCAAGGAAAACGACGGCAGGTGCAATGTCTTGCGGCTGTCCGGTTCGACCCAGTGGGGTTTGCGCTTCAATTTGTTTGCGACCTTCGCTCTGAGCAATTCCCGCTGTGTGCGCACCCTCTGTTTCCACCATCCCAGGATTGATGGAATTGACACGGATGTGGCGTGAACCGAGTTCTTTGGCAAGCGACTTCGTGATGGCATCGACCGCTGCTTTGGTAGCACTATAGACTGAGCCGTTCGCGGTTGCGAGAGTGCTGACGATCGAACTGATATTGATAATGCTACCGCCTTCTGGCCCGAAGTGCTTTATACCTTGTTGTGAGGTGAGGAGCAATCCCAGCACATTGAGGTCAAATTGCTTGTGGAAGTGCTCTTCCGTGATGTTTTCCAGTGGGGAAAATTCATAAATGCCAGCATTGTTGACCAAAATATCTAGCTTGCCGAATGCTTTTTGGGTTTCTGAAAAAAGATGTTCGATCTCTGCCTTTTTAGCAACATTTGCCTGGACTGCGATCGCCTTACCGCCTGCGCTGGTAATTTGATCCACCACGCGATCGGCCCCTTCTTTGCTTGATGAATAGTTAACGACAACTGCTGCACCTTCGGCTGCCAGGTGTTTGGCGATCTCGGCACCAATACCTTTAGACGCACCTGTGACGACTGCGATTTTTCCTTCTAGTTTTTTCATGGTTATTAAATATTGTGGTTGTTGAGTTTGAACAAGCTATCCGAAACGGTTGCGAACCTAAGAGAATGCACCCGTTCGGATCTTTAACTGTGAGGTCTCACATCCGCGCATTCGCGTCAGGACTTGAGGAATTCCAGCAGGTCGGCGTTGAGTTGGTCTTTGCTCGTGTCGCCCAGGCTATGCGTTCCGCCCGGATATATCTTCAAAATCGAATTCTTGACCAGCTTCGCAGACAACAGGGCAGAAGCGCCAATCGGCACGATCTGATCGTCATCGCCATGAATAATCAGCGTTGGCACATCGAACTTCTTCAAATCTTCAGTGAAATCTGTTTCCGAAAACGCCTTAATGCAGTCATAAGCGTTCTTGTGACCAGCCATCATCCCCTGCATCCACCACGACTGGATCAGACCTTGGGAGACTTTGGCACCGGGTCGATTGAAGCCGAAAAACGGGCCACTAGCCACATCGAGGAAGAACTGCGATCGGTCAGCCAAAAACGCCGCCCGAAAGCCGTCAAAGACCTCAATGGGCAGCCCACCCGGATTGGCCTCCGTCTTGAGCATGAGCGGCGGCACTGCGCCCATCAGCACCGCCTTGGCAACCCGCGATGTTCCGTGCCGCCCGATAAACCGCCCCACTTCACCACCGCCTGTAGAGTGTCCGACCGTCACCGCATCCTTAAGGTCGAGTGCCTCGAAGAGTTCCGCCAGATCGTCAGCGTAGGTGTCCATTTCATTGCCGTGCCAGGGTTGGCTCGATCGCCCATGACCCCGACGATCGTGGGCGATGCAGCGGTAGCCGTGCGAGGCGAGAAAAAACATCTGCGATTCCCAAGCATCCGCACTCAGCGGCCAACCGTGACTGAAGACAACGGGTTGTCCTGTACCCCAGTCTTTGTAATAGATTTGCGTACCATCCTTAGTAGTGATTGTGCTCATGGGGCTCCTATGTAAATTGTGCTGATAGTTTCCCAGTCTGTATCTGATTTGGATAGTAAAGACGACTGCATCTGCGATCGGTATCCTATCGATCAATTACTACTTTATCAGTTGATACATAACTGATTTCAACAGTCTTATTTTGATGACCAGATCGCTTGCAAAGGTGGCAGATCCGCCTTTCAATCAGTTGTCTTCATTCTTCTATTTCGGTTCAATTTAGACCGCTCAAGTTCTTTGAGTTAAGATGCCAGTTAATCTTAGGACTTGCGTACTTTGTGACATCAACGAGTAACGATTAGGGCAGCTAGAGCGATCGCGACAACATCCTCAACAAGGGCAGCAGGAATTGCACCAATCCGCTCAATGGCAGCTATCCGCACCGTCCGACCACCATAGGCACCGACCAGTGCACCTACAACACCCAAGACCGCTCCAGCGAGTGCAAAACTGCTGTTTGCTCCAGTGATGAACCATCCCACAATGCCACCACTAAGAATCCGAGCAATCAACGCAGGAGGACTGGTGCGAGAGGGAATTTGCGGCAGCATATCGCCAATTAGCTCGGCCACTGCCAGGACAGCCAGAACGATCCCGATCGTGCCGCCACGCGCCAGAAATAAAGCAGCCGGGGCTGTCAAAGCTCGCAGTCCCGCCACTAACCCAAGGCCAAATGCAAAAATCAATGTCATGAACATACATAGCCCTCTTGGTAGGTTTGGATGCCATTTTGAGTTAAAACGCCACTTATCAAGTTGTGGGTGATATTTTTTGTAAAAAACTGAAGGATTGCCCGTGCGACTAGCGCAAAGCATAACTGTGAAGCAATTGTCCATCGCTTCATAGGTGAGTATTTTACGCTGTTCTCTACTCTTAATCGGAACTTACCCCCTGCGGGGCAG
>NZ_JAUBQN010000094.1:0-4397 GCF_036701295.1 Microcoleus harperi Pol14_C6 | reverse complement strand
CAACGATGAAAGCAGTTTGGACAGTTCGATTTCGCTGGAGATAGCTTGGGAAGCTTTGAGAATGGCAGCTAAATCTAAAGCCACAGAAGCACTGCTGCTACCAGTAGCGGAACTGGTCGATGTAACAGTCCCCAAGGCGAAGATAGTTTCGTTAGTGGAAAGAGCAGAACGAGTTTGCTGTAATACGGGAGCAAGTAATTGGGGATAGCGTTTGTCTAAATCAGCGACTTTGGCTTTTGCACCCCAACGAGCATAGCCATAGTAAGCTTCAATCGCATATTCTTGAGCGATGCGCTGTTTATTCCATTGTAAGTAAAACTTTGCTGCTAGTTCGTTGGCGAGGGCTTCTTCGTTGATGAATTGATGTTCTCTAGCAAGATTTATAGCTCGGTCATAACACTCACTGGCTCCGACTTTTTCACCCAAAACTCGATGGCGTTCGGCTTCAACTAAATACCATTTATGCAAGTGGTTCATCGTGGCATAGTGCGCCCACTGGTGCAGAATCGCTTGATGGGTGGCAGCAACAGCAAGCAGTTCGGCTTGCTCCGGTTCTGGTTGGGTAGGGAAGAGTGCTAGATAAGTTAGTGAGGCATAAAAATGGAAAATAGGAACAAAAATCGATCCCGATACTGCCATTAAACACGGCTTCGCTTGGGCGATATAGTTGCGTGCATCTGCATAATTACCAAAGTAGTAAGCAAGCAGCAGTTTGTAGATGTAAGCTTGCGCCATCGCTGTTAAATCGTTATCCTGCTGGTGCTTAGTTAGCATCAACGTTTCATTATAGGAATTGCCGATCAAGCAATATGGTTGACTGACTAATTCAATCAAGTTTTCTGCTGCTTGTTTGCCTAAATTTACATATACTCGAGCAGATTCTTGTTTCACCTGAGCCAATGCCACACTATAATCAGCCATGTCTTTAATAAAACTATTCAGTTCTTCACCGCTAAAAAACCTGCCATTACTGTGACCACCTAGAGCAAAACCAGCGTGTAAAAAATCTCCAGTTTCTATGCCAGCATAGTAAGCTGCTTTCAGAGTCGGGATCGTGGCATCCAAGCGCTCTTGGTAATGTTGAATAAAGCAACCAAATAAAGACATAACGCCGGATTTAATTTTTTGTATATTAAATTTTTCCAGTAAATTTAGAGCCAACTTACCAAAAGCATAGCCTGCGGAAGGATCTTCCAAGAAAGCACATAATACCATGCCGTGAATACCATACCCAGTTGTTGATGCCACGGTATTGCCTGATCGAAGAGATAAATTCACCATCATCGAACTCAGTAAGGGCAATAAACCGGGCATTCCTTGGATAATGGGTGAAAACAACATTGCCATCAATTCCATTGCGGCTCGATCAGTAGGATCGGTCATTAAGGGCAGATTTATCAAGTCTTCAATTTGTCTACCTTCGAGTTGGGTGGCAAGGCTTTGTAGCATTATGCTAGTCTTAGCTCGATCGGGTTCTGTAGGCAGTTCAAGCCCCAATTGTTCTAATGCTTTTCTGCCAATAGCGATCGCCTCCAACACATTACTTTGTACAACTTGCGCTGCAATTTGAATTTCGTAAATTTTGATTTTGTCTAAAATCGTTTGAACAGATAGCAACATAATTGTTGCTATCTGTTCCATGCCCTCAAAGTCACTATTCAAATAACTAGCTTCAGCCGCGGCAATATGGAGGTTTAAAGCTAATTCATACTGACTTTGCCAACAGTTTATTTGTAGTAGGTCGATGCCTGTTTGGAAATATGTTCTTGCTGCCGCGTATGCTATAGAATTTCTCGCCTTACCTCCAGCTTTTAAATTTAGTTGAGCTAACATTTCTTGTTCTCTCGGTTCAGTAATTAACTTAATTCCTTTATTCAAATGCTCGACAATATCAAACAGTTTTTCCTCTTGTTCTATTTGTGATAATTTTTTCCGAAGTAGTTGTCCGATTTTGAGATGAGTTGCTTGTTTTTGACAATCGGGAATCAGCGAATAAGCCGCTTGCTGTACTCGGTCATGTAAAAATTTATATCGTGCGAATTGTTTAGTGGTATTTCCATTCTCTAGGGTTAATTTATCGTAATCATTTTCTTGAGAAAATTTATAAACATCACTAATCGGTAAAATTAATCCTTCTTGTAACGTTTTCCACAACTCAGCAGCAGTTTCTATCTCTGACTGTTCCGAAACAATTGCCAAAATCGCTAGATCGAACTGATTACCAACACAAGCAGCTAATTTTAATACATTTTGAGTCGATCGCGGCAATTTTTGTAATTGCAATGCCATAAAGGACACAACATCATCTGTAAGCACCTGCTGGTTAACTTGGGTAACATCGCATTGCCAGCAGCCTGATTCAAAATTGAATTGAATGAGATTGTCTTGATGTAATGCTTTAAGAAACTGAATAGCAAATAAGGGATTTCCTTTGGTTCTTTGATAAATCAGTTGAGAAATATTACCTGCCAACTTTTTTGAGCATTTCAGGGTGTCAGCAACTAAGTGATTCACTGTGACTTGACTCAATGGTACTAAAGTAATCGTATTAATCGTTGCTTGTTTTTTTTGTATCTCGCCAAAAGTCAACATCAATGGATGTCCGGGGTTGACTTCATTATCGCGGTATGCACCAATTAATAACAGATACCCCGTATCAGCCATCAGGAGCTGCATTAAGTTCAGCGATGCCAAATCTGCCCATTGCAAATCATCTAAAAACATCACTAAGGGATGTGAGGCATTGGTAAAGACTTGGGTAAATTTTTGAAACAATAAATTAAATCTATTTTGTGCTGGTGTTCCCGATAATTCGGGAGCTGGTGGTTGTTGACCGATAATTATTTCTAGTTCGGGGATGACTTCAATAATGACTTGTCCGCTGTCACCAAGGGCTTCTAAAATCTTAGTTTTCCATTGTTTGATTTGGGCATCACTTTCACTCACCAATTGCCCCATTAAATCCCGAAAGGCTTGCACGAAGGCACTTAAAGGAATGTTACGCTGAAATTGATCATATTTGCCTTTGATAAAATAACCCCGTTGGCGCACGATCGGTTTATGCACTTCGTTAACTACTGCTGTTTTACCAATCCCAGAAAAGCCAGCTACCAGCATCATTTCTGTTGCGCCTTGACTAACTCGCTCAAATGCTTGCAGCAGTATTGATACTTCAGCTTCTCGTCCGTAAAGTTTTTCGGGAATGAGGAAGCGATCGCTCACATCTCTTCGCCCAATTTCAAAACTCTGAATTTCCCCAGTTTCTTTAAGCCGCTCTAAACATTTTTCTAGATCGGTTTTCAGTCCTAAAGCACTTTGATAGCGGTCTTCCGCATTTTTTGCCATCAATTTGCTGACAATCTTTGAAAGTACAGATGGAATTTGTGGGTTAATTTCGTGTACTAAGGGTGCTGCTTTGGCGATATGGCAATGTACTAATTCCATCGGGTCATTGGATTGAAATGGCAACTCTCCTGTCAATAATTCGTAGAAGGTGATACCAATTGAATAAAAATCAGTCCGGTAGTCAATCCCCCGGTTCATTCTTCCGGTTTGTTCGGGAGAAATGTAAGCTAGGGTTCCTTCTAATACATTGGGATTGATGAGGATTTGCGTTTCTCTTGGTAGTAAAGATGCAATGCTAAAGTCGATTAATTTGACTTGTTTAGTTGAGGGATTAATCAGAATATTCGTGGGTTTGATATCTTTATGAATGATGCGTTCGCGGTATAAAATATCCAAGGCATTACAGAGGGCGATCGCGATCTCTAAAAATTTTCTCAAAGATAGTGATTTCCCTATTTTCATGACCCATTCCTTGAGAGAAATACCCCCAAAGTCTTCCATGACCAAGGCATAGCCATTTTGATAGGGTTCTAGGCTATAAGTTTCAATAATTCCAGATTGAAGAAGGTTTTTAGCAATGGTATATTGATTGCAAAATTGCACCAATTCGCTCAAAGTAGGATATTCGTTTTTCAGTAGTTTGATGACGACAGGTAATCGGTCATTAGTACGGACAGCCCGATAAACTAAGGTGCGACTTCCTGAATAAACTGTTTCAATAATTTGATATTTTGTAATTTGAAAGTTTGTATGAGCGTTACTGTTTTGCTGGGTGTTTTTCATTTATGTTGTGGGTCGAAAGTCAAGGGTTAGTAGTTGTTAAATAAGCCAATATCGGGAAATTAACTGTTTTGTTTTGCTTTTTATGGTAAGATGATAATAAATTCGGTGCCTTTGCCTGGGGTAGAATTAACGTGAATTGCACCGCCATGTTTTTCGACAACGATCGACTTAGCGATCGCCAATCCCAATCCGGTTCCTTTCCCGACTGCTTTGGTTGTAAATAAGTGGTCAAATATCTTTTCTTTGACCGATTCATCCATGCCACTACC
>NZ_JAUBQN010000032.1:0-72141 GCF_036701295.1 Microcoleus harperi Pol14_C6 | reverse complement strand
CGCGATCGCCCCGACATTTTCTTTCAAAATTATCATCGATTCCAGGGTTTGCTCCACTGCTAGGGTTCCCTTTTCAGTAATCTGTAAAGCTTGCCGTGCAGATTCAGCACCAGCTTGGGCTTGCTGGGCTGATTGTTGGGAAGCAGCGCCCAACTCATCCATTGTGATTGTAGTTTGATTGACAGAGCTAGATTGCTGTGTGGCTGTGCGTTCCTGCTGTTCAACTGTGGCAGCAATCTCTGTGGAAGAAATGGCGATCGTATTTGCTACCTGATTGATTGGTCGGATAATTTTAGCAAAAATAAATAATACAATAAATGAACCAAATATTACAGCAACAATCGTACCTCCTATCGAAAAAATCGCCGCTAATTGCTCCGACTGTTTTGCTAATTTGGTTCTTTGAACCAGTAGATTATCTTCTACCTTAAGCATTTCGGCCAGCTTATCCCTGATTTCATCCATAAATATCTTGCCTTTACCTGAAAGCACCAAGGCTCTTAGCTCTGGTTCTTTTCCCGCCCTTTTCAGGGATATAGTTTCCGCTAATTCATCTAGTTTTTGCTGACCCAACTTTTCCACTTGCTCCAAGTTTTTAACTTGCTCAGGGTTATCTTTTATTAACTCTTTTGTCTCATTTACTGTTTTATAAAATGCTACTTGACCATTTTTATAAGGCTCTAAAAATTCCTCCTTGCCAGCGAAGATAAACCCCCGCTGTCCTGTTTCAGCATCCAATAAATCTTTTTCTAGGGCGTGTAAATTTGTCTTTACTACATAAGTATGCGTTTGCCACTCAATAGCTTCGCCTAAATTATTCATACTCATTGTAGTGGCAAATCCGATGCTAATCATTAACAAGAAAATGGACCCGAATCCCAAGGGAACTACTTTACTAAGCCGAATACTATTTTGCGACATTTCCCTTTTTACTCCTTGATTAGTTGTTGACTTTTGTGGGTAAGATACAGCCTCAATAAGTTCCTGCTATTTTTAACCCAAGTAATTATTTAAGCTATAATACTAATTCATAATTAATGCCCCTTTTTACATCAAAAAAAATTCAGCGCTTCTTTTTGTTTTACTGGGTTTACTAACTCAACCATTGACTCAGACTCATCAACAAAAATCTGACAAAAGTTAATTTCGAGCAAGCGATGCAGGTCAAGCCTTTAGAATTAATGGTTGTTTTTCCTGCTTCGATTTTGGATAAATCCTGTTTATTCGATTGTAGCGATAAATTGAGGAACGCAACCCAAATATCGTCAAATTCTCTCCCCCACTCTTCTTCTCTCCCACTATTGATTGGGGTTCAAGTCGATCGCATAAATGTTAAAACCTAGTTAAGCAACAAAATTTTGAGTTCATGGAAATAGTAGTGCCGCTGGTGTTGGGTTCGGTGCTGTTAGTCTGAGGAATACGGTTCGGGCGGGTGTTAGTTCGATCGTCCGTTACCGCTAAGCATTTGTTTAAGGGCAGAAATTCGATCGTCCTGGCTTTGGCGATGCCATCGCCTGCGATCGTTTTGACTTGGATGCCACAGGTTTGACAAGCTGCGGGGGCTGCCAGATCAATTCATGACTCAATGCTATCAATTGCTAGCCTGCTGGCCCCAAACACTGAGCACCCTTTAGACAATTGAATTGAGATTGTGGGCTGCATCGTTCAATTGTTGAGTGCCTACTTTGGTTTGAGTAATACCACTAGCGGTTTCTTTGGCTGCTAGGTTGAGGCTGTTCATCGCATCGACTACTTGTTTAATAGCAACTGCTTGTTGTTGAGCAGTCAGAGAAATTTGTTGATTGTTCAATACCACATTGTTAACAGCATTTGCTACTTCCGAGAAAGCTGCTGCCGTTTCTTGACTGATTTTGGTTCCTTCTTCTACTGTTTTAGTACCTTCCTTTGTCACCGTTACGGTGGAACTTATTGCATTCTTGATATCATCGACTAGGCGGTTAATTTTCTCGGCTGATTTCTTACTTTTATCTGCTAGTTTGCGGATTTCTGTGGCTATGACAGTAAAACCTTTGGCGTTTTCGCCCGCCCGGACTGCTTCTACTGAAGCATTCAGTGCCAGCATATTTGTTTGATTGGCTAAATCTGTGACATCAGTAGAGATATTGCCAATCTGATGGGTTTGTTCGCTCAATTGCAGAATTTGTGCCGCGATCGCCCCGACATTTTCTTTCAAAATTATCATCGATTCCAGGGTTTGCTCCACTGCTAGGGTTCCCTTTTCAGCGATCTTTAAAGCTTGCCGTGCAGATTCAGCACCAGCTTGGGCTTGCTGGGCTGATTGTTGGGAAGCAGCGCCCAACTCATCCATTGTGATTGTAGTTTGATTGACAGAGCTAGATTGCTGTGCGGCTGTGCGTTCCTGCTGTTCAACTGTGGCAGCAATCTCTGTGGAAGAACTAACAATCATATTGACGGACTGATTCAGTGTCTCTGCAATTCCTGAAGCAATCCACCGAGCGATCGCAATTGCCATAATCGCTGCTAAAGCAGTGCTTAAAATCACCACTGTAGTCAGGAAATGCAAAGCTTGGTTTTGCTCTTTTTCTTTATTAACTAAAATACCCTGTTCGGTCTTTTGAAACTCCTTAGCTCTAGCATCAACCTGACGAAGCTTTGGTAGAACTTGTGTCTTCCATAAGTTAAGTCCATCGTCCCGCTTACCTCCCTCGACCAAAGAAAAGGCTTGTTTATAGCCTTCGTCTATCTGATTTTGTAATATATTCATTTCCTCTAGTCGCTGGCGCTGTTCCGGGTTTGGAACCCGCTTGAGTAAATCCTGATAGAATTGATCGAAGCTGTTTACAGCTTCATTGTATTCAGTTAAGAAATCACTCTCTTGTGCCAAAAAATAGCCACGAGCAGCTTTCTGCATACCGGCAAATCCCAGTTGAAGATCTTTCAGGTCTATAACAATAGCATTAGAATTATTTAGCACTTTTGCTTTTTCTTCTACTTCTTTAGCATTAAAAAAAACCAAAGTAGCTGCTCCCACTGAAAGCAAAATCGGTATGGAATACCCCCACAGGATACGCTGTCTTAATTTGGTCCCTTTGAAGTTAATCATCTAAAATTTTCCTTATTGTTACAAAAAATCACTTAATCACCTTCAAAGCAATAGGAACTGCATATCTGAGTAACATCAGGTTTCTCAGCTTTAAGTTGGCAAACATGGCAATATCTCCTTTTAGGTTAGGTAGCTGAATTATCTGATTCTCAACCATTTATTCAGACTCATCAAAAAAATATGGCAAAACTTAATATCCAAAATCGAGGCAAGTCAAAGTCTTTAGGCTTGAGGGTTGTTTTGCCTGCTTCGATTTTGGATAAATCCTGTTTATTCGATTGTAGCGGGTAATGGAGGAACAAAGCCCAAACATCGTCAAATTCTCTCCCCCACTCGGACTCTCTCCAACTCTTGATTGGGGTGTAAGTCGATCGCATAAATGTTACAACCTAGTTAAGCGATCAAATTCTGAACTTATGGAAATGTTTGTGACGCTGGTGCTGGGTTCGGTGATGTTACTCTGGGGAATGCGGTTCGGGCGGGTGTTAGTTCGCTCTGGAGTGACGGCTAACGATTTGTTTAAGGGCAGAAATTCGATCGCCCTAGCTTTTTTGGGTTTTTATATTGCCTTGCTGCTACTGGCTCTAAATCTGCCTCAAATGCCAGCTTTGCCGATCGAGTGGCGCTTTCACGGGATGCGAGTTACTTGGACTTTGCTACGAGTCATGTTGATGGGAGTCTGCGGTATTGGCTTTAGTATAAGTTGGTTTACCGCGCGATCGCAAGTAATCGCAGTAATTTTAATTTGCTTCTTAGGATTCGGAGGATTTACAGGCGCTGAAAACTATTTTATGGCGCCCATTTACGCTGATTTAATAGATAATTTGCGGCCCAACGGTGTATTTCGACAAACATCTAACAGCAGTTGCGCCCCCGCCGCCCTAGCAACAGTGTTAAGGCGTTGGGGAATCGATGCGACGGAATCGAGTGTAGCGCGTTTTGCGGGCACGAGTCGCTTGGGAACTTCGATGCCACAGCTAATAATAGCAGCAAGAGCTTTGGGCGTAAATGCGATCGAACTAACGCCAACTTGGGAGCAAATTCAGCAAATTAATCGCCCTGGAGTGCTAGCAGTTTGGCTGTTTGACGGCCCTCGGAAGCTACCGCACGCGGTCGCTTTGCTGGGAATGAATGACAGTGTAGCTGCCATTGGAGACCCGGCGCGGGGCAGGATTTTCTATTTAGATAGGGCAACTTTTGCCCAGATTTGGCGCGATCAATACGTGCCGATTTTCCGGTCTGCGGATATCTTGTTAAGTGACAAACAAGCTATTGACTATTTGAGTAAATTAGGATATAATAGCGGCAATTTAAAAGCAGATATAGAGCGCTTTCAAGCCGATAAAAAATTGCAAGTCAGCGGCCAGTTAGACCGGATAACTGAGTTAATGTTGAGCGGCAATTTTTTGCAAGAAGTTCCCAGATTGGATGGGAAATAGTTATTAAAAATAATCAAGCGCAGAGGCACTCTTGACCGACAGAAAATAGGAATCATACGGTTTTTTGTCAAACAATATTTGAGTCTTTCGTTCATAGCGATCGCAAATATTCGATCGCCCCAGCAGACGATCGACGATCGCACCTTTGTAGCATAGCTGCATGAAATTACCCATATAACCGTAGGCAGTTGCATCTAATTCCTCCTCTATTTTTGTCGTTGCAGAATTTGAGGAGGATGCTTGTGGGAAGTAGGGTTAGGCGTCCCGCCTACTTTGAAAATACACGCCTTCGGGGTACGAGAGTCGATGGCACAAAACCATCAAAATCATCCCGCAATTACGAAACACCCTATTTTTAGAGTCTATCGCACCTTTGCCACCCCTCACCGTTTTTCACAATTGAGAACAGTTGAATCGCTTTTTTTAGGCTCAGACAGCTTGACTTCCCATCCAGGTAAATTCCACCAATTAACTCGCTGATTCGGTTGAATCCAGAAGTTTAGCTGCGCGATCTTGCCATCCTCAAATCTGAGTGTAGGAAAGGTAGGATAACTGGTATCATCGGTTTCGCGATAAGTGCGTCCCAGGTAATTTAGGCAGGCTCTTAATCCATCACTAATTCCCAATTCTTCCACTCCCTTTCCCTTCAATTTGGCATCATCGTAGCTGAAAGAACCGTTGAATGAATTCCCCGCTAACCCGCCTTTGGTAACAGTGATGGTGAAATCGTAGGTTACGGGAACTGCGTAGGCTTGGGTTGCAGTGACAACTGTGCTCAGAAGAGTCGTGGCGATGGCCACCGAGAGTTTTGAAATTGCTTGCACACTCGCATCCCGAAAAAGAACCACACTATAAATTTCGCTTGCAGCCATCGGGAAACTCCTTGATTACACTTCTACAGTAAGTGATTTTTCGGATATGATATCATAAGTAATCCGTTAAATGCGATCGCAGCCGAGTGCCACGCCAACAAAAATTACCGCCTCTGGTTAATCATGTATACTTTTTTTGCACTGAAAACCCCAAGCGAAAACACTCGTCTTTAATTGCCCAGAATTAACTCACTTGATTTAACAACATTCATTCCCGCAGCCGCAAATTTTTGATAAGCTGCATCTGCTTGTTCCGTAAAATCCACAACCCCCGGAACAACCACAGGCGAAGTGCAATCTTCCAGCAAATAAACCTTCTTTGCCAAATTCGGATCTCGCGCCAAAATTTCCGTTAACAAATCATCAATTGTCCAAGCAACGCAGTGACTTTTGGCTTGTCCGGCAATAATTACTGCATCAAAATCGAGTAATTTATCAATAAACTTAGCATTCTTTTCAGCAATCGGATTGCCGTCGAATCCATCTAAAACTTCCGGTCGCAAAACCGAATAGTTTTCTGTCAGCGGATTTCCGCCTTTGATTTCAAAAAGTGCTTGGCTGTTGCGGGCGATGCTGTGAAAAAATATTGCTTCTTCTACCGCAGAAACTAGGGCGTGTCCGATGCCGCCCAGCATCGAGTGATAGGGCCAAATTGTCAGGGGATATTTACCATCGGCGCTGAGTTTTTTGACGTAGTGGCAAGCCTGTTTTTCCAGTGATGAAAAATTGCCCCCGCTGATGCTGTGGGCGACGGCTGGATTGACTTTCCAAATCCCTTGCTGCACGTCTTCTAAAGTAATTGATGTGGCGGCGGGTAGGGGGTGTTCGCCTGCTTCGTCGATCCAAAAGATTGGATGAAAAATTTGCATGGCGGTGTGGGTGTCCATTGTGGGCGCAATGGTTGTAATTGCGTTTAAATTGCTGTAAATAAATTCGCACAGCCGCAGATTGTCATCAACTGCACCGCTACCGGAACGCCCGCCAACAAATAGTTCAAATTCTGGCAAACAAAAGGTATTTTGGGCATCGATTATCAGCAAACAAATGCGGTTTTTGTCCCTTGCTGCTGGCTGGATGCTGTGCTGCTTTGCCCAATCTTTCGCTTGGGCGGTCCGTTCTTGGTAGGGGACTCGCCAGACTTCGCCTACTTTTTTGGGGTCGAAATGTTCGGGGATTGGAAGTTGGGCTTTTGGTGTCATGACCTATCGCTTTTAGGCTAGTTTACAGTAATAATTTAAGTTGGGAGTATAATGCTGATAAATATTTGCGGGTGAATCATGGCAAAAGAACGAATCCAAGATTATGCTAGGGTAAAATTTAAACGCATAGTGTTGTTTTTTTCGATCGCCCTTTTGCTCGCTCTCTTAATTGTAGCAACTAGATCTGCCTACGTTCAAGATGTTTTGAGAAATCTGTTAATGCGGATCGAGGATTTAGGCTGGTGGGGACCAGTGGCTTTTGTAGCTATTTACAACTTGGCTACTGTACTGTTTGTACCGGGTTCGGTACTGACGCTGGGAGGGGGGGCGATTTTTGGTTTGTGGTGGGGTTCTGTTTACGTTTTTGCGGCGTCCACTTTAGGTGCTGTATTTGCTTTTGCGATCGGGCGCTATTTGTGCCGCGATCGCGTGGTAAAATATATGGAATCTCACCCCAAGTTTAAAGCTCTCGATCGCGCAGTTTCCCAACAAGGATTAAAAATAGTTTTTTTGACTCGTATTTGTCCTTTATTTCCTTTCAATTTATTGAATTACGCTTTGGGAATTACTCAGGTTTCTTTGAAAGATTACGTGCTGGGTTCCTTTGGCATGATACCGGGTACAATTATGTACGTTTACTCCGGTTCTTTGGTGGGAGAGGTTGCTGCGATAGGCGCGATATGTCAGTCCACAAGTCCCCACACAGAAGCAGCAAAATTGTCGATCAATATCCTCGGTTTTATTGCTACTGTCACTGTTACTGTCTTTGTCACTCGGATAGCCAGCAAAGCTTTGGAAGAAAGTATTTAATTAGGAGGATTTGCGAATGCCGGAGTCAAAAGTCGATCGCGTAACTGTCCCCCCGATGGACGAACACAACCAGAAATTAGTCTCCTATTTGCATCCGCCCGATTGGGTAAATCCGCAGCCCGCTAGCAGTTATAATTTAGTAGTAATTGGTGCTGGCCCCGCCGGATTAATTGTGGCTGCGGGTGCCGCAGGTTTGGGCGCTAAAGTTGCTTTGATTGAAAAACATTTAATGGGCGGCGACTGTTTGAATGTCGGTTGCGTACCCTCAAAAGCTTTAATTCGCTCGTCTCGTATTGTCGGCGATATCTCGGAAGCAAGTAAATTTGGTGTTAACGTTTCTGACAGTGTAGAAGTGGATTTTGCTGCTGTGATGGAACGGCTGCGCCGCATCAGGGCGGGAATCAGCGATGTTGATTCTGTTGAACGCTACCAGCAAAAATTAGGAGTTGATGTTTTTTTAGGTTCCGGTCGTTTTACTAGCAATAATACAGTAGAAGTTGCAGGGCAAACTATCCGGTTTAAAAAAGCAGTAATTGCCACAGGTGCAAGGGCGCTACAACCACAAATTCCCGGTTTACAAGAAGCTGGATATCTGACAAATGAAACTGTCTTTAACCTCACAGAAAGACCTCAGCGTTTGGCAGTAATTGGCGCAGGGCCGATCGGCTGCGAATTGGCTCAAGCATTCCGGCGGCTGGGTTCGGAAGTCGTATTGCTGCACAAAAATGCTCACATTTTAGACAAAGAAGATGCGGATGCTGCTAAAATCGTGCAGCACGCTTTTGTACGCGAAGAAATTCAACTAATACTAGAATCCCAAATAGAGCGCGTTGAGCAAACAAATGCAGGCAAAGTAATTTATTATAAATCTCAAGGTAACGAAGCATCGGTAACAGTAGATCAAATTATTGTTAGTACAGGGCGATCGCCCAACGTGGAAGGATTGAATCTGGAGGCGATCGGCGTTGAATACGATACACAAACAGGCGTATTTGTCAACGACAATTTGCAAACTACTAATCCCCGCATTTATGCCGCTGGGGATATTTGCATGAAACATAAATTTACTCACGCTGCTGATTTTGCCGCGAGAATGGTAATTCAAAACACTCTATTTTTCGGGCGCAAAAAGCTCAGCGCTTTGACGATACCTTGGTGTACTTACACAGACCCGGAAATTGCGCGCGTCGGAATTGCGGAACACGAGGCTAAGGAAAAAGGCATTGATATCGATACATTTTTAATTCCTTTCAGTCAAGTCGATCGGGCAATTATTGACGGCGAAGAGGAAGGATTTGTGAAAATTCACGTCAAGAAAGGCAGCGATAAAATATTAGGTGCAACTATTGTAGCGCGACACGCTGGGGATATGATTAGCGAAATTACTTTAGCAATGGTTAACAATATTGGTTTAGGAAAAATTGCTAGCACAATTCACCCGTATCCGACACAAGCTGATGCAATTCGGAAAGCGGGAGATGCTTACAATCGCACTCGTTTGACTCCGTTTGTGAAAAATTTGTTTAATCGCTGGCTGGCTTGGACGCGATAAGTAAATAATTGTGGAACAGGCCAGAAAGCCTGTTCATTATCAGCTTTTATGGGCGGCGTCTAAGCCCACCACAAAATAAAATTGACTATCTGTGGAACAGGCATCTTGCCTGTTCATAAAAAAGCTGCAAAATTAGGTGTGTTTTTATCCTTCGGTTTCTGTTTCTGTTTCCAATCCAACACCTTCATACAAAAGTGCGATCGGCAAATTAAACTCAATGCTTGATAAAGTTACAATCTCTCCAGCAGTGTAAGAATAGTAAAGCCACATTCTGCCCTCTCCCCGACAGTAACGCTCAACAAAAATCTTTTGTGAATCAATCAAGATATACTCTTGCAAAGTCGGAATTTTCAGGTAAGAAGTAAATTTTTCATCCCGATCTTTAGCACTTGTACTGGGTGAAAGAACTTCGACAATTATTTTAGGATTCTGAATGAATGTGCGGGAATTGAGGTCTTGAGAGTCGCAACTGACTATCACATCGGGGTAGTAGTAACGGCTTTGAGAACTGACTTGGAATTTCACGTCTGACACGTTGATTCGACAGCCTCTGGAACGCAGATGTGGGCGCAATGCAGTGTAAAAGTTAAGTGCAAGATCGTTATGAGGAATTGTACTGCCCGTCATGGCAAAAACTTCGCCGTTGACATATTCGTGGCGAATCTCTTGTTGAGCTTCCCATTCGAGATATTCCTCAACGGTCATTTTTTGGGGCGCTTCGGGAATAGATATCATAACAAAATTTTTTGCAATGTTACTTGGATTTTAGCATTAGGGGTAAAACAATGGTTGCAAGTTGCGATCGCCCCCACCAACAAACCCTGCCTTAAAAATCCCCTTCATCTACTTGGAATACCGTCAATCCCAAGCCTCTCCACATATCAACAACTTGCTGGCGATCGTCCAAAACAAACTTAACATTATATTTCCCTTCAATATGTCGCCGATAGAACTCCTCTTTAATAATCGAATCCTTCCTCATATCTCCGGTTTTCCGCATATAAAGACTGGCATAATTAACCTCGTACTGCTGCAACCATTTTTCAGTTTGAGGCTGACAGTCATCTGTGCGGCCCGACACTACAATGATATTAACGCTGGATTGCCACTTGCGAACGGTATCTAAGACGGGCTGATTGGGCAAATCGCGATCGCACGTCGAAGCATCAAAAGGATTTCTGCCATTGAGAAGTGCCAGCGTGCCGTCCATATCAACAATAATTGCATCCGGCAAATCCGGGTTATATTCCGGCGGCTCAACGGGAACCCGCACGTACTTATTGTACATCTTCACGATCACATCTTTGCCCACCGAATTAAGCCTTTTCAAATCCCGTTTAATACATTCCTCAACGGGAACTTGCAGGAAAGAATCATTAACTTCGACAACAGCTTTACCTTTTACCAACTGTTTAATATGCTCAATGTGAGGTCCAAAATTAGTATCATCAACAATGACGTGCTTGCCGCTTTCCAAAGCCATCAAAATAATCGTATCTCTCAACTGCACAATAAACTTTTCATTTGCAGGCGACCAATGAGAAGCGTGAGCCATTTCTCTGAGCAAATCTTTATTGCTACGCACCCACTTTGCAGGTTCAGACAGCAGCAATTCCCTAGCAAATTGAGATTTTCCCGAAGCAGGTAAACCGACAAGTACAATAACTCTTTTCATGGTAAGTAGAAGGAATAAGGAAGTTCGGCAACGGATTCTGTAACGGATGTAACGGATTTCAGGAAGAATGCTCATACAGCAAGCTTTTTAGCCATCTGTATCTTAGGTTTAATTAGGTGCATTTATTTCTTTATTCGGTCACTTAAATATAATGTTAATTTTCGTTCGTAGTGATGATTTTAGTCCTCATTCAAGAAACGACTGTAGTATTACTACAATCCTAGATGGATGTAATCTAAACCCAATAGCTCCTCTATTTTATGGATCGTAACATCACGGAGAGCTTCTTTCACTCCCCCAACTCTTCGGGCCCGCAAAGAAAACAAAATCCCCGAATACGGCAAATGTTTCACAGCTAATGCAAAATCTTTCTGAACTTCGATATGTTCGTGCTGTCGGTAAGCTTCCTCGATTTCTTCAACCAAAGATTGATATTTGTCTTTAACTTTTTGATACAACTCACTCCACTCAGAAAAATAAGCTAAAAACTCTTCTCCTTCATTAGTTAAAACAATTTCTATCAGGTGGCGAGTCGAAAACCCTTCGCGGAGATGGGAAATCGCCACATATTGCGGAGACTTAACTTTAACTCTGTTGAAGTTAGCATCGCAGATAATATACCCTTCCGAATCCATCGGATCTAAATGTTGAGCCGCTTCGATAACTTCTTTCCAGCTAGTTAAAGGATAGGAAGCGACCAATTCCCAGCCATATTTATTGGCCCAAAGACTCGGGTCTGTTTCTACAAGCGTTTGAGTGTTGCGAACCCCGTGCAGCACGATTTGATTGTTTTGTTGCTGGACAACTATTCTATTGTAAGGCGTCATCAACTCAAATATAAAACACTGGTCTCTTTCTTGTGGCAATTGATATCCCAATTCTTGCCAGACTTTCCAAAAAAGTTCCGCAAAGCTGAACCCAAAACCGTTAACTTCGCCGGCGGCGTCGGGAGTACCGCTAGATTGCACTCTCCATTCTCCCTTGTAAAAATACAGTACAGTCAGAGAACCGTCTAGTTTTTCATAAACTTTGGCATTTCTCCAATCAATTGCAGCGGCGTGAATTTCTCCGTAATTAAAAAATTTGTCGTAGGGATAAGAAACTATCTGCCAATCTTGAGATGAATCTAAAATAATGCCTCGGCACTGCTGGACTATCTTTTCGCCTAGGGGAGATTCTATCTGCGAGTATTTCAGACCGACTAAATCGGGATATTGGCGGTGGCGGGTAACTTTGATATGATAAGTTTCCGACAAAGTTTCCAATCCGTGCTGGCGCAAATACTCTTGCAGTTCCACGATCGACTCCTAAATTGCTCGCCTTCTCTATATTATATATGACTTCATATTCTGCCAACCGTGTCAAGATAGTCAAAAAACATTTTTCCCGGAAAAGCGAGTCTTAATTTGGTATTTTGAATTATGGTTGTACATACGTGAATGCGGTTCGCCGCCCAACTAAACTATTGGAATATTAAGGGAAAAGACCGTGAAGAAGAAATTATTGCTTTTCGCTACTTCTGCTTGTGTATTGACGGCTTTAGTACCTCCCTCGGTTGTTTTTGGATCTTCGCAATTGTCGCAGCGACAATCGGGAACAACACAAATTGCTCAAGGAGGCACTGCGTTTCCGGTAAATGAAATTTTGCGAAAGTTAAAAGGCAAAACGCAAGTGCCTATTTTTATTCCCAGCAGGATTCCGGATTTGCCAAAAATGTACTATCCAACTACAGCAGAAGCAAACAGCTATACTATTTCAATCGAGTATAAACCAGATTGCGGCGGTACGACAGTTTGCACTTTTGGGTCAATTGAAGGTCAAAAAGGCGGGGCGTTTACTACAAAACTAGAAGGGGTAACTAAGACGTTAAAAACTGTCAAACTTGCGGGCGGAGTGAAAGGAGTTTTTCATAACGGTTGCGGGGCTTACTGCACAGCAACTCTTCAGTGGAAAACTCAGGGTTTTATGTATACCGTCGCCATTAAGAACGGACGAGAATCTGATTTAATTTTAATAGGAAATTCTGCTATTCAAGCTGGGAAGCGTTAAGTTTAGCAGTCTGGGAGGCACAACTTCTATATGTAGGGTGCGTAAGGCCGCACCTTACCGTTATTGTATGATATATCTTAACTCGCACTCGCCCCTTACAAGATGCTATTGTTTTTTTTGCGCTGACCTACTTAGGGGGAAATCAGGATGAGGGGAAGATGGCTATTTGCGGCGATTTTTGCTTGTGTGGTCACTGCTTTTACGATTCCCTACCCTTCGGGAACCCCTGCGGGGAACGGGATAGCTTCGCTTCACGCACCTTTGACACCAAACTCAGCGTTAGCAAGAAATGAACTCCCGATTACAGAAATCCGCTGGTTTAATTATTCCCCTGAAGATAGCTGGCAACCGATACAATTTATTGTACCCGATCGCAACACTGCAAAATCTGCCGGTCGCCGCAACTTACGGCGGTATGATGTTCATATTGCCAAGATGTTTGAGATTTCTCATTTTCTGTGCGATCGCGATCGTGCTTCTGAGGGTTACAATTGGTCTTATCAAGCGGAAAATGGCAATATTGAGATGGGACGCTTCAAAATTAGCTGCAATCTCGCCCGTTCCATAGCCATAGCTTACGGGTTAGGGAAACCTGAAATTACAGTGATTCGCCGCAGCTTCAACCTGAAAAATGGTCGCCCTTCTTTTGCGCTAGAAAAATACTCTATTCCCACTTTTAACATTGCTAAAAATAGAGTTGTGCAGTGGAGGGATTTTGTGCAAAAGTTTCCCCCAATCCCCGATAACTCAGGTGCAAACCAAGCTAACAGTCGTTTTCCTGCGAGTAACATCTTTAGACAAATCCAAGGCAAAACGCGAGTGCCTGTTTTTCTTCCGAGTAGACTTCCTTTATCTGACATTCAGCAACTTAATTTTGATGTGCAAGCCGGTGCCCACGGTTACATTGTGGGAATGTATTTAGGCAAAGGATGCCGCACCGGAGCCTGTTATTTCGGCACAATCGAAGCTAAAAGAAATGAACCGTTTTCGCCTCCTTCGCGATTGCCGCAGGATACTTATAGAAGCATTGAATTAGCAGGCGGCATCAGGGGAATTTATTTCAATAATTGCGGTGCTTACTGCACTGCTTTTGTTGAGTGGCAAAGGCTGGGGGTGCTGTACCGAGTCACAAGGAAAAACGCACGGCAGCAAGAAGTTGTCCAGATAGCAAATTCTGCACTTCAAGCAGGGCAACGTTAAATTTTGGTTAGAAATAGAAAAGGTACGCGCCAGCGAAGCTATCTTCCCGCAGGGGTTCCCGAAGAGTAGGGAATCGACCTTTTTCGCATTAAATATCCTGTTGCTGTAAACTTAAAAAGTACCTAAAAAACTAATGAGATGGCTGCGATTAGCGTTGAAGAAGCCAAGCAGAGTCTGCAAGCCATCTTGGAAAAGGTGGCCAAAGGAGAAGAAGTGACGATCGTACAGGAAGGCCAAGTAATAGCTCGCGTAGTCCCGCCACTCACGAAGGAGCAGCGGTTAGCTGAACTCAAGAGATTCCGAGACTCTATTCAAGTAAAGGGTGAACCCCTGAGTGCAACAGTCATTAGGCTAAGGGAGGAAGCACGGTATTGATTTATATAGATACTATTAAAGTAAGGTTCAGTTATTACAATAGTCCGGACAGTTTTTAGATAAACGCCTGAAACCGTCATTCTATCGTTGGCGATCGCGACGAGCTTCGAGTCCAAAACCCGCACTCTATCGTTGCACATTAAAAAGTGTCCGGACTATTGATGGTAGGAACCTTTTTATTTCTCTCTTACACAGAAAGCAAGCGATACCAGCTAGGTGCTATAGTTTCCTCTATATTTAAAGGAAGCAGGGCTGAAACACACGCCGGGGCGCACGATATCGACCCACAGTTTGAGACATACGGCGGGAACGCTGGCGCTGCGAGCGGGGGCCAAACTGCGACAAGTGCAGGACTTGTTGGGGCATAAATACCCCAAGACGACCTCTATTTATACTCACGTAGCGCAGCGGCGGGCAAATAATCCGGCTCTGAAATTAGGGATTACAATTGGGCAGTAAACGACCGGAGCTACTTTTGCCCTGTTTTTCCCACTTTACTCCCAGTTACCTAATGAATTGAAAAAACCCTGAAATAGGCGAGCAAATTGCCCAACGTATAGCCAGCTTGCCCAGCGATGACCTCCTAAAGCAAGCTCAGACACCAGCTCAGATAGAGGAATGGTACAAAGCCAGAAAAATCCAGCTTCTTCTGGCTGAGTGTTGGAGAGCAAAGCAGCTCGTTAAGAACTATTATCCAATTGAAGAAGTGCTATATCTTTAGGAAAATGCCAAAAAAGCCAAGAGCTGATTTCAAAGTTTTAAAATTTCTCAACCAGAATCCACTACATTTTAACAGTTTTAACTTATTATTAATTCCCTCAACATTTGAGATTTGATGCTAGCACAAATGAAGCGATCGCCCACTCCCGCAGAGCCCGTCACTGAAGCGATCGCCCACCCATCCACTATGTCAACCAAGCGAGCACACTCCATCGAACTCACGTTAAATTATATTTAAGCTGGAGGCTCGAAACCGTAAAATTACTGAGGCAAAACTAAGAGCGATCAATTAGGATTAATAAAACTTATAAACTTTCTGCTAACAACCCGGAAAAAGCCATGTTTATTATTGCAGGTTATGAATACTTAGAAAAAATTCACGATAGTTTAATAACCCTGGTTTATAGAGCCCGAAGAATTCGAGATAGTCAACCTGTTATTATTAAAATTCTTAAAAAGGCATATCCTTCCAGTCAAGATATGTATGTATTTAAACACCAGTATGAATTGCTGAAAGACTTAGATTCAGAAGGGATTATCAAAGCTTATAGCATAGAAAAATCTAACAATTATATAGCTATAGTTTTAGAAGATTTTGGCGGTAATTCACTGAAAAACTTTTTTCAAACTGGTAAATTTATAGATTTATCTGTATTTTTGCAAATATCAATTGGATTAACTAAAGCTTTAGAAGAAGTACATAGAAGAAATATTATACACAAAGATATCAAGCCCGATAACATCCTTATTAACGAGCGAACATTAAAAATAAAGATCGCAGACTTTTCAATTGCATCACTTCTGATGCAAGAAAAATATCTAGCCAGCAATCCCGATCGATTAGAAGGAACTTTGGCTTATATGTCCCCAGAGCAAACTGGTAGGATGAATCGCTCGATTGATTATCGTACTGACTTTTATTCTTTGGGTGTCACATTTTATGAAATGCTAACTAGACAGTTGCCATTTCAAACTACAGATGCGATGGAACTCGTTCACAGTCATATTGCCAAAATACCCGCTTTACCGCATGAACTAGATCCAACTATCCCGAAAGTAGTATCTGATATCGTGATGAAATTATTAGCCAAAACTGCTGAGGATAGATATCAAAGTGCTTATGGAATTAAGGCAGATTTGGAAGCGTGTTTAACTCAACTACAAACCAATGGAAGAATTAAAGATTTCATTCTCGGTCAGCATGATATTTTTGCTAAATTTCAAATACCCCAAAAGCTTTATGGCCGCGAGCTAGAAATTGCTACCCTAAACGCTGCATTTGAAAGAATCAGTAAAGGTACGAGTGAGATGATACTTGTTTCCGGTTATTCAGGAATCGGCAAAACAGCCTTGATTAATGAGATTGATAGACAAATTGTGCGGCGAAAGGGTTATTTTACTTCGGGAAAGTGCGAGCAATTTAAACGCGGTATTCCTTATGCTGCACTAATTCAAGCTTTTCAGACCTTGATTCGACAGCTATTAACTGAAAGTAAAGAAAAAGTCGAAATTTGGAAAAATAAGTTATTAAAAGCTTTGGGTACAAATGGCAGAGTTATTATTGAAGTCATTCCTGAAGTAGAATTAATTATTGGGCAGCAACCACCTCTTCCTCAATTAGAATCTGGAGAATCACAAAATCGATTTTATTTAGTATTTCAAAAGTTTGTGGGTGTTTTCACCAGTAAAAAACATCCTTTAGTTCTTTTCATAGACGACTTACAGTGGGTTGATTCAGCCTCATTAAAATTACTCCAGCTACTAATGATGTCATTAGATAGTCAATACTTTTTATTAATTGGAGCTTACCGAGCTAACGAAGTGAACGAAACTCATTCATTGACGTTGCTTTTGAATGAAATTCAAAAAGCAGAAGTTAAAGTAAATCAGCTCGATATACAACCTTTAAATACTGTTCAAGTTAATGAATTAATTGCAGACACGCTTCACTGCGAATTAGAAAGATCCTTACCTTTAGCAGAAATAGTCTTTAACAAAACGGCTGGCAATCCCTTTTTTGTAACTCAAATATTTAAAACATTCTACCAAGAGAACCTACTTTCATTCGATCTAACTGCTGGTAAATGGCAGTGGGATATTCAGCGAGTTCAACAAGTTAAAATGACAGAAAATGTTGTTGAACTAATGGTTAAAAAAATTGAAAAACTTCCTAGTTTTACGCAAAATGTTTTAAAAGTAGCAGCTTGTATTGGTAACACATTTACATTAAACGATCTAGCAATAGTCAATGAAAAATCTTTATCATCTACCGCAACAGAGCTTTGGCAAGCAGTTCAAGAAGATTTAATTTTCCCTTTGAGCGGTGCTTATAAAATTCCTTTAGCTAATGATTTAAATACAACCTTAACATTAGTTGATGAGTCCGAAACACCCAGTGATTTATCTTTAAGTATTGAGTATAAATTTTTGCACGATCGCGTTCAACAAGCCGCTTATTTTTTAGTTCCTACGGACCAAAAAAAAGAACTTCATTTAAAAGTCGGTCAACTATTGCTAAAAAATACTCAAACAACAGAAATAGAAGACAAAATTTTTGATATTGTCAATCATTTAAATATCGCTATTGAGTTAATTACCCATCAAAAAATTCAACACAATCTGGCTGAGTTAAATCTGTTTGCAGCTCGGAAAGCAAAGGCAGCAGCAGCTTATGAACTCGCCCATGGATACTTACATTTTGGTCTAGAACTACTTGCAGAAGATAGCTGGTATAGTAATTATGAATTAACTTGGTCGCTATATACAGAGGCAGTAGAAGTAGAATATTTAAATGGTAACTTTGAAACTTCAAGTTTCCTTGGTGATATTGTGTTAAAGCAAGCTACTTCGCTTTTAGAAAAAATTAAAACATATGAAATAAAGATTCAATTTTATATTTCTCTCAATCAGATGCAAGCAGCGCTTGACACATCATTCCTAGTGCTGGAAATGCTAGGAGAAACTTTAGTTAAAAAATTGCCAGAAGGATTAGAGATCGGAAATTTAAGCAATCTACCAGAAATGGTCGATCCTTATAAACTTGCGGCTATGCGAATATTAATTAAAGCGATAACACCTGCTTATGTAATGAATCCAGCACTTTTGTCACCGATCGTGTTTACGATGGTCAATATTTGCTTTAAGTATGGAAATTCATCACTATCTACTTTCGCTTATGCTTTTTATGGACTGCTCCTTTGTACTTCAATAGATAATATTGAAAGTGGATATCAAGTCGGTCAAATAGGAATAAATTTATTAGAAAATTTGAATGCTAAGGAAATTAAAACGAAAGTATATGAAGTATTTTATGCTCATATCAAAATTTGGGTAAGCCATGTTAGGGAAACCATAGAACCTTTACAAGAAGCTGTTCAACATGGTTTAGAAAATGGCGATTTAGAGTATGCGGGTTACGCGGCTGGTTACACTTCACTTTATCCATTTTTTGTAGGCGAGCAACTAAATGAAGTCTGTGCTAAACAAACTATTTACATCAACCTATTAGTTAATTTGAAAATAAGTTATTTTAGCTTACCTATTATAATTTGGCGACAATTAGTTGGGAAACTTTTGGATAAGACAGAAAATGAATGTAGAGCGCTAGGTAATTTTTTTGATGAAGAAGTAATGCTGCCTGGTTTTATTGAATCAAATAATGGTGCATTACTTTTTTCTCTATATCTTGCGAAATCTATATTTTTATATTTATTTGAAAATTACGCAGAAGCAGTTAGTTATATAAAGCTAGCCGAGCAATATTCTAGTTATTTGGCAGGTTTATTACATACAAGCGAACAAAATTTTTACTATTCTATGATTCTACTTGCACCATGTTCAATGGTAGGAGAAATTGATAGAGAAATCAACCTAAAACAAGTGGAAGCAAACCAAATTAAATTAAAAAAATGGTCGTTATATGCTCCCATGAATTACGAACACAAATATTATTTAGTAGAAGCAGAAAAAGCTAAAATTTTAGGGCATATACTGCCAGCAATGGAATATTACGATCTAGCAATTCAAGGAGCAAAAGAGCAAGGTTATATTCACGAAGAAGCATTAGCGAACGAAAAAGCCGCAGAATTTTATCGTAGTCTTGGAAGAGAAAAAATAGCTCAAACATATTTAGTAGATTCATACTATTGCTATGTTCGTTGGGGAGCAATAGCAAAAATTAAAGATTTGGAATCAAAATACCCGCAATTAATATCTTTAACTTCCAATAAAACTTCTAGTCGAGAACTAACTGTTACAACAAGTTCTTCAAACTTCGGAACTAAAGGCGATGTTTTAGACTTAGCGACTATAATCAAAGCATCGCAAGCTCTTGCTGGCGAAATTCTACTTGATAAGTTTTTGGAGAAATTACTAAAAGTTGTAATGGAGAATGCAGGGGCTCAAACTAGCTGCCTTGTTTTAGAAACAGATGGTATCTTAACGATAAAAGCAACTGGTGCTGTAGAACAAGAACAAATAACTTTGTGGACATCAACATCTATAAATAATAGCCAAAATATACCAGTTTCTTTAATAAATTACGTAGCTAGGACAAAAGAAAATGTTATTTTAAATAATGCAGCAAAAGATGGAATCTTTATCAAAGACTCGTATATCATTCAAGCTCAAGTTAAATCTATTTTATGTACCCCTATTATCAATCAAAATAAACTCCTTGGCATAATTTATTTAGAGAATAATTTAACTGTTGGGGCATTTACACCTGCTCGTTTAGAAATCGTTAAAATACTTTCGACCCAAATAGTTATTTCTTTAGAGAATGCTTTGCTCTATAAAAATTTAGAAGAATACAGCCGCACACTAGAAGAAAAAGTGAAAGAACGTACCTTTGAACTAAGCGAAAAAAATGATAAATTAAAAGATCAAGCAATTAAATTACAAAAAGCTTTGGATGAACTAAAGCAAGCTCAAGCACAAATTATCCAAACTGAAAAAATGTCTAGTTTGGGACAATTAGTTGCTGGTGTTGCTCACGAAATAAACAATCCAGTTAACTTTATTTATGGTAATTTAAGCCACGCTAGCGAATATAGCGAACAACTATTACATTTAATTGCTCTCTATCAAGACAGCAATCATAGTCCTCAACCCGAAATTCAAAATTATATTGAAGAAATTGAGTTGGGATACTTATTGGAAGATTTACCTAAATTGTTTTCTTCAATGCAACTGGGAGCAACCCGTATTCGCGAAATCGTTTTGTCACTTAGAAGTTTTTCTCGTTTAGATGAAGCAGATATCAAATCCGTAGATATCCATGAGGGTATTGAAAGTACGCTGTTAATTTTGCGAAACCGTTTGAATAAAAAGGCAGATAATTCAGCAATTCAGGTAATTAAAAATTATGGTAAACTACCATTAGTAGAGTGTTATCCAGGGCAGTTAAACCAAGTATTTATGAACATTATTGCTAATGCTATTGATGCGTTATATCAGCGCGATCGCCATCGCTCACAAACAGAGATGAAGGAAAATTATAGCACGATAATAATCGTAACTGAAGTAATAGATTGCGATTGGATAAGAATACGGATTGCTGACAATGGAACTGGCGTAACTGAAGAAGTGCGTACTAAACTATTTGACCCATTCTTTACAACCAAACCCGTTGGTTCTGGAACGGGTTTGGGGTTGTCTATTAGTTATCAAATTGTGGTTGAAAAACATGGCGGACAACTGAACTGCGTTTCAGCGCCAGGTCAAGGTGCGGAGTTCATAATTGAGATTCCCGTAAACCAGCAAAATCGCCAAAAGTCAAGCTCCCTAGTGTAGATATTATTTGGGTGATTCCGAAGGTAGTAAATAATTTTCGATCCTCCTAAATTTGTGATTTTTTTTCAATTTGGAGTAACCTATATTTAGTAGCAGTGATCCCAAAAAAAGCGGACAGAAGATTAAGCTTTAAACTTAGGTCGAACCTGTAAAGCTTTTCGCTAAACACAAAGGCTTTTAGTTGAGCATTGCTTCAGAGTGAAAGTTCTAGATAATCGCTTACAATCAGTCACTTAGTATAATTACTTAGAGGAAGCATCAAATGTCCGATCATTTGAAAGGTGGAGCTATTCATCAACTGTTTGAATCTCAAGTGGAGCGTACACCGGATGCTGTGGCGGTGGTTTTTGAAGGACAAAAATTAACTTACCGAGAATTGAATGTAAAAGCGAATCAGTTAGCGAATTACCTGCGATCGCTCGGAGTAAAGCCAGAAGTGTTAGTAGGCATCTACGTCGAACGTTCCTTTGATACGATCGTGGGAATCCTAGGCGTACTCAAAGCGGGTGGTGCTTACGTCCCCATAGACCCTGCCTATCCATCTGAGCGCATCGCTTATATGCTCGATGATTCGCAACTACCAGTTCTATTAACTCAAAAACAACTGATTGCCTCGTTATCAGAACATCAAGCACGGGTAGTTTGTCTAGATTCAGATTGGAAAGAAATCTCCGTGATGCCCGAAATTTCTCCCATCAGTGATGTGGTACCCGAGAACTTAGCTTACGTAATCTATACCTCTGGATCAACCGGAAATCCCAAAGGAGTTCTCATTCCTCACCGAGGATTGTGCAATCTAGCGCAGGCACAAATCAAACTGTTTGATGTGCAGCCCGATAGCCGCGTTCTCCAATTTGCCTCCTTCAGCTTTGACGCTTCTATCTGGGAAATTGTCATGGCTCTGTGTTCCGGAGCACGGCTTTACCTAGGAACACGAGAATCCCTGCAACCGGGACAACCTTTACTGCGACTATTGCAAGAGCAGGGGATTACTCATCTTACTCTCGTGCCATCAGCACTTAGTGCTCTGCCGAGTGAGGAGTTGCCAGCGTTGCAGAATATCATCGTCGCGGGAGAACCATGTCCGACAAAATTGGTTGCTCAATGGGCTAGGGGACGGCGGTTCTTTAATGCTTACGGGCCTACTGAGTCCACTGTCTGCGCTACAGTCGCACAATGCTTTGAAAGCATGGACGTGCTGCCAATTGGTCGTGCGATCGATAATACTCAAATCTATATTCTCGATCGCCATAAACAACCTGTTTCTGTAGGCATTGCTGGAGAACTCCACATTGCTGGTGTGGGACTAGCAAGAGGCTACCTCAACCGTCCCGAAACTACTCAAGAGAAATTTATTCCCAATCCTTTTAGCAATGAACCAGGTTCGCGCCTCTACAAAACTGGTGATTTGGCTCGTTACTTACCAGACGGTAATATTGAATTTATCGGTCGCATCGATCATCAAGTAAAAATTCGCGGATTCCGCATAGAATTAGCAGAAATTGAAGCATCACTGCGACAACATCCTGACGTGCGAGAAGCCGTTGCGATCGCACGGGAAGACGTACCGGGTGACAAGCGTTTAGTCGCCTACATCGTCTCTAATCTCATACCAGAACGGATACCTTATCAAAGTCCTTGCTTGGTTGAATTTGATGGTAATCGTACTATAGAAGTAACCACCGAAGACATTTCAATAGGTGGTATTAGCTTAGTAGGAATGACAGAAATTTTAGAGCGAGATAGTCGCGTTCGCTTGCACCTACAGCTACCAGAAAATTCTCAATTTTTGTGGGTAGAAGGTAAAGTAGTATGGCAAGAAGAACAGCAAACGGGGATTCAGTTTGAGCTAACGCCAACGCAGCAAATTACCATCCAAACCAGCTTAGATTATCTCCTAGAAAAACAGAAAATTCTGAAATTTTTGCAGCGCACGGTTAGCCGTAACCTCCGTAACTTCTTAAAACAGAAGTTACCTGAATACATGGTGCCTTCTAACTTTGTCATGCTGAAAGAATTGCCGCTAACTCCCAACGGAAAAGTGGATCGTCAAGCGCTACCTTCACCGAAACAAATCAGAAAGAAACTGACAAATAGCAATATTGACTCTGTAACTGATATTGTAGAAAAAACAGATGTTTTAGAACTGGAACGAGAGCTTGAGTTAATGCCTTTTGTTCCTCCTCGTACTCCGGTAGAAGAAGTAGTAGCAATAATTTGGACGGAAATTTTAGATTTAGAGCAAGTTGGAATTCATGACAACTTTTGGGAATGCGGAGGAGACTCGTTACTTGCTGCTCAAGTTATCTCTCGCATCCGAAATACGCTTGAAATAGAATTGTCTCTGCGTTCTTTGTTTGAAGCACCCACAATAGCCGAATTAGCCCAGCAAATAGAAACAGAACTTCAAACAAACTCAAGGTTAAAACTTTCTCCAATCGAAGTGATTTCTCGCAACCAGAATCTGCCTCTCTCTTTTGGCGAACAACAGTTGTGGTTTTTGGCACAAATAGAACCGGGGAATCCTTTTTATAACGAACACTTTACAATTTACTTACCGAGTTCGCTCGATCGATTAGCGTTAGAACAAAGTTTCAACCAAATTATCGCTCGCCACGAAATTCTACGAACCAACTTTTCTGTCGTCGATGGTCAACCAATTCGGATCGTTCAGCCTACTTCCTATTTATCCCTACCATTAATTGACCTTCAAGAAATAGCGTCAGAGAGCGATCGCGAAACGGAAGCTTTGCAGTTGGTAACAGAAAAGGCACGGCAACCTTTTAATCTCACCTCGGATTTGTTGCTAAGAGCTACTCTAATTAAACTCAGCAATACAGATTACAGACTCTACATAACCGTACATCACATTATTTTAGATGCGGTTTCTATATACAGCGTACTATTTCCCGAACTGGTAGCACTCTACGAAGCTATTTGCGATCGCAAACCCTCCTCCCTGAGAGAATTAACCGTTCAGTATGCCGACTTTGCCTACTGGCAGCGGCAACAACTACAAGTAGAATTACTGAAGCCACAGCTAGCTTACTGGAAACAGCAATTAGCAGATTTGCCCCCGCTACATTTGCCCACCGATAATCCACGACCGCCAGTTCAAAGGTTTCGAGGTGGAATGCAAACTCTGGCACTCTCGAAGGGTTTAACTGAGGCTTTGAAAGCTTTTTCCCTTCAGGAAAATGTCACTTTATTTATGACATTAATGGCGGCCTTCAAAATTTTGCTCTACCGCTATTCGGGACAAGAAGATATTCCCGTCGCCACTGTTATTGGTGGGCGAAATCGATCGGAGATTGAAAGATTGATTGGGTACTTCCTCAATACGCTGATTCTGCGTACTGACCTTTCTGGTTTTCCCAGTTTCCGACAGTTACTTTCCAGGGAACGAGAAGTAGCTTTAGGAGCTTATACTTACCAAGACTTGCCATTTGAAAAACTGGTGGAAGAACTTCAACCAGAAAGAAAGTTGGGTCAAAACCCGTTATTTCAGGTGATGTTTATTTTAGAACCGCCGCTCGTAACTTTGGATTCTAAGGATTGGAAAGTCAGTCAGATGGACATTCATATCGGTACATCTAAGTGCGATTTGTTTCTCCAACTAGAAGAAAAAACGGAAGGAATTATTGGTCGTTTTGAGTACGATACCGATTTATTTGAGGCCGCTACTATTTCCCGGATGGTTGGGCATTTTATAACTTTATTGGAGAGTATAGTTGCTAATCCAGACCAGTCAATCTCGAAGTTGTCTTTGTTAAAAATTGGCGAACGGCAACAGTTAATAAGTTGGAATGCTACGGAGAGAAAATATTCGTCACATAAGTGCGTTCATCAGTTATTTGAAGATCGAGTAGAGCAAAATTCCGATGCGGTAGCAGTAATATTTGAAGGGCAACAACTCACCTATCAGGAGTTGAATCAAAGGGCGAATCAATTAGCGCATCATTTACGCTCGCTAGGAGTTGTACCAGATGCAGTAGTTGGTATCTGTGTAGAACGATCGCTGGAAATGGCGATCGGACTTTTGGGTATCCTAAAAGCAGGTGCGGCTTACTTACCTCTTGACCCGGCTTATCCGCAAGAACGGATAGCTTATATGCTGGAAAATGCCGGAGTTCCAGTAGTGCTAACTCAGGCAAGTTTATTGCCGCCACTGTTAGAGTATGGGATACCAGCGATCTGTTTAGATCGGGGCTGGAAATCGATCGCCCAACGCCCGCAAGATAACCCCACGACAGCCGTATTACCCGACCATTTAGCTTACGTTATCTATACATCAGGTTCTACAGGCAAACCTAAAGGGGTGGCAATGAGTCACCGTCCCCTGGTGAATCTGATTGATTGGCAATTACAAAATTTCGCTTTTCCTGCTACTAAAACCCTCCAATTTGCCCCCATCAGTTTCGATGTTTCTTTTCAGGAGTGTTTTTCCAGTTGGTGTTCTGGCGGCACTTTGGTGTTAATTTCAGACATTATTCGCAAAGATGCAGTAGCTTTATTGCAACTTCTCCAAGATGAAGCGATCGAACGTTTATTTCTTCCTTTTATTGCCCTTCAGCATCTAGCTGAGGTTGCTGAGGAACGAGGAACCGTACCTCATAGTTTGCGAGAAATTATGACGGCTGGCGAACAGTTACAAATTAGTCGAGCGATCGTCAATTGGTTTAGTCAGCTAAAAGATTGCACTTTGCACAATCAATATGGCCCTTCTGAAAGTCATGTAGTAACTGCATTTACTCTCACTGATTCGCCTGAAAATTGGGATAAATTGCCGTCCATCGGTCGTCCTATTGCCAACGCCAAAATCCACATCCTCGATTCACAATTACAACCAGTACCTATTGGTATTCCCGGAGAACTTTACATCGGTGGTATTAGTTTAGCCAATGGTTATATCAACAGACCAGATTTAACATCCCAACGGTTTATTGAAAACCCATTCTTAAATAGTGATGAGTTCTTAGTTTTTAGTTCTGAATTAAAAGCAAACTCACAACTCACAACTCACAACTCAAAACTGTACAAAACCGGCGATCTAGCCCGCTATTTACCAGATGGTAACATCGAGTATATGGGTCGAATTGACGACCAAGTAAAAATTCGCGGCTTTCGGATTGAGTTAGGAGAGATCGAAACTGCTTTGGCACAACACCCAAACGTAGGAGAAGCTGTTGTTATTGTTAGGGAAGATATACCAGGCGACAAGCGTTTAGTTGCTTATGTAGTGGTTTCCAAAGAGTTAGCATCTTTTGCTAACCAATTGCGGCACTTTTTGCAAGAAAAGTTGCCTGAATACATGATTCCTAATGCTTTTGTCTTTTTAGAAGCACTGCCTTTAACTCCTTCTGGAAAAGTAAATCGACGAATCTTACCAGCGCCAGAAGGAAATCGAGAAGAACTACAAACAGCATTCATTGCGCCTCGTACTCCTGTGGAAGAAAAGTTAGCTGAAATCTGGAAAAAGATTCTGGGTATCGATCGAGTTGGCATTTACGATCGCTTTTTCGATTTGGGCGGGCATTCTTTAAAAGTTACTCAGTTAATGTTTAAAGTGAGAGATGCTTTTCAGGTAGAAGTATCGCTGCGACAATTCTTTGAAGTACCGACTATTGCTGGAATTGCGGATGCGATCTCTCTCGCTAGTCGCCCAGATTTCTATTCTACATCACCACAAAAAGAAATTATCGATCTAAACGCGGAAGCAATCCTAGACCCTACAATCTATGCTGAAAATATTGCTTTTGAATGGAGTAAAGAACCATCTCACATCTTATTAACAGGAGCAACCGGATTTCTCGGTACTCACTTACTTAATGACTTACTAAACCAAACGCAGGCAAATATTTATTGCCTGGTCAGAGCATCCAATCTCCAACAAGGTATCGAAAAAATTCAAAAAAGTCGAGAACGCTATTTACTTTCTAATCCACCTATTAGCAACCGCATCATCCCAGTTTTAGGAGATTTATCTCAACCCTTGTTAGGGCTTACATCACATAAATTTCGCGCACTGGCAAGCAAAATAGATGTAATTTACCACAATGGTGCATCAACAAATCTGGTTTATCCATACTCTGCATTAAAAGCGGTAAACGTTCTCGGTACGCAGGAAGTTTTGAGATTAGGCTGTATTATCAAAACAAAACCAGTTCATTTCATTTCTACCGTTGGAGTGTTTTGCTCGGATATTTACTATCAGGCTAAAGTAGTCCTAGAACAAGATAAATTGCCTGATGGTGAAAGCCTTTCTGAAGGCTATGGTCAAAGTAAATGGGTTGCTGAAAAATTAGTTATGACTGCCCATTCTAGAGGGATACCTGTTTATATTTATAGACCGGGATTCATCGCCGGAGACAGCCAAACAGGTATTCGCAATACTGCCGATTTAATCAGCAGAATGCTTAAAGGCTGCATTCAAATGAGAAAAACACCTGATTTAGACATCCTGTTAGACATGACTCCGGTGGATTATGTCAGCCAAGCGATCGTTCATTTATCCAAACAAAAAGAATTGGTCGGTAAAGCTTTTAATTTAGTTAATCCTCACCCCATTTCTTGGAATCAGCTTTGCGATTCAATTCGCTCTTTTGTCCACTCCCTTGAACGCATTCCTTACGAACAGTGGCACTGCGAGTTATTAAAAATTGTTGATAATTCACCAGAAAATGCTTTGCATCCACTGGTCAGCCTTTTCTCTGATGAAACCGTATCTGCACAGACGATTACACTTCCTTGCTTTGATTCTCAAAACGTGATCGATGGTTTAGTTGGTAGCTGCATTAGCTGTCCACCTATAGATGAAAGATTGTTAAATACTTACTTCTCGTACTTAATTCAGAGTGGGTTTTTAATGGGGATTTAAAAAACAAAAAGCGCCCCTCAAGAGGAGAGCGCTTTTCGATTATCTAATCACTAACAGGAGTTTAGACTATCGCACCTCTGGTGCGATAGTCTAATACCAATTCACTATGAAGGTACACGCTCATTTAGGCTAAAAGTAGAGGAGATGCAATATGGTCAACAAATTTAAGGTAGAAATCCAGGAAACGGTTGAGGAACTAGAGCATCGACTCGAACGGGCTATAACCGCAGTAAGCACGCGAAAAATTACTGCTATTATACTGAATTACTACCAAAAAAATCAAAAGAAGAGAAGAATTAGCCACGATGCTGAAGCGAGACTTTTCAACAATATATCGTTGGTTAAGAGCTTACAAACAAGGTGGAATTACCTCATTACTCACAGTTAAAAAAGCTCCCGGGAAGACTCCACATATACTACCCGAAGTCAGAGAAAAATTAATCAAAAAACTGCAAGAACCCGAGGGGGAAACAAGTTATGGCAAATTACAGATATGGCTAGAAAAAGAATGCGGGATCAAAGTGAGCTATAAAGTCGTACATGACCTAGTTCATTATAAATTAAAATCTTACCTCTTTCGTCCCAAGACCCCAAAGCAATAAAGTGAACGAAGTTGCACAGACAAACTTCCAAAAAAAACTGTGGGAGATTATCAAAGTAATGATTAAATATTTCGGAACAGGACAGCTTGTAAGGATATGGTGTCAGGACGAGAGTAGATCTGGATTGATTACATGAGCAGGGCAGGATGATTACATTGAAGGGATAAAACCCGTCGGCAAAAAGCTATCTTAAGCGAGTAAACTTCTATGTTTATGGAGTTGTAGAGCAATCAACAGGTGAACAATATTATCAACAATTTTGTCAGCTCAATCACAACGGCTTTCAATAGTTTTTAAATGGATTTTCTCAAAAATACTCAGACTATTTCAATCTAATTATCATGGATAATGGCAGCTTTCATAAAGCTCTATTGTTAGACTGGCATGACCATGTAATGCCAATATATTTACCTGCATATAGTCCTGAATAGAATCCGATTAGATTGTGGGAACCTAAAAAAAAAGACCTCAAGTAGGAAAATTATTCGAGTTGAGATAAACTTAAAGAACAGGTAGATATAATTATCAAATCTCTCACGAATGAAGAAGTTTTATCTCTCTGTAGTTGGGACTATATCCTGGAAGCTATATTAAGTGCAGGTTCAGAGTGAATTGGTATAAGCTATTTGGTGGCTTTAGAAGTACGATCGCAATTACGATGGCTCTTTTCCCCTCGCAACTAAATTTATCTCCCCAAATCCCGCAACCTTTGAGCTAATTCTTTCTCGCTGCTGCTGAGCTAACTCCTCACCCCAACCAGGTTCATCCGGCTCGACCCTAGGTAAATCGTACATGGCCGACAGCCTTTGCTTCGGAATGTCGATCGCCTGGACTGCAAGCGACGCCCAACGCTGGATGGGAAACATCATCAAGGCTCACTGCTACTGGCGCTCAAAACCTGGTATTTCTATTTTATCGCCCGAATTATCCCAACCAGCAATTAAAGTCCCCACCTGCGGTACGCTAGATCAGGTGAATATATTGGCTGATTTCAAGCTATCCTCCGATCGATCTTATGTCCCCAACCACATCTGCCCCTTCCCGAACCGTTCGCATCGGTTCCCGCAAAAGCCAACTCGCTCTCGTGCAAACCCACTGGGTGCAAGAACAGCTACAGAAACACTTCCCGGAACACACTTTTGAAGTCCACACCATGTCCACCCAAGGGGACATAATTCTTGATGTCGCCCTCGCTAAAATTGGCGATAAAGGACTTTTCACCAAAGAATTAGAAACGGGAATGCTGAACAATGAAACGGACTTTGCCGTTCATTCCCTCAAAGATTTGCCTACCAATTTGCCCGAAGGTTTAATTTTAGGATGCGTCACCGAACGGGAAAATCCCGCTGACGCCTTGGTAGTTCACTCCAAGCACAAAGACAAGCAACTCGACACCCTGCCAGAAGGTTCAGTAATCGGCACTTCTTCCCTGCGGCGGCTAGCTCAACTGCGACACCATTTCCCTCATTTTGAATTTAAAGATATTCGCGGCAATCTCAATACTAGACTCGCTAAATTAGATGAGGGCGGTTACGATGCGATTATTTTAGCAGTTGCCGGCCTCGAAAGATTGGGAATGGGCGATCGCATCCACCAAATTATCCCTGCTGATATCTCCCTTCACGCCGTCGGACAAGGTGCTTTGGGCATCGAATGCCGCGCCGGAGACACCGAAATCATGTCAGTGATTAAAGCTCTTGAACACTCGGAAACTGCCCAAAGATGTTATGCCGAACGCGCATTTCTGCGGGAATTAGAAGGTGGCTGTCAAGTGCCGATAGGCGTCAATACCAAAATAGAAAACGGTCAATTAACCTTAACCGGAATGGTATCGAGTCTCGACGGCAAGCGGTTCGTCAAAGATACTGTTTCCGGCGCCGCCGAGACTGCTGAAATGATCGGAATTGACCTCGCTCACCGCCTGCGCCAACAGGGTGCTAGTGAAATTTTGGAGGAAATATTTGCCCAAGTTCAACGTGGTTCCTAAAACCGAGTGGCATCTCTTTGTCAATGCTTTTAAACGCGATATACCGCCTTTTTTACAATAAAAATAACAGGCGTTTCGCGGCAAAACAGGTAGAGTAGCAGTCTGATTGTAGATTTTTGATGGGATTTTAGGTAGGACTTGCGCGATAGATTTCAAAAATATCTGACTAATTTAGGACGCTCCGCACGGGTGTTAAGCAACCCGGTTTCTGATGTAAGTCTCGCTGTATAGCCCAAGATTTATAGTAAAAACCGGTTTTTTTTCGTAAGTCCTATAATTCTTAACCTACCCATCCACAATCTACAATCAAACACCCAAAATTAATCAGCAATTTATTTCAGGTAAAAGCCCAATATGAGCGCTAGAGAAATTCAATTAAAGCTGGAATTGAAAAAGGTTCAGCAACTGTATAGCAAAATGCAGGCCGACCAACAAGCTTTGCAGAAGCAATTGAAAGAGTTAAAAACTCAACCAGGAAATTTGTCGGATGTAGTCGAGCAAGTCTTGCCGTCGCTTGTGTCAATTTACGTCATGGATTGGGATACAGAAGAAGAGATTTCTTCTGGAAGCGGGTTCTTTGTATCGCCGGACATAATTGTCACGAACTATCACGTTATAGAAGATATTGCCGATCAAGATTACTTCTATGAAGAAGATGAAATCGAACAGGTTTTAGTCGAAACTCACGACGGAAAATTGAGATTGGCCGAGGTGGTGTTTACTGGTAATGCTGAAGAAGATTTAGCCTTACTCTTAATTAGCGATTTTACCTTCGACCCGAACACAGGGGAACAAGTGGACTCTCCTCAAGAATATCCTCCCCTAGAGTTGTCTTTTGATGTGAAAGTGGGAGATAGAGTAATTGCTGTGGGCAATCCTTTAGGGCAGTTTGCTTCAACTGTAACTCAAGGTATTGTGAGTGCAATCCGCGAACCAGAGGAATATGAAGAAGGCGATGACGACGAAGATGATGTGGGTGAGGTAAAGGTGTTGCAAACTGATGCGGCAATTAATCCTGGAAATTCCGGCGGGCCCCTGATTAATATGGCAGGTCAAGTGGTTGGGGTAAATACGTGGGGATGGGAAGATGCTGATAATATTAATTTGGCGATCGCGGCTGAAGCTTTGGATGATTTTCTAGCGGGATTTGAGGAGACTTTTGAGGACAATTCTCAGAATTAGTCGGGAGTTGTCCGGGAGGATCTCATATTTGTAAAAACACTTCTTCTGGCTCCTTCCTTCTTCTTCTTTCCTCCTGCCTCAAAACTCCATTAGCTGCTTTCATTGAGATGCTCCCGTTGTCCGTAATCTGTGATTCGGGTCTTGGCGAAGCTTGCAGAAGAGGATCGCTCTTTTTCTCAGAGGGAATGAAAAAGGCGATGGCTATTTCCTTAATTACGGCGATCGCTATTTCCTTAATTACATACTGATGGCTTTGCGTGCATTTTTACTAATGCGTAAAGGTGAGCAGACTGCATACAATTTTTGATGTTTACCGTCCCTCAGAAAGTGACAGATAAATTTGATTAGATCGTGAAAATTCTCGCGGGAGGAGAGTACGGGCGATTGCTCTTTTTTTGACCGCACAGCGACGCGGATGGAAAAAGGGCGATCGCATTCTTGAGTAAACTGCGATCGCTACAGCAACTCAGATTTATACTTGTTTTTGGACGGCGCGTTAATATTGTGTCGCTCGCCATTTAAACTTAATCTAGACTAACAATTTCAAGGAACACAAAAAAATAATGCGTATTTTATTTGTATCCGCCGAAGCAGCACCCCTCGCCAAAGTGGGCGGTATGGGGGATGTCGTCGGCGCTTTGCCTAAATTTTTGCGGCGCATGGGCCACGATGTCCGCATCTTCATGCCCTACTACGGTTTCGTTCCCGACAAAATGGATGTTCCCAAAAAACCTGTTTGGGATGGGGCTGCCATGTTCCAAAGCTTCTCGGTGTTTGAAACTGTTTTGCCGGGAACCGATGTACCTTTATACTTAATGCAACATCCATCTTTCTTGCCACGCCGCGTTTACGGCGGTTTAGATGAAGATTGGAGGTTCACTTTCTTTGCCAATGCTGCGGCTGAATTTGCTTGGAATCACTGGAAGCCCCAAATTATCCACTGTCACGACTGGCATACGGGGATGATACCTGTTTGGATGAGCCAAGACCCCGATATCAGCACGGTTTTTACTATTCACAATTTAGCTTATCAAGGGCCGTGGCGCTGGCGTTTGGAGCAGATGACTTGGTGTCCTTGGTATATGCAAGGTCACAATACAATGGCGGCCGCAGTACAGTTTGCCGATCGAGTAAATACTGTTTCGCCGACTTACGCCGAGCAAATCAAAACCCCAGCATATGGGGAAACTTTGGAAGGTTTGCTGTCTTACATCGGTGGCAAAGTATCGGGGATTTTGAACGGAATTGATACAGAATCTTACAACCCAGCAACTGACAAGTACCTCCATCAGCAATTTAGTGTTGATACTATTGAAAAGCGCCCCGCTAATAAAATTGCGCTGCAAGAAGAAGTCGGTTTGGAAGTGAATAAAAATGCTTTTTTGATCGGCATGGTGACGCGGCTGGTAGAACAGAAGGGATTGGATTTGATAATTCAAATGCTCGATCTGTTCATGGCTTATACCGACTCTCAATTTATTGTACTCGGAACGGGCGATCGCTACTACGAAACCCAACTCTGGCAAATGACAGCCCGCTATCCCGGTCGGATGTCCACCCAGCTACTTTACAACGAAGCCCTCTCCCGGCGCGTTTACGCAGGCTGCGACAGCTTCCTGATGCCCAGCCGTTTCGAACCCTGCGGCATCAGCCAAATGCTAGCCCTCCGCTACGGGTGCGTGCCAATGGTTCGCCGCACCGGCGGTTTAGTCGATACCGTTTCCCACAACAACCCGATCGACAATACCGGTACAGGTTACTGTTTCGATCGCTACGAACCCCTCGACTTGTTCACCTGCATGATCAGAACTTGGGAAGGTTTCCGCTACAAAGATAAGTGGAGAGAACTGCAACAGCGCGGCATGAGAGAAGATTTTAGCTGGGATATTTCGGCCCGGAAATACGTCAACTTGTACAGCGATATTTTGGGACTGCCGCCGGAAGAAACCGCACCGGCACCAGAGGCAGAATTGATCGTTGGTAAGGGTTAATTTTAGTAAGGTGCGTCAGTCGGTGTTTGATTCAACTGAATCGAAGGGCGATCGGCTGACGCAGCTTGCAGCTTAGTAAGGTGCATCAGTCAATCGATTTTAGATTTTAGATTTTAGATTGAAGCATTGACCCCACGGATGAATCCGGGGGCTTGTATCCTGGATGCTTTCAGTCGGTTTTTGATTCCATTTAATTGATCGACTGACTACTGACTGCTGACTACTGACAAATTAATCAACAAATAAATCGAGAGGTAAATGACCGTAAGTGCCAGTAACTCCACCTTCTGAGGCAGATTGACACGAAATCAAAACGCCCCGGTAAGTTCCGGGATAGCCGTCAACATAATACGACCCCTTCAAAGTATTGAACTTAATATAAACCGAACCAGCAAAGGTCGAGACAGCATTGGGATCTAAAACAACTTGATATCCCAAAGCTTTCAAATAAGATTCTAAAGCTAAAAACCCCTCATCTGTCGAAGCAGCGCACACTCCCAACATTTGATAATCCGACAAACTTGCTACCAGCAAAACCGCTTGACGGAGGGCTTTTTTTTCCAGCGGTGATGCTACCGATTGCATATCCAGACAAGTGAAATCCTTGAGGATTTGCTGTGCTTCTTCAACAGTTAGGGTAGTCGGGTTGTGAGTAGACATGAATTGCTCTGATATTTCCCAAAATTACGATCGACCATCGGGTACTCGTCAACGAATTTCTGTGATTGCAACCCTCAATCGACGGCGGTAACACTTGCACAAGTCCTGATTATAGCCGATTGTGTGCTCTGGCAATCAATTCGGGCGATCTTCTTGGAGGGCTTTGCCAACGCCCGTATAGCACAAAAAATCTAGTAGTTTTTTTCGATGTTTTCAAGTTTATATCAGTCAGCATTTTTTGAGCTTTGCTAGCGCATCTTCGGCCGCATTTTTCTCAGCATCTTGTTTACGGCGACCCCGGCCAACACCGTACATTTTACCGCTGACATACACTTGAGCAGTGAACTCTTTAGCATGATCTGGGCCTTCCTCGTCAATGATTGAATATTCGGGGTTTTGACCGAATTTTGCCAAAGCCCACTCCTGAAATCGATTTTTAGAGTCTACAAGGTTTTTTTGCTCAGTATCGGACTGAGGATAAACCATGCTATCAGCAACTGGAATAAACAGCTTTTTAACAAAGGTGCGGACAGGTGTAATGGTTGAGTCGAGATAGTACGCACCAATAATCGCTTCAAAAGTATCGCAAAGCAAAGAGGGATTTTGGCGACCTTTATCTTGTTCTGCCCCTTTTCCCAGGCGCATTAACTTGCCTATACCTAGTTGCTCAGCAAACTTTGCTAGCTGATTCTGATCGACTAATCCAGAGCGCAACCGAGTTAACTGAGCTTCGCTAAAATCTTCATAGCGCTTGTATAAGACTTCGCCAACTATATAACCTAGGAGGGCGTCGCCGAGGAATTCTAGTCGCTCGTTATGTTCGCCTGCTTCGGGGTGTTCGTTAACATAGGAACGGTGGGTTAAAGCGCGTTGCAAGAGCGATTCATCTTTAAATTTTGGAATTTTGTACATTTTGATGTCTGGACTTGCTGGGAAATTAATAGCATGGAAAACGTTTCTATATTAGCCTGAGTTTTTTAAGTGCGTCTCCAGCCGCACGTTTTTCAGCTTCTTTTTTACTGCGACCACTTCCTTGACCGTACACCTTACTATTTACGCGCACTTCAACAGTAAATTCTTTAGCGTGATCTGGCCCGGCCTCTTGGATTGTGATGTACTGAGGGATAATTGGTCCGATATTCTGCTGTACCCATTCCTGAAACCGATTTTTTGGGTCTACAAGAATGTTAGAGTCTGGTTCTGGCTGAGAAGAAATAATTTCTTCCACTACTAGGGTAAATAGCGGTTCTACAAAATCGCGGACTGCCTCAATGCCTGAATCGAGAAAATACGCGCCGATAATTGCTTCAAAAGTGTTGCTGAGCAACGACTGCTTGGTTTTGCCTCCACTTGTTGCCTCACCCCGGCCTAGCAGCATCCACTTACCGATATCCAAGTCGGCAGCAAACCTTGCCAATTGCCTGTCTTTCACCAACAAAGAACGCAGGTCAGTTAGTTCACCTTCATTTTTATCAGAGTAGTGGCGGTAGAGATATTCGCCGCTTAGAAAAGTCAGCAAGGCATCGCCTAGAAACTCTAATAGCTCGTTGTCTTCGCTTACTTCTCTAGGATTTTCGTAAAGGTACGATCGGTGAGTGAGTGCGCGATTTAACAGAGAAGCTTGCTGAAAAGGCAGTTGTTTGAGGATTTCATCTAATCTCTCTCGAATGCGTTTTTCTTCACCAGGGGAGACAACTGAACCCTGGCGAGTTTCGTAACGGGTTTGCTCTTGAGATAAGATTCGCAGGACTTCTAGCTTTTGTTTTTCTACATTATCTGCCTGTTCAAATGCAGATACAGCCTTGAGGAGTATGGCAATTCTGTCGAGGGCGCGATAGGTATCATCTATGGAAATACTAGATTGGTGGGCCCATTGGTTGCGGACATTGATCAGCTCACTCACTAGAGTGCGTTCACCTTGACCTAGGTTTTTGTTTCTTTTGAAGACTTTATCCCACTGTTTTGACATGACTATCAGTTGTGCAGAAACATCCTCGCGCAGAGGGTCTGCGACGTTGCGCTTCGAGGTTTGGTGGTCGGGGAGATGTGATGTGGCGACTGTCCGCCAGCGATCGCCGTGAACGGCCTGCATCTCTTGCTCGACATAAGGATACAATCCCTGACCTAGAATATTTAAAGCTCTGCTAACTCGTTCGTGATTGCTAATAGTCATGTGTTGTTTTTACCGAAATTTCTTTCTTGTTGCTACATTCAGAGTTGTGATTTTTTCTGAAAACCCGGTTTTTTAAAGAAACGGGGTTTGTAAACTAAGATGTTACCTATAAACAATTACTTTTTACCCAGTTGGGAGGGTAGAGACTGTTTCGGCGAGACTGGTTGCATGAAAGACAAGCAAGTCGTAGGTTTTCTATACAGTCAGAGCCACCGCGACTTTTGGGGCGCAAATGTTCGATAGTCAGTTAATTTTTTTGGAGAAATTTACCGCACCACCAACAGTTCTGACTATAATCATCGATCAGTTTTTGCTTCTTGGTATGCTTCTGCTTTGGATTCATTTCGGTTTCCTTGTGCTTGTTGTTTACAACAGCATTGAAACATCAGTTATCCAGCACGTAAGGAATGTTGCTTAGGGATTGGCAAGAGATGAATATTCCCAAACAAATAAGATTTAAAAGTAGGAATTAATGCTACTTCTAATTTACTTATCTTATAGGGATAATTTTCTGTCGAAAAATTCATAAATGAGAACAACTCACACTAAGCAAACACTTTTCAGGTGACGCTAGGTGTGAGCTGATGTCTCATCTACCGTATATGTAAATATTCTTATATGTATACATCTATATGAGATTAATAGACAACTGCAATAGATATTTAGATAAATACTTAGCAATGTTATTTACTAATCACATATTGAAGCATATATGTAAAAAAATATACATATACGATAGGTGAGACAGCAGCCCACGCTTGCACTGGAATTTTGATGACCCAATCATTTCGGTCAAGCCTAGCAGACAGCCAAGCTCAATGTCAATCTCTCCCCCCGCGAGCCCCTCTCCCTGCGGGCCCATCCCGCTGATATCCGGCATTTGAACAGTAAATGTAAAAATATGTTGCAAACTTTGTACTGCTGTGTTAAGTTTAGTTACATAAGGTTGAAATTAAACGAGGTTTCTGGTCATGGAAAACAAAGACGCAAAAGTTGGCTTCACTGAGTTTGCTGAAACCTGGAACGGCCGTTTGGCAATGTTGGGCTTCGTTATCGGTTTAGCTACCGAATTCCTCACCGGTCAAGGCATTCTCTCTCAAATCGGTTTGATGTAATCAGCTCTTCTGCATACCATAGCTGAAATTCAGGCGATCGACCCCATCACAAGTGCAAAAGCCCCCCGCTATTAAGTCCCCTTCACTTCACACGGAGGGGGCTTTTGCATTTTTAATCAAAAAATCCAACAAATGGCACCATCAAAAATCTTTTCCGTCTCAATATTTATCGCGAGACTAACTCCAGCAAACTAAGCAATTTCTACAGACTCAAACATCCTCAATTTAGGAGTCAAAGTCGCCACCTTCACCAAACCGTCGCGTTTGTGAGTCCGCACGCTGTTACCTAAAATCATCTCCGACAGATCGGGCATTTCCTGCCAGCAGTGCGAGCAGAACCAATAAACGCGATTGTGGCGAGCGTGGCGGAGCAATTTAGAGGAGCAACAAGGGCAACTATTCATGATATTTTAAACCTTTTTTGAAGATATGGAGCGATAACCAAATCATTAGAGAGATTCACGAATGCCTGCATATCTCAATTCCAGGCACACAAATAAAAAATCTCTTTCACTCACAGCTTTGAGCGTTGCGCAAGTAGAACTTTTGGAGGCCTAACAGTAACACCACAATCAAAAGCTGAACGCTCCAAGGAGCCCAAGAGAAACCCCAAATAAAACAACCCAGACCGGCCCAAGCCACAAGAACAAAAATATCTTGAGAGGTTTGCCAGTAAACCCAGACTGCTGCCAGAGAAACTATTAGTAGCAAAATGTAAGCTGAGGGCATAGTCGTCTTCTCCCAATGTGTCTGCCAACAGTCAGGACCGATCCCTGACGTTCTGCTTAAACATAAAACTAAAACCTGAAGAACTTATGAAGACGAGTGAGTTGTTACAAAAAGTAAAATAATCCTGCCAGCTTATATTTGCCCGAAAAACCCACAGGAATATTCAGTTCATGGCTGAGGTCGAATGCGGTTAAATAAGCGCACTACCAATAGGGACTGAGGCATCCATAATTTGCATCAATTTCACCCCAACACCGACAGGGTTGAAATTGATACCGAACTGAGGTTTTTAGTCCTAAGCTAACAGGACGAAAGGTACGGCGCCTAAGTCGCTACATATATTCTGTCCGATCGACCCGATTCGACCTCATGAACCATACCAAAGAAAGCAAGTTTTTTTAACTCTCTTTGCCTGCAAAACTACTGCTTAAAAAACTGTACAATTCAAGGCGCGCGATCTATTCTTGCTCCCAGCCCAAAGCTTCAGCGACCTGAGCCGCCAAAAACATCGGTTCAAAAGGCTTGGCAATCACGCTCACCACCCCCAAATCCGCGAACATCCGCCTGTCCCCAGCCAGAGCCTTAGCTGTCAATAAAATTACCGGAATGTGCTGCGTAGCCTTATTAGCTTGTAACTGTAGAAAAGTAGTAGGCCCGTCTTGGTCGGGCATCATCACGTCCAATAGAATAGCATCAGGCTGTTCGGCAAGAGCCTTAGCAACCCCCTCGCGGCCCGAACTCGCTGTCAGGACTTCCCAGCCCCCCACCAGTTCAAGACTGACTTGAGCTACTTCCCGAATATCTTCCGCATCGTCAATAACCAAGATGCGCTTGGCAGTCAAAATTAACATTTTTTTAGAAATGAGAACTGATCACAGATTAGAGGCGAAATGTGAATATTTTGTAAAGCAAATTATTTTAGCCGATCAGACTTTACAGTAAATTTTCAAAACTGTATAGCAGATGTTGAAGAAAGAAGGAACAAGGAAGACCGAAGTTGCCATCGAGCGGCAGGATTTCAACTAAGAACATCCTAACCGTCTGGCGCGGTTGCTGTAAAATATCCCAGCCAAAAAAGCCGCTTTTCGACCTCAAATCGCGCTTTTTGCCTCCTGTCCCCAAACAGCAGAAAAGGCTGAGATTGTTTGTCGATGACTCGATCGAACAATATGCACAAAATCAGTAACTTTGGGTACACCTGGGTAGTAATTAACTTTCAGTTGCAAGCCCCTCCCTGAGAAGTGGCAGACTTAAGAAAAAAGTGCTGCCCTCCCCCACAACACTCTCCACCCACATCCGCCCCCCGTGCTGCTGCACAATACTGCGACAAATAGCCAGCCCCAAACCAGTACCTCCCTTCTGGCGAGAATCAGAAGCATCAACCTGTTGAAAGCGTTCAAAGACCATCTCCAGTTTGTCTGGGGGAATGCCCCGCCCTTGGTCTTTCACAGCAATCACGATGTACCACGAGCTCGGAACTGGCAAGTGCGGATGCGCAGCGGCAGGCTCAGGAGATAACAAAGACGGAGACGACACCGACTTGTGCGCTGCTTTTTCTGCCAAATCCAGATTGTGGCTCAACTCCCCGCTCAGCCAAACCGTAGCGCCGGAGGGAGAAAATTTTATAGCATTACTGAGTAAATTTGTCAATGCTTGAATTAGCCGATCGGGAACAGCTTGCAATTGCGCCCCCACAGGCTTCACCGACAGAGTAACTCCCGCCTGCTGAGCCATTCCCTGCATCTCGTCAGCCGCCTGCAACATCAGCTCAGCCACATTGCAAGTTTGTTTGACGGCAGTGCTGTAACTCGACTCCATCCGCTCTAAATCTAGGATGTCGTTGACCAAGCGCACCAACCGGTCAGTGTTAGTGACAGCAATCTCCAGCATCCGCTTAGCTTTCTGGGGGTAAGCGTCAAGCAGGCCGCTGTTGAGGAGGCCCAGGGCACCGTGAATCGAGGTCATGGGCGTCCGCAGTTCGTGGCTGACAACAGAGATGAATTCATCTTTCATGCGCTCGACGGCAAGCCGCTCCGTGATATCTTTAAAAGTCACCACAGCTCCAATAATTTCGCCTTCTTCTCGCATGGGAGCGACAACGTACTCAACCGGAAAACTGCTGCCGTCTCGCCGCCAAAAAATCTCATCGGTGACGCGCCGCGCCTCTCCGTCTTCCAAGGTGGCTAAAATTTGAGAACTTACCCGGTGCTGCAGCAGTTTGCCCGCCTGCGGTGCGGCGCAGTGTGGGATAAGTTCAGACCCTGAATTGATGTCTGTTACAGGTGAGAGTTGCTGGATCGCCTTTGAGCCTTCTTTCTGTGAACGATGTAAGCTTTCATAGAGTGGTCGATCGATCAATTGCTTCGATTCACACCCAGCCATTCTCACCGCCGCAGGATTGACAAAAGTTACTTTCCCCTCTTTGTTCAACCCGCAAATTCCTTCTCCTGCGGAGAACAAAATCATTTCTGTTTGGTGGCGGAGTTGTTCAAAGGCTTTTTCGACTCGCTTGCTGTCGCTGATGTCGCGAGCGATTGTGGAAACGCCCGTTACCGCTCCAGTGGCGTCTTTAATCGGAGAAATCGTCAGGGACACATCTATTTGTTGACCGTCTTTCCGCAAGTGCACGGTTTCGTAATGGTCGATGCTTGCTCCAGCCCTAATATTTTCCAGAATTTGTGGCATTTCCTTGGGGCGTTCGGGTATGGCTAAAATCTCGATCGACTGGCCCTTGATTTCCGCGGCACAGTAGCCGTAAATCTTCTCGGCTCCTGCGTTCCAGCTCTGAATAGTCCCGGCGAGGGTTTTGCCTACGATGCCGTCGTCGGAAGACTCGACAATCGACGCCAAGCGCACGAGCTCGTCTCTAGTTTGCTTGTGTTCGGTAATGTCGCGACCCAAAATCACTATACTTTTGCGTGTGCCATCAGGGTGAAATACAGGTACTTTAATCACATCGTAGATTTTCACAGTACCGTCCGATCGGGGAATCACTTCTTCTCCTCTAGAAAGCTCACCTTTTTCCCACGCTTCTGTATCGCTCACCTCGCACGCCTGTAGGGCCTCCCGGTAAAAAATGCTGAGTTCTCCTAGCTGAGAATCTTTGAGGCTGCGGTAGTCTATTTTTTCTAGCTCGAACACTTCCAATATCGCTCGATTTGCCTCCTGCCACCTGCCCTCGCCATCTTTGAAGCAGACAATATCTGGCATGGCATTCATCAGCAAGTCGAGATAGGAGTTTTCTCGCCGTGCAGCTTCTACCTCCGCCCGCTTGGCGATTTCCCGTTGCAGGTTTTCGTTTGCCGTTTGCAGCGAGTCCTTTAACAAACTTTCTGTAAAAGTTCTTTCCTTAATTACTTCCTGAAGTTTGTGGAGTTCTAGGGACAGCTGCCTGCGCGCCAACAAATTTTCTACCCGCAAATGCAGTTGGGCAGGTTCGGCGGGAGTTACTATCAAATCGTCTATTCTGGGTTCTAGTGGTTTTGCCTGCTGCGAAAATGGCTGCTCAAAAAGAGCAGGCGTTTGGGACTTACTAACAAGCAAAAACGGTAAAAATATCGGCTCGGCGGCAGCTTTTAATGATTCTACCAGCGGCCCGATGCGATCGAAATTTGCCTCGTCGAGAATGCACAAGTCAAAAGCGATTTGGGGAATGGGAAATTCGGAGTTGGGATCTAAAGCGCGATCGAATACGAGCACCTCATGCTCGGTGTTGAGGTGGGCGATCGGCAAATTAAGTTGTTGCTGGCGATCGACCAAGAGTAAAATGCGGCTCATTAGTGTGTTAATTTCCCCATGACTAATGATATGATCTCCGGTAAATTAACTATTATATCTTTTGTAGCGAGGACTTAAATCCTCTTTTTTATGAGAAATTAAGCCCTCACTACAAACAAATGTTATAGCCTTAGATCGACCGGACGCGCTCGAAACGATCGAGGCATTAGGTAGCCAGAGTTGAAGCCCCAATTTAATATAATTTGATAATTATTTAATTGTTTGTTGGTTCAAGAAATGACTAATGACTAATTACTAATTTAGGGGGCGGGTTGATATTTATTTGGGTTGTCAGTTCTATGAAAGCTGGTGCAACCCGCCCCTACAGCCTCATGACTAATGACTAATGACTTTTTACGGCATTCCGATCGGAATCAAAGCATCTTCCGGCATACAGCTAGAGTAACGACTCCCTTCCGATAAAACCGCAATCAGCCTCACCTGCCAGTCGGGCATAATCTGCAAATCCGCCCAAGGCACTGCTACCTCCAAACATTTATCCACTCCCACTTGGGCGCGGCTAATGCGGGGCTCCCACCGATCGCCCTCTTCTGCTTCCTGAAACCAAATCGATTTCGTCAGCAAATTAATCTCTAACTGATGGTGGTACCTATAGTTTAGCGGTGCTTCGTCAGGCAAACCCGACAGCGGAATCAGACTGTTGTGCATCGTGCGATCGGGATAAAACCAGAACAAATTTAACTGCTGCGGGCAATCAATTCCCGGCCGCACCCCTACCTTGAAGTCGGCACGAATGTAAAAATTCAAGTGGTCAACCCCGTACCAAAGGCGCTGAATTGCCGAACTCCGGTGCATCGTACCCCTTGCTCCCCCAACTTCAATCCGGCCGGCTTTGTCCCAATCCTGTTCGTTGCCGATACCGTCAATCACCGGGTGAATAAAGCTCAGCGGCAGGTGGTCGCCTTGAACCTCGTGCACCTCTACTTGCCGTCGCACTTCCGGGGGTACGGGCTCGCCGAGAGCTTCGTAAATTCCCGCTACGTGTTCCCGAAATAGCTGGTCGAACATGGCGTCTTGGTTCGACGTGTGGCCTTCGCCAAACCACCAGAACCAGTCGGAACCTTCGGCAGCGTAAAGCGCTTCCCAAGCTTCTGGGTTGCTTTCTTCTGTGGCCTCTGGATGGTTGGCCAGCATTTGTCTGGCGGGCCCTAATATGTCCCAAGCGCGATTTTTCGCGGGATCGCCGATCCAAGTGGTCAGAGAACCGTCTACCCAGGAACCGGTGTGCAGTTGGGCTGCCGGAATTGTTTCGGTTGCTGGGAATTTGTCGAGAAATTCTGAGACGGTGACTAATTTGATATCTGGATTGTCGCTGAGAGTTTGATAGAGGGATTCTAAGAAGGGTTTGCCGTCTTGGGGATAGAATTCCCAGCAATTTTCGCCGTCTAGGGCGATCGTCACTAACCAGGGATTTTCTAAAGCGGTTTGGCCGTCGGGTTGTCGGTGTTTGAGAGTTCTGCCGATCGCTTCTAAGTGTCCCACTAAATCTGATGCTGCTTTTTCCGGTTCCATCGAACCGTAGGTAAACCCGATCAAGTCGGACAATCTGTGGTCTCTAAATACTATCGCTAAATCGCCGTCAGGAGTTTCTAAACGGTAAGGGCGATATAAGAATTCTGGTTCGTAGACATTCCCTGTCGCGTCGCGGTTGAAAAAGTGTTTAATTGTCCACCCCAATACAGCTTCGTCCGAGACTATCCATTTAAAGCCTTGTTTGGCAATGTAGGGCAAAATTTCCGGGCTGACTGCTTGTTCCGACGGCCACAAACCGCGCGGTTGGCAATCAAATCGGTCTTCATACATTTCCCAGGCTTTTCTCAGGTGTCGGGGAATATCTTCTTCCCACTGAAACCTGTGTTGTGGCAGCGTCATGTTTGGAATGGCTATGCGGCCGCCATTCGTGTCGGCAAGCAGCGGTAAAATCGGGTGGGTGTAGGGGGTTGTGGAGACTTCCAACTGTCCCTCAGCTTGCATTTTACGGTGCTGGGGAATGATGCGAGCGAGGATTTCTTTTTGTTTTGAGTAGATGTTTTTTCGGTCTACCAAACTAAAATTTTGTCCTTGTTTCAGCCACCCTGCAATATCGGGGTCGTCCCAAAACAGCGGGTCAATCCAAGCTAAATTGTGCCACGCCAGCAAGTCGCTAAAATCCTGCAATTTCCAGTTTGCCAAACACCACTGAATGCCTTTTTCCTGCCGCTGAGTGTAGAGTTGAGCGTAGCGGGGGTGTGGCTGAATCAGGGTGTGGTAATTGGCGTCAAAGAAGTGTTCTAAAATGAACTCTTGTTCTTCGATATTTAAAGTTTCTGCTGGCTTTAATGTCACCGCCAAGTAAGGGTCTAATGCTCTGTCTGCGATGCAGTCTTCTATCTGCAAAATCAAGGAGGGAACCAGGTTTACGGTTTGATGCAGTTTAGGATATTTTGCCAGCATTAGCACTAAATCCAAGTAGTCTTTGACTCCGTGCAAGCGCACCCAAGGCAGTCGGTACTGGGCGGCTCCTGCGCTAGCTGATACTCGGGATTTGTAGAGCGGTTGGTGTTGGTGCCAAATGAAGGCTACATAAAGAGGGTGAGACATTGAATTTGGTAATTGGTAATTGGTAATTGGTAATTGGTAATTGGTAAGTGGTAATTCGGATGAAGAATGAATAATGAAGAAGGGAAAAACAGCTATCAGCGTATCGTGAGTCCGGCAGCGCTAATCAAGATAATTGATAATGGGTCATTAATTAGTATGTCAATTTTCTAATGACTGCTGACTACTAACTAATGACTGCTGATTGCTGACTAATTACATTACCTGTTCGACTTCGGAAATTTCTGGGATGGCCTCGCGCAGGCGGCGTTCTATCCCCATTCTCAGAGTCATTGTGGAACTCGGGCAAGAGCCGCAAGCTCCTTGCAGCCTCAGGTGTACGACGGGGCCGTCGATTTCTACGAGCTCGACGTTGCCGCCGTCGGATATCAGGTAGGGGCGCATTTCATCGAGAACTGTTTCGACGTTATCTCTGGTTAGTGCTAGTGTCATATTTCGCCTCTGTGATGATTTCTTGCAGTTGATTTTGTTCTATTTGACTCAAGGACAGCATTCTCAACCCGGGCGGGATTTAAGAAACCGGGTTTTTTGATAAAATACTTAGGCACTCAGGTGAGTCCGCGGCAGGAAACCCGGTTTCTGTCACGCTGATGCTCGATCCCAATTAGCTCTCTGGTTCGATCGTAGCGTTACTTGCTGCCAAATCAAGTTGATTCTGATACGTTATCCAAAAAACCCGTTTTATTTAAGAAATTGGGTTTTCGATCGCGCTACACTACTGCTGGTTCTAGCAGCTTGACGTTGGAGTAGTTGAACTCGGTTGTTGTCAATTGACCTTTTTCTTTCGCTCGAACTACTTGCTTGGTCATGACATAATAGTCGCCTATCTTCTCAAAGGTATCTTCAAATTCGAGTTCTCTGATGATTTCGTCTGTTTGGGGGTTGCGGAAAACGGCATCGTAGTGAGTCGCCAAAGAACCTTCGGGTGTCTCTAAGCTTTTGTGCGTGTCAATTACGAAAGCCATACGGCCCATCACCCGGCTGACTTGACAAATTGAGAGACCTCGGATTTTATAATTCGAGCCCATTGAGTCCCCTTGCACCAAGATGTCCACAGCGTCGGTGCTGTCCTTCTCGCCCAGGGTAAAGCTATTTTTGCCGTGAGATTTTTCAAAGGTCGAGCGTTTGCGGTGGGTGACAATATCGCGCATTTGGGTGTAGACGCTTTGCTGCACTTCTTCATCTTCGATGCCGCTGATTTCCACGCTCATGTCGGGTTTGATGGAAACATGACCCTTATATACTTCGTCCCCCTGTTTGAGTTCAATATCGGCACTGTAACCGGGAAAATTGGCATCCCAGGTATAGCGGTGTTCGTAAGCAGCGCGAAACAAATCGCGAGCGTTGGCTTGCTCTGTCATAAATCCCTCTTTCTCTTGACACCCATCTAGTTTAGCTTAACCGCGAGAAGCCCCACATTCACTGGGTAGGGGAGTTACCCGCACTCTTGGCGAGCACTTTTTGGGGGTGCTGCTGGGCTGGCAATTAGGGCGCAACAAGAATTTACTGTCTCTATCGGTTGCTATGATTTGAAAATAAAGTCCCAAAATGCCTGGTTATTGAGAGCGCGATGGGTCGATCGCCACCTACCAGTCTTTGCTATGGGTTATGTTGAAAAAACTTGTGTCCGCTTTTTAGGGGTTGCACCCGCAGGCAACTATTAGATTCCCCCCTTAATAAAATGCTAGAAACTGTCTACAAACACTTAGAAACATTGCAGGAACAAGCTAGGGAATTGCCACACCCCCAACAGGCAATTTTTACAAAAATTTTGGAAGATTTATCAAATTCTATACAAGAAATGGCAGGCAGCCGCTTGTTTGAAAGCGCCACAAATAACGCCGCAAAGCTGGTTGAGATTGAAAAAAATAATCGCCTTTTGGAACGCACTGTAGCCCAGCAAGTAGGGCAAATCAGACAGCTACGGGAGCAGTTGGAAAAACAAATCAGCCAGCATCGCAGGGACAATCAAGCATTAACTAAAAGTGAAGCAAAACTGCAAGCTATGCTGCGTAATTCTCCCGATCTAATTAGCATTGTTGGCTCAGACGGGCGAGTTCGATACCACAGCGGAGCCCTACAGCGGCTTTTGGGTTACAATCCAGAAGAAAGAATTGGCAAATTTCACGGCGAGTTAATCCATCCAGACGATTTGCTGGCTTGGCAGACGTATTTTGGTAAGTTGTTAGAATCTCCAGGAATTGGGGTAGCAATCGAATATCGGAAACGCCACGCTGACGGTTCTTGGATCTACATGGAGTCGATAGGTAACAGTTTGCTTTACGATTCTAGCGTGCAGGGAATTATAATTAATTCGCGGGAAATAGGGGAACGAAAGCAAGCCGAAATCGCAGTCCGAGAGTCGGAGCTCCACTACAGAGTTATGTCGCAAATTACTTCGGATTTTGCCTATTCTTTTAAGGGACTGCCCGACGGCAAGTTCGCCTGCGAGTGGGCGACAGAAGCTTTTGAGCGCTGCACGGGTCGCTTTCCTGAAGAATTAGAATCGTTTGGTTGGTGGAACTCCGAACTCGTTCATCCCGACGACAGGGAAATGTTAATTAAGCAATTAGAAGGCTGTACTTTCAGCCGCACTGGAGCTAATGAGTATCGCATTATTAATCAAAAAGGCGAGGTGCGCTGGGTGCGTGACTACTGGCAAGTGGTGTGGGACAAAACTGCTGAACGGGTTGTCCGTTTGTGGGGCGCTTGTCAGGAAATTACCGATCGCAAGCAAGTAGAATTGAAACTACAACTCGTTAACCAAGTTTTGCAAGCCCAGATAGCATCGGCGCCGCTGGCGATTAACTGTACGAGCAATGACGGCCATACCGTTGTTTGGAACCGCGCCGCCGAACAACTTTTTGGCTGGACTGCTGCTGAGGTTTTAGGGAAACCTTTACCGAATATTCCTGAAGGCCAAAAGCAAGATTTTTACGCGCTGCTAAAGTCTGCGTCTAATGGCAAACCGCAAAACGGTTTGGAAATATCTTTGTTGAAAAAAGACGGTAGTTCGATCGATGTTTGGCTTTGGGCCGCACGCGTGCGAGATGCGGGCGGTCAGACTGTCGGCAATATCAACATATTTTCCGATCTTTCAGAACGCAAGCGCATAGAGGAAGAACGCCAAAAACTAGCAGCGATGAAAGATATGGAGGAACCTTTTTGGGCGCGATATGTCAGCCCTCCAAAAACTCCTAAAAAAAAGGGCAGTGGGTAATTATATCAAGCACAAGTTAAAATCATTAAAAGTGCGAAAGTGCAATCTTATGCGTGCAATATCCTTTCCGGTCAAATAACCTATTTGATGGGAGTTGTTCCAGCGGACATAATATGATAAATACACCGCGCTACTACGTGTAGTAGTTGCTATGCTGTACTGTGTAAAACTATAATTCCCTAAAAATAATTGATGGACCAGCTACCGAATTTATTTAGGGAATCTATCGATAAAGTATCAGCTTTTTCCTGGGTAAAAATTGTTTGCACGGTAAATATTAGACTTGTTAAATACGCGACTAGAAGGTTTACTGATGCCCAGATTTTTCCTGACTCCTGAAAGTGGCTAACTCTGCGTGAGTTTGGCAAGCTTCACTTAACTCAATGTAATCTAAGATATTGGAAATTACCTGAGAAAGGTGGATAGCCGAACGGTGAGCTTCTTCGATAAAATCTCTCTCCTCTATGGGATCGTCAGCTTGGTCGTCTATGGTTAGTTGTAGATAGCCGATGATGTGATTTAGGGGAGTGCGGAGCTCGTGGGACGCCTTCAACAAAAATTGCTTTTTGAGCTGGGATAGTCCTTGTACTCGCTTGCTGCGCTCTTGGTAGAGGGTGGCGAGGGCGATCGCACTTCCTACTTGCTCGGCGAGTTCTTGTGCGAATTCGATCTGGCATTGAGTCCAAGGTCGATCGGTCTTACCCTTCCCCGACGATCGACCTTTGCACTGATGCAAGCTAATTATGCCGTTAGGTTGCTCTTGGTAAGCGGTAGCCACCACTAGCAGCGACTGCGGTCCAAAAGGGTCATTGGCTGCAAAGGAGTCTACTACCACTGGTTCGAGGGTGGCTAGAGCTTGAAGGAAATGAGGTGCTGCTGTGAGCGAGATTTCCATTCCCAGCATGGGTAAAAATGGTTCTTGGCAGTATTCAGCAGCTACTTTGACTTGCAGGTTAGAACTTTCATAGGGACAAATGATGCAGCGGCTGACGCCTAGTGTTTCTCCCAGAGTGTTAACTGTTTGCTGCCAGATGGTATCGATATCCAAGGTTCGACGAATATTTCTGCCAATTTGGAGTAAAAGCTTTTGCGATTGAGCTGATATTTGCTGATTCATAGCAACCCTTTTTCTACTAGACTGGCAAAAGTTTACCACTCCGGCAACAGAGCAGGAATTTACTCAATTTGCCAGCCTGCGGCTGTCCCACTTATGAATTACGTAATTCTACTTAAATATTGCCACACGCTTTCAAAAATTACTAAGTAGTTGGGCTGTCTTTACAAGATCTTTACGATCTGCACATAGAACGGAGAGCGTCCTTTATGCAACAGTTTTCTTAACAATCCTTTACAGTAGGGGATTCGGAAGCTGAATCAGTCCTAAAAGCAGGCATTAAGTTCTTGTAAAGTTGGCGGGTTGTGGGGGTTTAATAGGAGGTGTGAGCTGCCAGCCGATAGATTAAAGATGAGCTGTTATCCGTAGCCCCCGGATTTGATTTATGCCAATTCTGGGTGGGGATCGGAAGTGGCGTGGGTGATCGATAGCAGTCCAAAACTCCCAAGGAGGGAGCTTGGCGACGGATAAAAGTCAAAATTTATACGCTGGTGGGCGATCGAACTGTGTTTGTAGGATAATTACCAATTATCGATGACTTTTATTAAGGCAAAAAAATTCACAAATACAGGAATATAGCAATTTTTAAGTGAGTAAGGTACAGTTTTGTAATTGGTAAGAAAGCTTCCGAGTGCCTCACGAAATTTGAGAACTGCTATAGCTGTTTTTTGCTGCTTCCGGGTTTTTTCTTGCTTCTTACTTTTTGCTGATTCCTGATTTAGGCTTCCTGATTCCTTCAACGTGCGGAGGAGAAAATATTGATGATTGATTACCGATGATTAATTTTTAAATAGTGGTTCTTGATAAAGGGGTACAGTAAAAGTAACCGTAGCTCCGAGTCCTTCCCCCATACTGTAAAAATTTACTGTACCCCCCATTGCTTCTACCAGTTTTTGAGAAATAGCCAATCCCAAACCGGTGCCGCCGTATTGTCTGGTACGAGCGCCATCCACCTGAAAAAACGACTCAAATAATTTATCTTGCTTGTCGAGAGAAACCCCAATGCCAGTATCAGCGACTCGGATTTTCACCATTCCGGGGAACTGCTGGTTGTGAACAGTCACCTTTTTCTTAATAACCTCAGCACTGATGCGAATTCCCCCTTCCCCAGTAAATTTAATCGCATTGCCCGTGAGGTTCAAGATTACTTGAAGCAGGCGTTGGTAGTTGCCGTACACAATAATCTCGTCCTCCACAGAAGGTTTTTGGATTTGAAATTGCAATCGCTTTTGCTCGACTTGAACCCGTGTAAAATTCTCAACTTGTTGCAACAGTTCGCCGAGTTTGACAGGAGCGAGGTCTAACTCCATTTTGCCAGCTTCGATTTTAGCGATATCCAAAATATCGTTAATCACATTGAACAAATGTAATGCCGATCGGTAAGCTTCTTCGATAAATTGGTGCGCTTCTTCGGGGTCATCTGCCATGCCGTCCACAAGTAGTTTTAAGAAGCCGAGGATGCCGTTGAGGGGGGTGCGGAGTTCGTGAGAAGTATTAGCAAGAAATTGACTTTTAAGTTGGGAAAGAGCTACGGCTTCGGCGCGTGCCTGTTCTAATTCTTGGTAAAGTGTAGCGTGGGCGATCGCACTGCCGACTTGAGCGACTAACTCGCGGGCGAATTCGAGTTCGACATGAGTCCATTTTGGGGAACTGCCGCAGCGGTGCAAACATATCAGTGCATTGGGTTGGTCTTCATAAAAGGTAGCTGCTACGAGCACGGAATGGCGGTGGAAGGGATCTGCGGCGGGGGAGGCGTAATCGACTGCTACTGGTTTTAAGGTGGCTAAAGTTTGAATCCACCCTGGCTGTTCGGCTGCGCGCAGTTCTAATCCCAGCATAGAAGAGTAAGCTTCTTGGCGGTATTCAGCTACTACTTTAAAAGTTTTCGATTGGAGATTTTCGATTTGAGATGGGGAAAGCGGGGGCGAGGAGTCCTTAGCTATTGACTGTTGTAATTCGGCTGCTGCGGTCGAATTCTGCTGATTTTCCGAGGCAAGGAAGGGAGAAGTTTCGAGATTTTCGCTGTCTTGTTTGTAAGAACAGATGATGCAGCGACTCGCGTTCAAAACTTGACCTAAGCTGTTAACAGTTTGCTGCCAAATTGTGTCTAAATCGAGGGTTTTGTGCAGGTTTTGAGCAATTTGGGAGATGATTTTGCGGTCGATTTCCGAGTAGGGAGGGAGCGATCGACCTGGGATACGGCTCGCTGGAAGTGGCATTTGTTGGCGGGCGTCCAACGGGGATGGCAAAGCTGGATAGAGCATGAATTCTGGAGAGTCTGGCCGTCTGTCTGTGGGTTTGTCAGACAGCAGCCTTCCCATAACTAAGACTTTTGCAGCTTTGCCGTTTGAGTCGATCGCCGGAGTAAGTGTCAAATCGAAGAGAAAATATTGTCCGGCGTGGCCAAATGGATAGCTGAACCGTTGCGGTACGAGGGTTTCGAGCACCCGCTGCAGGATATCTAGATAAGGCCCAGGGGGGATGGGTTGCAGGGTTTCGCTGAGGGGGCGATCGACAATTTGTTCTGCTGTAAGGTTGTACTGTTCGGCTTTTTGCCAATAAAAAGATAGATATTTACCAGAGCCGTCTTGGGTAAATACTAATTCTGCCCCTAACTCTTGAAAAAAGGCTGTAGAGGCGAGGCTCGATCGCCGAAGATCTGTGTTAGAGTCCATCAGAGTAGGGGATGAAAGTAGTTCTAATTTTGGAGTATTGAGTTTTTAATAAAGAACTCAATACTCCCCAGTGTTTGGGGCTTCTACTGTTAATTTGTGAGTTATTAATCCAAAAAGTTGTTGGCTTTTTAATTAAAACATTAATCGCTCAACACTCACACTTTGCAAAAAGTTTATGCTTCTACTATTGACTTTTGAGTGATTAATTAACTCATATAATATTAATTATTTAATTCTGAACTCAACTCAAAACTCAACACTATTCGTTCTCAGCCGTTTTGGGTAATTAAGAAATAAAAATTTAGATTGAGGAATTAGGAATCTGCACCGATTAACGATCTAGTTTGAAAATTACGCCAAAATCTGAGGCTGCCAACAGCTCAACTCTGGGACTGGCTCAGGCATTTTTTCTGTCACCTTGAATAGTTCCTAGGTTGTCAGTTAGCCGAGTTAACTCGCCCACAACCTGTAGCTTTCGCCACGAAATCTGCAGGAGATCGTCCGCGCGCTCTAAATTTCACAGCCTGCTGATTTGCGCGCGCCATCTGGGGCGAGAGCAGCTCAGTCGTTCCATTCACCACGCGGCGGGACTGGGGGGTTGCGGCGTAAACTCAGAGCCAGCTCGTCTTCGCGGCGCTCGCCTCTGAGCCACTGCTTGATTGCTGTTTCAATGACTTTGCTGGGGTCATTCGTCAAGTGCTTAATTTGGTCTAGCAGTTCCGAATCTATATGGATAGATAGTTCCACTTTTTCTGACGAACTGTGGGAGGGTATACTTGGCTGGCTCATAGTTAAAAAATCCTAGTTTTAATTCTTAAGTTTCAATTCTTTTCATGACAACCGACTGGACTAGATATTTGCAGTCCCTGATTTGCACCCCACCTTTCCTCAACCGCTTAACAGCTTTCTGTACAATGAGACAGAGAAAAGTTTTTTCCTTTTGGGTGTCCGACCGAACCCGGACACTTGAATGGTAATAACTGATACTCTTGAGGTTTGCCTCAGTTGTGGTTTCATCTCAATCCCCAGTAAGAGGTTGAAGTAAGCACTCTACTCTTGCTTGTGTGATCATACAACAAAAAGTATCCTTTGCCGATTAGCTCTTCGATAAAAAACATGACTAACGTCCCTGTATCTCGCATTCGCAATTTTTCGATTATTGCTCACATCGACCACGGAAAATCGACCTTGGCCGATCGCCTGTTGCAGGCGACTGGGACTGTGCAGGCACGGGAGATGAAGGAGCAGTTTTTAGACAATATGGATCTCGAACGCGAACGCGGCATTACGATCAAGCTGCAAGCGGCTCGGATGAATTACACTGCCAAGGACGGTCAGGAGTACGTGCTGAATCTGATTGACACTCCCGGACACGTGGACTTTTCTTACGAGGTGTCGCGATCGCTCGCTGCTTGCGAAGGGGCGCTGCTGGTGGTAGACGCATCTCAAGGCGTGGAAGCACAAACCCTGGCAAATGTCTACCTTGCCTTGGGAAACAATCTGGAAATTATTCCAGTTTTAAATAAAATTGACCTGCCGGGGGCAGAACCGGAACGGGTAAAAGGGGAAATTGAAGAAATTATCGGTCTGGACTGTAGCGGGGCGATTGAGGCTTCGGCTAAGGAAGGAATTGGTATAGATGAGATTTTGGAGTCGATCGTCGAATTGGTGCCGCCGCCGCAGGATACTGTTGATAAACCGCTGCGGGCGCTAATTTTTGACAGTTATTACGATCCTTATCGGGGGGTAATTGTGTATTTCCGGGTGATGGACGGAAGTGTCAAAAAGGGCGATCGAGTTTTGTTGATGGTTTCGGGTAAGGAATATGTCATCGATGAATTGGGCATCCTTTCACCGACTCAAGTTCAAGTAGACGAACTGCACGCGGGGGAAGTTGGTTATCTGGGCGCGGCAATTAAAGCCGTAGCTGATGCTCGCGTCGGCGATACGATTACTTTGGTCAAAAAGCCGGCACCGGAGCCTTGGCCGGGTTATACAGAAGCAAAACCGATGGTTTTTTGCGGCTTGTTCCCGATCGATGCTGACCAATTTCCCGATTTGCGGGAAGCTTTAGAAAAACTCGAACTCAACGATGCGGCGCTTTCTTACGAACCGGAAACTTCGAGTGCGATGGGATTTGGTTTCCGCTGCGGTTTCTTGGGTTTGCTGCACATGGAAATTGTGCAAGAAAGACTGGAGAGAGAATACAATTTAGATTTGATTGTTACTGCTCCTTCTGTGGTTTATCAAATCACAACAATTAAAGGAGAAGTATTAACAATCGACAATCCCAGCCACTTGCCCGATCCTCAGTATCGCGAGAAAATTGAGGAACCTTATGTGCGGGTAGAAATGCTGTCGCCGGAAACTTATGTGGGCGCGCTGATGGAACTGTCTCAAAGTCGGCGGGGCATTTTTATGGATATGAAGTATCTGAGTCAAGGCAGAACTACGCTGGTTTACGAGTTGCCTTTGGCGGAAGTGGTGACTGACTTTTTCGACCAGATGAAATCGCGATCGCGCGGTTATGCGAGCATGGAGTATCACCTCATCGGTTATCGCGAAAATCCGTTGGTGAAAATGGACATTTTAATTAATGGCGATCCGGTTGATGCTTTGGCGATGATCGTACACCGCGATAAGGCTTATAATGTGGGCCGCGGATTGACGGAAAAACTCAAGGAGTTGATTCCTCGCCATCAATTTAAAGTTCCGATTCAAGCAACAATTGGTGCGAAGGTGATTGCTTCCGAACACATTCCGGCTTTGCGGAAAGATGTGTTGGCGAAGTGTTACGGTGGCGATATTTCGCGGAAGAAGAAGTTGCTGCAAAAGCAGGCGAAGGGTAAGAAGCGGATGAAGTCTGTGGGTACTGTGGATGTGCCGCAGGAGGCTTTTATGGCTGTGCTGAAGCTCGATCGAGATTCGTAATCTGTGTGGCTTTTTGTCAGGAACAGGCAAGATGCCTGTTCCACAAAGAGTTCTGTTTTTTTGTAGTTGTTTGCGATTACCTAGAACAGGCAAGATGCCTGTTCCACAAAGAGTCTGTTTGATTGTGGGATGGGCATCTTGCCCGTCCCTGTGGGGGCCCAGAAACTGGTTTTTTTTACGAAATACTTCGTTACACACCGTAAATTCGGTAAAAAACCGGGTTTCTTTGAGTGAGATTAAGAGCAGCGATCGCACTTGCTGAGATTAAGGGCGATCGCACATTACCCGATATTAAGGGCTATTCAAATAGCCAGTTACTTTACAAAGCATCTAATGCCTGTAACCGATCTTGACAGCGTTGCGACCAATCAGTCTCGCTAAGCTCATCATAAAGGTTCTTAGCTGAGCGATAGTGGAAAATTACATCTGGTATTTGACCCAATTTCAGAAGGGTTTGAGCCAGCATATAGTTAGCATTGGCAGCATTTTGTTTCTGTTCTAGCTGTTCTGCTAAAGCCAAAGCAGGCAAAAAATACTCAACAGCTTGTCGATTGTGGCTGAGGTCATAATGGAAGCTACCAAGATCGTATAAAGCGCTTTGTTCTCCAACTCGATCGCCTAACTCTCTAATAATTGACAGTTGCTCGGTATAATAAGTCACAGATTGAGCATTCTGTCTGAGCTTTTTGGAAATACTACCAAGCCAGCCTAAAGTTTCTCGTTGAGCACTGCGGTCATTAATGGTTTGAGCTAAGGCTATTCGTGTTTGGAAATAATTCAAGGCTAATTCCCATTGATTGACCTCGCGGTAATCACACCCCAGCCAAGCTAAAGCTACACTTTCCATTGCTGTATCTGCTAGCTGACGGGCAATTCCTAACATTTGGGTGTGAGGCTCAATGGCTTTCTGGTACTCACCTTGATTGTAATAACTTTTACCTAAGTTTTGCAGCGCCCAACCTATACCCGATTGGTCGTTTAGTTCTTGTAAAGATTGCAACTGTAATTTATACAATTCAATTGCTTCCGGGAATTCTTGGTCAGAAAGCAGACTTTCACCTAGCTCTTTTAGCTGTGTTTGCACATAGGAGATCCAATGCTGTTGACCTGTTGCCAGAAATAGCTGGTAAGCTCGATTGAAAGCGTCAATTGCTTCTCGTCGTCGCTTTAGCTTGGCTAGAGCCATTCCTGAAAAGAAATAAGCTTGAGCCGCCGTATCTCTGTCTCCAATAGCTTCAGCGATAGTTAAACTTTGCTGATTTAGTTCAAGAGATTGTTGATAGTTTTGGATGTTGAAATTGCAGTTCGCTAGGCACAATATAGCATGGGCTCCTCCAGAGCGATCTCCTAACTCTTGCAAAATGGCTAACTTTTGTTCGTGTAAGGCAATCGCTTTAGGGTACTGCTTTAGAGAACTGTAACTCTGGCCCATGCTGCCTAAAGAATAGGCTTCATTAGAGCGAGTACCCATTTGCCTTGCGATCGCTAAACATTGCTCATGCAACTCGATCGCTTTCTGGTACTGCCCTAGTGAATGATAGCTATTGCCTAGACCGCCCAGAGCTGACCTTTCCCCAGACAGATCGTTAATCTCTCGTGCGATGACCAACTGTTGCTCCCTAAACTCAATCGCCTTCTGGTACTTGCCTAGCGAACTGTAGCTACCGCCCATACTCCCCAGAGCATCTCCTTGACCTCGGCGATCGCCAATCTCTCGCGCGATCACCAATTGTTGCTCATAGAACTCGATCGCTTTCTGGTACTGTCCTAAATAATGGCAGCCATTACCCAAACCAGCCAAGGCACTAGCTTCTTCCTTGCGACTGCCTATTTCCCTTGCAATTGTCAAATCTTGCTCATAGCACTCAATGGCCTGCTGGTACTGACTTAAATTGGAATAGCAATTACCCAAGCCGCATAAAGCACTAGCCTCTCCCCATCGGTCATTAATTGCCCGACTGATCGCCAACCGCTGCTCGTTGCACTCCATTGCCCGTAAATACTGACCTAAAGCAGAATAGGTCGCCCCCAAAAGGCCCAGAGCACCACCTTCACTACTGCGATCGCCAATCTCTCGTGCGATCGCCAACCATTGCTCATAGAACTCAATTGCTTTCTGGTATTGCCCTAAATTGTGGTAGCTCTGGCCCAAATTACCCAGAGCATTTGCTTCCCTGGAGCGATCGCCAATCTCTCGCGCGATCGCCAAGCATTCCTCACTGTACTCAATAGCCTTGTGGTACTGCCCGAGGGAGTTGTAGTTAGCATTTAGATTGCCTAGAGCAGCGACTTCCCTTTGACGATCGCCAAGTTCTCGTGCAATTGTCAAGCCTTGTTCGCAGAACTCAATCGCTTTCTGGTATTGTCCGAGATACCAGTAGCTATTGCCCAAGCCAACTAGCGCAGCAGCTTCTTGCGTGCGATTGCTTGTCTCCCGCGCGATCGCCAGCGTCTGCTCGTAGAACTCAATAGCCTTCTGATACTGTCCAAAAGAAGAATAGCAATTACCTAAAGCGCCTAGATCAGCAGCTTCCCCAGCCCGATCGCCTATCTCTCGATGAATAAATAGCGATCGTTCAATGTACTCTATCGCTTGCCCGAATTGGCTCAAGTATTGGTAAATAGCACCTATACCTAACAGGGACTCAGCTTCTCCTTTGCGGCTATTAATTCGTTGTGCAACTTCTAAAGCTTTTTCATACTGTTCCTTAGCTTGAGTATACTTGCTGCGATCCTTATAAATATTTCCTAGTGCGATATAGTTCCCCCAGTCGGTAGAACTACTCGGTTGTTTGGGTTGCGAATCCGACATTTTTTACCTCCGATACCTACAAATAATCAGTTTATTCTGTTAAAATTAATATCTACTTACTTCTATTTGTTTATCCAACGATCGCCCTAACTTTTATGCAAAAATTAGCTATTGATTACACCAACAAAAATTTTGCATAGCAAAGCTTTAGCCGATCGCACTCACAAAGAGCTCAGTCCGCAGAAGGCGCATTGCTGCCTCCCATTTATATATCAGGGGCAAATCCAGAAAATTATGCAAAATCCCAGAACATAAATTAAAAAAATTACTGGCAGTGGCCGAAACTAGAGTCAAAGCGAGAAATTTACCAAAGTTCAGCCTTACTCCCCTGTCGGGTAGCTAACTATAGTCAGTGACGGCTCAAAAACCCTCCCACAAAAGTTTCGACTTGTAAATTGCATTACTTGCGCTTCGGCATTCACTTATCATACGCTAGCTGAGTCTGGCAATAAGCTGATACTCATCAGGAGTTATGTTAGAATTCCATCAGGAAATTTAGAGACACCCATCTATGGCATCCACAAACGATCGCTTCGTCGAAGCCGAAAGCCGCTGGGACTTAAAAACTCTGTACTCGGACTTGGCCGCCGTTAAGGGAAAACCTCTCACCCCCGTAGAAAAGCTGCATCTGCGGGGGTTGCTTTGTGGCTACAGTCCCGCTGAAATCGCCGAAAAGCTGCAAAAGAATCCCAAGGGTGTTGAAACTGACCTGTGTGCCACTATTTATAAATACGTTAAAGCCTTTGTGGCTAAAGGCATTGAAAAAATAGAAAACTGGAGAAATATTGCTGAATGGCTTGAGGATGCTGGATATAAAACTAAGCCACCTGCTAAATTACCTATTCAAAACGGTTTATCTGAAAATAGTAAAGTTAATGTAAGCAATATAACGTTTGAGAACAATCAAATAACAATTGATGTTTTCCTACAAATAACTGTACCGCTACCTTCAGAACTCTCAATACAAAATCTAGACATCAACGATAACAACGGTAACTAAAATTTTGCCACTATTCAACAGATTGGTAGCGTGAAGCGACTAAAATCAGGAAGCGCGATCGCCTTTACGGACTCAAGCAACAACCTCAGCAATAAAATTGTTCTTACTATTATGCCAAATATTTACATTATTGGCGGCCCTAACGGTTCAGGTCAAACTACAGTTCCCTGAGATTATTACCCTATTTTTTAGAAGGTTTTGAATATGTAAATGCAGATGTGATCGCCGCCGGAATGTCCCAATTCAATCCAGAGTCAGTCGCCATCCTCGCAGGACGCTTAATGATACAAAGACTGCGAACTTTATCAGACTCTGACACAGATTTCGCCTTCGAGACAACTTTAGCCGATCGTAACTTTGGTCGATTCTTGAGAAACGGTAAAACTAAAGGCTACACAATCAACCTAATTTACTTGTGGCTGCAATCTCCAGAAATCGCAATTGAACGGGTGCAACGCAGGATTGAAAGTGGCGGACATTCTATTGCCGAGATCGACATAATTTCTCTCATATTGCTTTTCAGATAAATCGACCCTGGTTTTTTCAAATAAGCCCGTGAAGCGCAGCTATCCCCTAGCGCATCGCCCAACCTCAGACCGAAGTCATCAAATAACCAATAACCGCTAACAAATAATATAAGTAATGTCAAGAGTGTTTTTTCGGAAATATTAAAGCTTAAATAAAAATTGCTACCGACATTGGCGAATTATAGCACTTTGTTCAAAGTATTTGAAAATGCTAAGTTAATTAAAGATTTTATAAAAGTGACGCATAAGCCTTTACATTGTCGATCGCAATTTTGTTATTCTATTAGAAAGTTTCATTCACTCAACTGAATTTTTGTACCCCAGTCCTACCCCTAAACAGAACGGCAGTTTCCACAATGAGAATTTTAGTCACAGGCGGTGCGGGTTTCCTCGGTTCCCACCTAATCGATCGCTTAATGGCCCAAGGACATGAGGTAGTCTGCCTGGATAATTTTTACACCGGGACTAAACGCAATATCCTTAAATGGCTGGACAACCCGTATTTTGAGTTGATCCGCCACGACATCACGGAACCGATTCGGTTAGAGGTAGATCAGATTTACCATCTGGCCTGTCCTGCTTCCCCCATACACTATCAGTACAACCCTGTCAAGACCATTAAAACAAATGTCATCGGCACGATGAATATGTTGGGATTGGCAAAACGGGTAAAAGCAAGATTCTTTCTCGCTTCCACTTCCGAAGTGTACGGAGATCCTGATGTCCATCCGCAAACAGAAGATTATCGCGGCAACGTTAATTGTATCGGAATTCGCAGTTGCTATGACGAAGGGAAGCGAGTAGCTGAAACCTTATCTTTTGATTACCACCGTCAAAATGGGGTAGACATTCGAGTTGTGCGAATCTTCAATACTTACGGCCCTCGGATGTTGGAAAATGACGGCAGAGTAGTGAGCAACTTTATTGCTCAAGCTTTGCGGAATCAACCGCTGACTGTATACGGCGACGGTTCCCAAACACGTAGTTTTTGCTACGTTTCTGATTTGGTGGAAGGATTTATTCGTTTGATGAATAGCGACAAAATCGGGCCGATGAATTTGGGGAATCCCGGCGAATACACGATTTTGGAACTGGCACAAAAAATTCAAAACACAATTAATCCTGGTGCTGAAATTATCTTTAAACCGCTGCCGGAAGACGACCCCAAACAGCGACAACCGGATATTACTCGTGCTAAGACTTGGTTGGGGTGGGAGCCAACTGTGCCGCTGGATAAAGGTTTAGAGTTGACTATAAAGGATTTTCGCGATCGCATCGAGGGAAACCAAAACTAGAGACTGAGAGAAGGGGAGACTGGGAGAGTGGGGCAAATAACAAATCTTCCTTATTCCCAATTCCCAATTCCCAATTCTCGATTGCAATCTAATTTTTTTACTAACTTTGAGGACATTTGTATGCATGTTTGCGTCATCGGTACAGGATATGTTGGCTTAGTCACCGGCACTTGTTTGGCCCACATCGGCCACCACGTGATTTGCGTAGACAATAACGAAGAAAAAGTTAAATTAATGAAGTCTGGACAGTCGCCTATTTTTGAGCCCGGACTGTCTGAATTAATGTCCTCTGCATCGGCGTCGGGCAATCTAGAATTTACTTCGGATTTAGCAGCAGGAGTGGCTCACGGAGACATTTTGTTTATTGCCGTGGGGACGCCTCCTTTGCCTACTGGGGAAAGCGATACTCGCTACGTGGAAGCGGTTGCTCGTGGAATTGGAGCTCACCTCGACGGCGATTACAAAGTCATTGTCAATAAATCTACGGTGCCCATCGGTTCTGGGGACTGGGTGCGGAGGATTGTCCTCGACGGTTTGGCGGAACGTCAAAAAGCTCAAACCAATGATGTGGCTACGGGTGAGGAAGTAGCCGCAAAAAAAGGTGTGGTATTTGATGTGGTTAGCAACCCGGAGTTTTTGCGGGAGGGCTGTGCTGTTTTCGATACTTTTAATCCCGATCGCATTGTTCTCGGCAGCAACTCTCGGCGGGCTATGGATATGATGCTACAGTTATATCGGCCGATTGTCGATCGCAAGTTTGCAGAAAATCCGTCTCTGCCAGAGGTTCCTGTGGTGATGACTGATATCAGTTCAGCGGAGATGATTAAGTACGCAGCTAATGCTTTTTTGGCTACGAAGATTAGCTTTATTAATGAAGTTGCTAATATTTGCGATCGGGTTGGTGCAGATGTTAGTCAAGTTGCCCGAGGTATCGGTTTAGATTCACGGATTGGCAACAAGTTTCTGCAAGCTGGCATTGGTTGGGGCGGTTCTTGTTTCCCCAAAGATGTCTCGGCTTTAGTTCACACTGCTGACGATTACGGCTACGAGGCGCATTTGCTGAAAGCGGCGGTGGAAGTTAACGAACGCCAGCGGTTGATTGCTATTGAAAAGTTGCAACAAGTTTTGAAGATTCTCAAAGGTAAAACAGTCGGACTTTTGGGTTTAACTTTCAAGCCGGATACTGACGATTTGCGAGATGCTCCAGCGCTAAATTTAATCGACAATTTGAATCGGTTGGGAGCGAAAGTTAAAGCTTACGATCCGATTGTTTCTCAAACTGGGATGCGTCACGGTTTGTCGGGAGTTTTGGTAGAAACCGATCCGGAAAGACTGGCCGACGGTTGCGATGCTTTGGTGTTGGTGACTGACTGGGAACAGTTTCGTAACTTAGATTACGAGAAAATGGCGAAGTTGATGAATCATCCGGTGATGATAGATGGCCGCAATTTCTTAGACAAAAAGGCTTTAGAAGCGGCTGGTTTCCAATATGTGGGGATTGGAAGGTAAAGAAGAGTTTTGATTGAGTAGAATCTCTATTTTGTAGGGTGCGCATTGCGCACCTTACATTTATCTTGCTGGTGGCCAACAATCGCGGGTTTACTCGCCCCGACTGCTTTAAAAATTCTCCATCAATGTTTTTTCTTGAGCGTAAACATCTCGTAGCTGTTGCAGTGCTGAGGCAGAAATTACCGATTTAACTGTAGCTACTAATTGGCCCCACTCAAGCAAGCTGTCAACTGAAACAGTAGTTTTGAAATTATACGTATAGAATTTAGTCCAAAATTCTGGTGCTTGTGTCCGTTTCCAGCGTTTGTACCATGCGACAAAATCGGGAGCAGAGGGCGGTTTTACTTCTAGAATTGGCGGAAAATCGGCGTAGCTGACAAATCGACTGAGGCCTTTGGCATGAACGTAAACTACGTTGTGGCAGCATTCGATCCGGTAGATCTGTTCGGGTGATATGTTGAACAGGAGTGCCACTGTTTCTTCGGAGACAAATCTCGATCGCGGATTGACGATCGACGATTTGTGAATAATTTTTGATGCGCCGATCGCTGACGATCTTAGCTGATTTTCTGATATCATTGTAGTTGCATCTGGTGGTAGTAGGTAAATCTATCTCTGCTAAGTGCGATCGACATAAATTATCTGTCGGAATTAATTTTAACTGGCGATCGTCTTTAGTTTGCAGACCGGGGGCGATCGCTTTTTGATATATTATACTAAATCCAAAATTTTGTAAATAGTGAATATGAGCAAAGGCTTAGTCAGATTGCGGGTTCGAGAGTTGGCTGCCGAGAAGGGATGGACGCTCAAGGAAGTTGCGGAGCGATCGGGCGTGGGCTACAGTACGATTAGCAATTATGCCCGTTCTCAGGGTATGGCAATGGTTGACTTTGCAGCAGTCCACAAGTTAGCTCGAACTTTTGATGTGATGATTGAGGATTTCGTGGTAATCCTCGAAAAATAGTTGAAAGTTTTGCCTAAATTCAATGTTTGAGCGATAGACCAAAAGCAGATGCGAACAAATCCTTTAACCTACAATACTATTTCTAGAGATGCCATCACCGAGCCTCCCAAAGAGTCCCTCAAACCATGCCCAAGCCAAAAAAGACCCCTGCCAAAACCTACACTGAAATCAACCTCAGCGATCCTCAATATTACTTCAACCGAGAACAAAGCTGGCTAGAATTCAACAACCGGGTGCTCCACGAAGCCCTCGACCCCCGCACGCCCCTCCTAGAAAGACTTAAATTTCTCGCTATTTTTAGCTCCAACCTAGACGAATATTTTATGGTGCGCGTGGGCGCTCTCAAACAACAAGTACACGCAAAAGTCAGCAAATTGACCTCCGACGGCAGCACGCCTCAACAACAGCTAGATGCCATTAACAAGCGGCTTTTGCCGATGGTTACTCAGCAGCACTCGTATTTTGAGCAAACCCTGCGGCCGAAACTAGCAGCAAGCGAAATCTACATTCTCGACTACATTGACCTCAATCAAGAACAGCGCAATTACTTGCACCGCTACTTCAAAGAACAAGTATTTCCCGTACTCACTCCCCTAGCAGTTGACCCCAGCCACCCATTCCCCTACCTTTCCAATCTCAGCCTCAATTTAGCAGTAGTAGTCAGAGACCCCGACACGCGGGAAGAATTGTTTGCCCGCGTCAAAGTACCGCAGGTTTTGCCAAGGTTTTTGCCGCTGCCGGGGGATTTGCAGTGGCAGCAGAGGGGCAAATCTCCTGTTTGGACTGGCGTGCCCCTAGAACAGGTGATTGCCCACAATTTAGAAGCTTTGTTTCCGGGGATGGACGTTGAGGAATATCACCCGTTCCGCATTACTCGCAATTCCGATTTGACGGTGGAGGAAGATGAGGCAGAGGATTTGCTGCTGGCAATAGAACAGGAGCTCCGCAAGCGCCGGTTTGGAGGTTCTGCGGTGCGGATGGAAATTCAAGCGATTATGCCACCTGCGCTGCGAGATATGCTGATGGAGGAGCTGGATCTCGGTGAGCAAGATGTTTACGTCGTAGAGGGGCTGCTAGGCCTCAAGGATTTGATGTCTTTTGTGGGGTTGCCGGTGCCGGAACTGAAAGACCCGCCTTGGACTCCGGTTGTGCCGCCGCGCTTGCGGAACTCGGAATCGGCAAGGATTTTAGAGAAATCGATGTTGAATGCTGAGGATGGTGAGGATATTTTCACGACCATCCGCCAGGGGGATTTGATGCTGCACCATCCCTATCACTCGTTTGCGGCGACGGTACAACGGTTTATTACTGAGGCGGCGCACGATCGCTCCGTGTTAGCGATTAAGATGACTTTATACCGCACTTCTGGAGATTCGCCGATCGTCAGCGCCTTAATTCAAGCAGCGGAAAACGGCAAGCAGGTAGCCGTTTTAGTAGAGCTCAAAGCTAGGTTTGACGAAGAAAATAATATTAATTGGGCTCGCAAGTTAGAACAAGCTGGAGTCCACGTAGTTTATGGTTTGGTGGGACTCAAAACCCACACCAAAATTGTGATGGTAGTGCGTCGCGAGGACGGGTACATCCGCCGCTACGTCCACATCGGCACCGGCAATTACAATCCCAAAACAGCCGGACTGTATACGGATGTGGGTTTGTTGAGTTGTCGCGAGGATTTGGGATCGGATTTGGCGGATTTGTTTAATTATTTGACTGGTTATTCCCGGCAGGTATCTTATCGCAAATTATTGGTGGCACCTGTCAATATGCGCGATCGATTTTTAGCTTTAATCCGCCGCGAGGCAGAATTTTGCCGCTTGCAGGCCGAAGGCGGCAGCGGTAGCTGTGGCCGCATTGTCGCTAAAATGAACGCTTTAGTTGACCCTCAAATCATTGTTGCTTTGTACGAAGCTTCGCAAGCGGGAGTTAAAATTGATTTGATTATTCGGGGGATTTGCTGTTTGCGTCCCGGCGTTGAAGGTGTTAGCGAAAATATCCGAGTTATCAGTATTATCGGTCGCTTTTTAGAGCATTCTCGGATGTTTTATTTTTACAACGGTGGCGACGAAGAGGTGTATATTGGTTCTGCCGACTGGATGCAGCGCAATCTCACCAGACGGGTTGAGGCGATCGTTCAGGTGGAAGATCCGACAATTGCTAAGGAATTGCAAGAAATTTTGGGTGTAATGCTGGCTGACAACCGCCAAGCTTGGGATTTGCAGCCGGGAGGACACTACTCTCAGCGGCGGCCGCCTGCTAATTGCCCAGAAGTGAGCTCTCAGCAAATTTTGATGGATATGGTGATGAATTAGTCAGTTGTCAGTTGTCAGTTGTCAAATTTGCAGTTAGCAGTGGCCGGTTCTTGTTAGCTATTAAGCTGTACGGCATTTAATTTTAACTTTTTGGACGGGCAAGATCCCCACCCCACGAGATTTTTACTAACATAACTATGCAAATTAAATCCGCGACAACTAATGACCACTGACAACTGACTTCTGACTGGTTAACTGTTAAAAGTACGCTTGAATTCTTCTAAGAGATCGTCAATTTCTTCAATCGCCTGACTCACATCTATTCTCAGGGCTCCCAAGTCCGATCGATCTAACAGCCTAACGAGGGATTCTCGCTTGCTCTCTATCTCTGCTACGCGCTCTTTGATTGTTTGTGCATCCATGGTTTTTTGCCTTTGCTACTATTAACAAAAATATTTGAGATTCTCCCCTGCGAACAGACGGAGATTCTTAATTCACCGACATACCTTTATGGGCAAATCCTTCACTGTTTTTATATGGGAAGTGATGAACCTGCTCAGGGTTTTTGGGTCTGTGTTATAGTTTGATTGTACATCAAAACTTCCCCCAAACTTCAGCCAAATTTTAGCGCAAAAAAGGCGGACGTTTGGTATCTGCGGGTTTATTTTTCATCATTCCAGCTAAAAATCGCTTCAGGGCCTTCTCCCGGTTTTTCATAAAAGCAGCCCAAAATCCCGGTTGATATTCATCCATCGTCTTGGCTAGGGCCCAGACATCGATCGCTAAGATATTATAAAGCCTTTCATCTTCGCGTTTGAGCGAGTTAATCTGCTCCAAAACCGCCTTGTTTGCTCCAGCAGTTTGTTTGTCTTCGTCTTTAATCATGTCCGAAAAATGGTTGAAAGGGCAAGAGTGTCGATCGCGATCGCCACTCTGTATACTTTGATGATACTGCCGATCTCGATTGCCTTCTGGAACCAACGCCGCGCAATTAACACGGATATTTACCGATGGCGTGCCCGGGCGAGTCCGGCAGGATAAGCTTCTGAACCTAGAGACAAGACTGTGGATGCACACCGCTCCCGCGCTCATAGATGCTAGCAGTTTTTGCAGGTCTTTTGGCAAAAAAACTAAATTTATTCAAGACTTTTTGACAGATAATAATTAAAGTATATTATTTCTGTCCGACTACTTACCTGACTAATATGTTACGCAAAATTTCTTTAGCAAACCTAGCCTTAGTTGTTGGCGGTATTATAGCAGCAGTCGGTTTCGGAGCCTACTTCACAGACAGACCTACCCTGAACCTAGCCGGTTTTTTTTATGGAATTCCGCTATTGCTGGGAGGTTTGGCTCTGAAAGCGGCCGAACTCGAACCAGTGGATTTCACCGAACCTACCTCTGCTGAAGTTCTCCTCCTGCGAGAAAGTCAGGCCACAGATACTCAAAACCAAGTCCGCAAAGATGTCACCCGATTTCGCTACGGCCAACAAGCGCACTTAGATGATGCTTTGGAGCGCCTGGGCCTGGCCCCAACAGACGAGGAACGGCCCCTCCTGCAAGGGTTGCGGGAAGTTAATGTTGATGGTGCTTATGGGTTAATTCTAGAGTTTTATTCGCCGCTAATGCCGATAGACTTATGGGAAGAAAAGCAAGACAAAATAGCAACTTTTTTTGGACCGGGTTTGCGCGCACAAGTGACTCAAAAGCCAGGTGACAAAATTGAAGTGGCTCTCATTAAAAATACTCAAGCTTAAAGTAGTCTTAAGTTTTGAGTGAATTTTGAAGTCATCAATTAAAAATTAACCCTGCATCAGCTTAGATACTGATTTTAGCGGCAGCTTGAAACCTGTCGCTATCAACATAAACTAAATCCGCAATTGGGCGATCGTGCAAATTAGATTTTCCTTAATTACAATAGTGGTTGATAACCGATCGGCAATCTTAAATCAGGAGAAGCACAAATGGTTTCGTCCCAAAGTAGGATAGGTATTATCGGCGCCGGAACATCAGGAGCTTATCTAGCAATTCTGCTGATTCAACAAGGGTTTCAAGTTGACTTGTTTGAAAAAGCACCCCACCCGCGCACCGATGGCTGTGGTATCCTGATCGTACAAGCAGGTATGCAAGCACTTCATCAAGGCAACCCTGAAATAACCGAAAAAATTATCAACTCAGGCGATCCGGTTAAACTATTCGAGTTTCGCAACCTCCGCGGCGGTGTCATCAATTCCGAACCCGTCACCTACGAAGAAAATGAACTCCCAGGAATGCTGGTACACCGCAAAGCTATTCTAGAAGCACTCTTCGACAAGTTACCCCCTGACTCTATTCATTTTAATGCGGAATTAGCATCGATCGCCCAAACCGATCGCAGTGCGATCGCCCACTTCAAAGATGGCCGTAAATGGGAAGGCGATCTTTTAATTGGTGCCGATGGAATCGTCTCAAAAGTTCGTCAGTATATAGTTCCAGGTGTTGAACTATTCTATTTAGGCGATATCGTCTGGCGAGGAATTGTCGAAGATCGCAGCTTCTGTCCCGAAGGAAACTTTTTTGTTTATGTACGCGGCCGGGGAATTTATGCCAACTTCTTTCACATTGGTGGAGGTCGCACTCATTGGGGTTTCTTTATTGAAAAAGAGCGCACTGACTCCGAAATTGGGAAACTCCAACCTAATAATATTACCATTCCTCCCCAAGAACTAGCCAAACTCCCAGAGGATGCGCGAAAAGTAATTGAATCAACCCCTGTGGAAAATATTGTCTGTCGTTTTTCCTATGACATTGACCCCCTACCAAAAATCTATGATGGTCGTGTTATCTTAATTGGAGATGCGGCCCACGCCAAAAGTTCCACACGCGCTAGAGGTATGACTTCCGGTTGGGAAGATGGTCTGTGTTTAGCACAACATCTCAGAGATAGTGCTAACATTGCCGAAGCGCTAGAAAATTTTCAAGCTGAAAGATTACCTATTGTCCACGAATATCAACGCACTAGCCGCGAAATGAGTCTGAAAATAGGCCGTCGTTAGCCCAATTTCAATCATCCTGTATGGGCGGGTTCGCCAATAACTTTAAAGGGTGCAGACAGGTTAAAAAAAACTGCCCCCACCCACAAAAGAACCCTTTTAAGTTTGGACAATTTTTTTATATAAACCGGAGGCTAATTAATGAATAACGATTTGGGAATTCATGAAGATACCGTCAACCCTCTAAACTCTCCTGATTTAGAGAAAGTACCGGAAATTTTCATACGTCAGATTGGTACTTGGAAAGGCGAATTTATTAAGACTGATACTCGCGGACATTTTTTTCGCAGCTTTTTGTGTACTATAAGCATCGCGATTGAGGGGAGTCACCACCGACACGTTAACAACTATGAATACTCAGATGGTTCTCGCCTTCAGCTAAATTTTCAAGGTGAATATGAAAATCGGATTCTGAAATTATTTTCTAACAGTTATCCTGATTTTTCGGGGGTCGCGTGGGATGCGGGTCAGGACATTATGTGCTTTCGGTCAACAAAAACTGAGGGTAACGCACTGATTACTTTTGTAGAAACAATCACTTTAGTGTCAGACAATCACCGAGTTCGTAGCACTCAAATTTTTAAAGATGGCATTTTTGACGGCACTGCATTTATTGAGGAAAGGCGTATATAAGTAAGCCCGCCTCAAAAAAACGATTGCCAACTTCTTTAAAAAGTAGGCAATCTAACATATCTCGCGTTTTCAAGAATTAATTAATCAGCATTGACAAACAAGCGGGAACGAGTAATAAAACGTTCTCCATCCGGCCCTTCCAGGGAAAAATCGCTGCCTCCTGGCCCCGATGCCACGTCTATAATTAACTGCGTGTGCTGCCAATATTCGTATTGCTGGGCTGCAATATAAAAGGGACAACCGCCTATTTCGCCCAGCAATACGTCACCATCACCGATTATCAATTCGCCATCGGGAAAGCACATGGGGGAACTACCGTCGCAGCAGCCACCGGATTGGTGAAACATCAATTCTCCGTGTTGAGTTTTGAGATAGTTGATTAATTTTAAAGCCGCTTCTGTTGCGGTGACTTTTGCAGTTTCCATTGCAGTCTGTTTAGAACAATCTCTAGTTATTATATCAATTCTCCGTGTTGAGTTTTGAGATAGTTGATTAATTTTAAAGCCGCTTCTGTTGCGGTGACTTTTGCAGTTTCCATTGCAGTCTGTTTAGAACAATCTCTAGTTATTATTATGAGGTTGTATGAAGCTGTCGGCCATCTAAATTGTATTTTTGGGCGGGCGGGACACACCACAAGCAGAAAATGCACTCTTTGTGGAACAGGCAAGATGCCTGTTCCTGACAAAATTTAATAGTTGAAGGACTTTAGTCATCATTACAAACCAATGAGTGAAAACTTTAGAAAAAACCTAAAGCTTTCGGGCTGTAACTGACTAACAAATTCTTAGTTTGCTGGTAGTGATCTAACATCATTTTGTGATTTTCGCGACCGATACCAGATGATTTGTAGCCGCCGAATGCTGCGTGCGCGGGATACAAATGATAGCAGTTTGTCCACACGCGGCCTGCTTGAACGGCGCGGCCCATGCGGTAGGCGGTGTTTATGTCGCGAGTCCAAACTCCGGCACCTAAACCGTAGAGAGTATCGTTGGCAATTTCTAATGCTTCGGCTTCGTCTTTGAAGGTGGTGACTGCTAATACTGGGCCGAAGATTTCTTCTTGGAAAATACGCATTTTGTTGTTTCCTTTGAAGACTGTCGGCTGGAAATAATACCCGTCTTGCAAGTCGCCGGATAAGATGTTTCTTTCGCCGCCAATCAGGCATTCTGCGCCTTCGGCGTGACCGATTTTGACGTATTCGGCGATTTTTTCCATCTGGTTGACGGAGACTTGCGCGCCGAGGGCGGTTGTCGGATCTAAGGGGTTGTCTTGTTTGATTTGGCGGATGCGATCGATCGCCCTTTCCATGAATAGATCGTAGATTGACTCCTGAATTAAGGCGCGGGAGGGACAGGTACACACTTCGCCTTGATTGAAGGCAAACATGACTAATCCTTCCACTGCTTTGTCGAGGAATTCATCATCTTGGGCGCAGATATCTTCAAAGAAAATGTTGGGGGATTTGCCGCCTAATTCTAGGGTAACGGGGATGACATTTTGGGAGGCGTATTGCATGATTAGCCTGCCGGTGGTGGTTTCGCCGGTGAAGGCGACTTTGGCAATCCGGGGACTGGTGGCGAGGGTTTTGCCGATTTCGGCGCCCGGCCCGTTAATGACGTTGATTGCGCCGTCTGGTACTAAGTCGGCGATGATTTCCATCAGTACCAAGATTGAGGCGGGGGTGGGGCCTGCTGGTTTGAGGACGACGCAGTTGCCGGCGGCGAGGGCTGGGGCGAGTTTCCAAGCGGCCATTAATATCGGGAAGTTCCAGGGGATGATTTGTCCGATGACGCCTAGGGGTTCGTGGAAGTGGTAGGCGACGGTGGTTTCGTCGAGTTCGCCGATCGATCCTTCTTGAGCTCGGATGCAGCTTGCGAAGTAGCGGAAATGGTCGATCGCCAGCGGTATGTCTGCGAGGCGGGTTTCGCGAATTGGTTTACCGTTGTCCCAGGTTTCGGCGATGGCGAGGCGATCGAGGTTTTCTTCGATGCGATCGGCTATTTTGTGTAAAACCCGCGCCCTATCGGCTGGGGAAGTCTTACCCCACTTGTCTTTCGCGGCGTGGGCGGCATCCAGTGCCAATTCTACATCCTCCGCGCTCGATCGGGGGATTTGACAAATTGATTTTCCTGTAATTGGAGAAAGGTTTTCCGAGTATTTTCCTTTCACCGGTGGCACCCACTGGCCGCCGATAAAGTTGTCGTAGCGAGGTTGAAAAATCGACTGACTGCCGGATTGAACAGGTGCTGCTACTACCATTTTATTACCTGATTAAAATTTGTTTTTGCGAACTATCGAAAGAAATCTGTTGAATATCAACTATCGTCTATCCTCTGGCATTTTTGTTCGTTAATATACAAAATTTTACATTTTTCAAATATTTGAAATCAAAGTTGTTTCTAGGTTCCGGGGTCGGGCGGGTAGTTAATAAGATTTTTTTATAAACCGCAGAGGACGCCGAGTACGCAGAGGAAGAGAATAACGAGAGCATAAAAAGATATTTTTACAAATTATTTAAATCTGCTAATATAGAGATATAAACTTTGCAATTTATCAAAAGTACCAATCAAATGCCTGCCTTAAATACCGTTGTTTTTTCTTCCGATATTGAGCCTGGGTCAAAGCATTTAGACGCTGCTAAAATCCGGTGGTTTCAACGCCGCCTGAAAGCTTGGGCCCGGCAGAATTTCCGTGATTTTCCTTGGCGGCGCACCTGCGACCCCTACGCGATTTTGGTGGCGGAGTTGTTGCTGCAAAAGACTACTGCCGCTACAGTGGCTCCGATTTATCAAGAATTTGTCGATCGATATCCGACTCTCTCGGATTTAGCGGTCGCGCCTGCTGCGGAAGTTGCTAGTTTGTTGCAGCCTTTGGGTCTTTTTTTTCGGGCGCAAAAGCTGCGGGAATCGGTGCTGGTTATCTTAGAAAATTATCAGGGAAATGTTCCCCGCACGGAAGCTCAGTTGCTGGAACTTCCCGGAGTTGGCAAGTACATTGCGAGATCGGTTTGCGCTAATGCTTTCGGACAGCCAAAAGCGGTGCTCGATACGAATGTTGCTCGGATTTTGCAGCGTTTTTTTGGAATTGACGGCGGTAAGGTAAAATCGCGATCGCCCGAACTTTGGGAAGCCGCAGAACGAGTCGCTCCCAAACAGCAAGTCGGGCCCTGGAATTTGGGTTTGCTGGACTTCGGGGCGGCAGTTTGCACCGCAAGAAACCCCCGCTGCGGCGAGTGTCCGCTGCAACAGCAGTGCGAGTACAAAATTAGCAGCGAAGTCAATTCTAGGCTCATTCCCGAACTCAGTTGACAAATTTTGTGCAGTTATTGTAGGGGCGGTTCAAAACAATTTCTGACTCAAACCAACAATCTCAAAAACCCGCCCCACTCACTGTAAATACTATTAATTAACTGTGCCACAGCGGAAGTTATATCCGAAATTTAGTTTAGTACCTTTACCAGGTTGCTAAAAACACTTTAACTCTCTTTTTTGCGAACCTACAATTATCCGAAATCTGAGAATAATTTTTGACAAAATTGCTGGTTCTGCCAACCAACAATGCAGCAGAAAGTGGCGTTGTGAGATATTGGCTAATTCCCATATCGTTATCAGCAACCTCAATATATAGCGTTTTTCACAGCTATGAGGTACACTTAGTAAAGTAAAACTATTGAGAGGAAAATCATCAATGCAACCGTAT
>NZ_JAUBQN010000031.1:10142-74170 GCF_036701295.1 Microcoleus harperi Pol14_C6 | reverse complement strand
CTTTCCCATAATTGTACGCTCGCATGAGCGATTAACTACACCCCATTATACAAGTCCGGTGCTACCGGACTTGATATCATAATCCCGAAAATCTGAGATTTTCCCCTCCAAATACCTTTGAATATATTTTCCGGCGATTTGGGCACCATCCATCCCGTGTCTAATTCCCTCGCCACCCAAAAAATTTACTGTCGAAACACTATCGCCGATCGCAATTATATTATCCTTGCAATAAATATCATTCAAACCACGACTGTACTTCAGCATTAAACCGTGTTTGTCAAGAATTTTATAATTTTTAGACTTCAGATATTCATCAATCAGTAAATCAATATATTTTTTCAGGGGTGGCAAATGCCTCAGCGTTTTCTGCTCTAAAAAAATTCGGGCAGCACCAACTTTCAGCCTATTTTGTTCCATTGGAAATATCCAAGAATAACCTTTAGGCATCCATTTATCACCCACAAATAAGATTAAATCGCTGCTGTATTTATTGTAAATTTCTGGTTCTACTTCAATTAAATATTCGATTCCGGTTCCAGAAAAAAAATCTGGCTTATCATTCTTTTTTTTGTAGATAATAGCCCTAGCAAAGCCAGTAGCATCAACCAATACTTTAGTGCTAACTTTGATAAATTTACAGTCGGATAACTGTTTAAATTCGACTGTTGTTTCGCCCTTGCTTTGTGAATGTCCGGTGTAGCGATAACCCAGCCAAACTTCACCGCCAAATCGCTAAACTTCGCTGGTCAAAAATGCTCTAAATTTAGCAAAGTTGAGAACAACTCCCAAGCTTTCGGGAGACTCCCAAGTTTGACTGACTTTGCTAGTTTCAATAGTAAGTTTGTGCCAAAAACTGCCGATAACGGATTCAGGTAAATCGAATTTATAGAGGGTTTATAGAGGCGTGGCGGCGCTAGAAAAGTCATTTTTATTAAAATTGTCGTTTTGCTCTGCCAGCAAGACTTGGTTACCAGATTTAGCTAGAACTCTCGCGCAGTGTCCGCCTGCGGGACCTGCTCCTACTATTACTATGTCAAAACTTTTTAAAGTCATCTTGCTTTTAACTCGCTTCCAATGTCAAAACAGCCGCACACATATCAACTACTAATCGCCGAGTTTTCAGCCACTGGCGGCCGATTAAAATTTAAGGTACGATTTGGTTTCACGTTAGTCATTGTTTTTTCTCCCTTATGCTCAAGTATTTCTTCAATCCTGCTGCTGGGAGCTAGAAGGGTAAGGTGCGCCTAGCGCACCCTACAATTCTAGCTATTTACACGCTAACAGGAGACTGTTTGCGGGTGAATGTTGCTAAGATGCGATCGCACATTTGCGACGGATTTAATCCCAAACTGGCAAATGATTGTTCAGGCGTTGCATGATCTACCAATGTATCGGGTACACCCAACCGCATCACTGGAACAACAACATTATTGTCCAACAAAGCTTCGGCTACTGCTGAACCAAAGCCTCCCATCAAACATCCTTCTTCCATTGTGACAACTTTGCCGATTCGCTGTGCTAAAGGCAAGATTAATTCGGTGTCCAAAGGCTTGACAAAACGCGCATTGATCACAGTTGCTTCAATACCGTGCTCGCTCAGAATCTGGGCGGTTTGCATTGCCGGATAAACCATTGAACCGTAACCCAAAATCAGCACATCGTCGCCGTTGCGGAGAATTTCGGCTTTGCCGATCGGCAATTCTTCCCAACCTTCCTCCATCAAAGGTACGCCGTAACCGTTGCCGCGCGGGTAACGCATAGCGATCGGGCCGCTGGTGTGGTTGATTCCGGTGACGACCATCCGCTGCAATTCTGCCTCATCTTTTGGTGCCATAATTGTCATATTTGGCAGACACCGCAAGAAAGAAATGTCGTACATTCCTTGGTGGGTGGGGCCGTCAGCGCCGACTATTCCGGCGCGATCCAAACAGAAGAAAACGGGCAAATTTTGGATACAGACATCGTGAATTATTTGGTCATACCCCCGCTGCACAAATGTCGAGTAAATTGCCACAACCGGGCGCATCCCTTCGCAGGCTAAACCAGCGGATAAAGTCACGGCGTGCTGTTCGGCAATTCCGACATCAATGTACTGTTTAGGCAATTTTTCATGAAGTTTATCCAGACCTGTTCCGGTTGCCATTGCAGCGGTAATGCCGACAATTTTGGGATTATCTTCTGCTAGCTTGACCAGGGCGTGGGCAAAGACTTTCGAGTAAGCTGGAGGCTTGGGTTTAGTGGAGGGAATGCCTTTGCCTGTAGCTAAGTTAAAGGGATTTTGCGCGTGATATCCTACTTGGTCTTTTTCGGCGATCGCATATCCTTTGCCTTTCACCGTCACAACGTGAACCAACACCGGCCCTTGAATGGTATGAGCTTGTTTGAAAGTAGTAATTAACTCTTCCAAATTGTGTCCATCTACCGGGCCCATGTAAGTAAAGCCCAATTCTTCAATTACTGCTCCTACTTTCGAGACTGCTAAGCGTTTCATCCCTTCTTTGAGGCGTTCCATTTCTGGAGTAAAAGTTTCGCCTACAAAGGGAATGTGTTTGAATTGTTCCTCTAAGTTATCTTTGAGAAACTGCACTGGTGGCGACAATCGCATCTTGTTCAAATAGCGGGTAATTGCGCCGACGTTGGGGGAGATTGACATCTCGTTGTCGTTGAGCACAACTAACAAATTGGTTTTCGGCATATGGCCCGCGTGGTTGATCGCTTCGAGTGCCATGCCGCCCGTCAATGCGCCGTCGCCGATGACTGCTACAGTTTTAAAGTTTTCCCCCTTGAGGTCGCGCGCCATTGCCATTCCTAATGCTGCGGAAATGCTTGTGGAAGCGTGACCTGCGCCGAAGTGGTCAAATTTGCTCTCGCAGCGCTTGAGATAGCCTGCAACGCCGTCTTTTTGGCGCAGGGTGTGGAAGTGGTTGTAGCGGCCGGTTATCAATTTGTGAGGATAAGCTTGGTGGCCGACATCCCAAGTAACTTTGTCGCGATCGAGGTCGAGTGTTTGGTAGAGTGCTAAGGTCAGTTCGACTACACCCAATCCTGGGCCGAGGTGGCCGCCGCTAGCAGCTACAGTTTCTAAATGCTTTTCTCGAATTTGTCGGGCAATTTGTTCGAGTTGATGAATCGAGAGGCCGTGTAATTGGTTTGGGTGAGTCAGTTCGCTCAGATGCATATTTTAAAATCTTGCTCCTGTGAATCAGGACGAATCCTTAACAGATATAGGTTGTGCCTGCGAGGTTGGGTACGCGCAAACGTTAGAATAGTTTAACGGTTATTTGAGAAAAACTGTTAGGCGTAAGATTTTTGTTATTTTTGGCCTGGTAATTATAGTTAATAAATTGTGCGCAGTCAATATAAAAAAAGCTTATGTTGTTAGTTCATAATCGCTAATTGTTAGCTGCCTGGAGATTATCAAACATTTTTAACTACTTTTTGTAGTGATGGCTGACTTTTTAGCCCTCTTATTTCTGCAAGCAGACTATGATACAAAATCATTAACTGTGATGGGAGCATCTCATATTTGTAAAAACACTTCTTCTGGCTCCTGCCTTCTGCCTTCTGCCTCCTGCCTCAAAACTCCAATTTTTAGCTTGGCTGCTTTCCTTGAGATGATCCCACTGTGATTTATATAGCATAGCTGATGTCAAGTCATTGGTAACAAGTTAGAAATGAGTAGATTTTGTCAACACTTCTAAGTAGAGAAAAAATTAACTAATAATGATAATTAAAAAAGCGGAAAGGTTGGACTAGCCCAATTAAGGCGCTTATCAATAAATTGTCAAATAGTTTTCACACGCCCGCGAGAAAATTATCTAATACCAAATCCGGGTTAATTACCTCTAATTTATGACGACCGGGGCCAAAAGCAGCCATACGATCGCGGGAGGGACACCCAAGCTAGGCAAAATATTCACTTGTTTACCAACTGTCAAGCGAGCTGTATTTATTGAAGTTGGTGACAATTTTTCTTAAATATTTGCCTCAAAGGTTCTATTTTTTGAGATCACACAAGCGAGTGAAGTTTCGGCAGGGTCATCATCAGGATTGAGCGATTGTGTAGGTAAGCTCAAAAGACTCGAAGATTTACCACAATGGCCGTTGGTCGGAAAGAAAGAACACGGGGACTCAAGTCCCCCGCGTCGCTTCTCTCTGGGGTCTGAAGACGCGATCGTTTCCCGCATCCCATATTACTTTTATGAAAAATTCTGCTTAATTCAATCTCCCTTACTCCCGTGATGGCGAAGGAGTTCCCCCTTCTTCGGGCGCCGGAATTTCCGAAGGACTCGATTTGGGCGACGGCGAGGGACTCTCGCTATCGGGCGGCGGAATTTCTGCAGGAGTCGATTCGGGCGACGGCGAGGGACTCTCGGCCCCGGGGGAGGGGATCTCCGAAGGACTTGGGGCGGGAGTTTCCGGCGGTGGCGGAAGTGGTGCGGGATCTGGCTGGCGGCTTTGGAGGCTTTGCACCCACAAACCTAAACCGCCGCCGGCTAATATCAGCCCCAACACCCCCAGTAGGGGCAGCGGAAGCTTGGATCGCCGTTTTTGAACGGGTTCCGGGGCGGGGGCTGTTTCGGGGTACAACAACTGTTTGGACGATTCTGAAAGCTGAGATTCTGGAATCCTCCCGGACTTCTGGAGGGATCGGGGCAGGGACGGCGGCAGCGACACCGAGGCTGCTGACACCGAGGCTGACACTGGCGCTGAGGCCACCGCCGGATCAAACAGTACCAATCTCTCCGGCGACATCCGACAGTGAGTCGCCACCACGGAGGTGTTGTCATAACCGTTTTTCTCGTTGGCGAGACGAATCCAAGACTGAACAGCGGCTTCCAAAGACATTTTACCCTCGAGCACCTCTGGGCCGTAATTCTCCCAAGATTTCTCTACCCAGTCGTTGTCGCTCAAACCGTCGGAACACAGCAGCAGTAAGCCTTCCTCTTCGACAATAAATCGCTGAATCGTCGGGCGCAGGAAATCACCGTCCCGCGTGCCCAAAGCTTGAGTCAGGGCCCCTGCATCGGCTCGCAGTTGAGTTTCCCAGTACAAACAGTGTCCTAGCTGGACTTCCCTTGAGGCTACGTCGTCGTCCACAGTCAGCCGGTGACAGTAATTTTTGCCAATCCAATAAGCCCGGCTGTCTCCAACATTGACTAAATAAAGTTCGTGACTGTTATTCGAGGGCAAATCCTCGGAAATTTTCACTTTTTGAGGCAACTGGAGGGCCATCACCAAAGTCGTCCCCATCCGCTGGCGCAACTCTTTTCCCTGCTCGTTATTTTGAGCGGAAATCACATTATTCACCACTTTCACTATTTCTTCGAGTTGCTTGATGACCATTGCTGGCGTCATCAACTCTTCTTGTTGAGCAATTTCTGCGAGCAAATTTTGGATTAAAGCTTTCAGGGACTGCACGGCTAATTGACTGGCAACTTCTCCTCCTTCGTGGCCTCCAACCCCGTCGCAAACCATTGTCAAGTAAGGAATTAGTTTGTCATTCCCTGAACTTTTGCTAGATTGAAAATCAGCAGCAACCGGATAGCAACTGTCTTCATTTTGGGAGCGCTGCGGCCCGGTATCTGTCATGCCGACTACTTCTAAGTGCAGAGGCAATTGAGCGGCTTGTTCTAATAGTAAATCGTTTAGTTCCAGGGCGATCGCGTCGAAATTCATGCTGCTGCGGCGCATAAACTGACAAATCTCTCCGAGTTTCGACTGCACCTCGGGTTGCGCTGATTCTACCAAACCTGACCACACATCTCCCAAATCCCGCAGCGTTGGTACAAAATTGCCGCGGTGCAGTTCCAGCAGGCGTACCCGCCAACCTTCCACCCGCAAATTTTCCGGTACTAGCAAACTCGAAGCGACTCCCTGTTCCGATAGTGGCGCCCACAGTTGGAGCATTTGCCACAGCCAGTAAACTTGGCGCGCGGCGCTTGTCCCAGACCAAGATTCTAAAATAGAAGGATACAGGCGACCGAAATTATTGATGGGCACATTTTCCAACAAGAGCACCTCTGTCGCTTCCGGTGCTTCCTGCAGGGAACAAAAACCGTATACTTCCGGCGTATGCAGCCGTTGGGGATACAAATGCAGGTAAGGCATAATGCTATCCGGCAGTTGTTCAGGGACGCTGGGAGGCAAAGCTGGTCGGCTGTCGAGCCAGATTTGAGGTGCAATGACAAAGTATCGATCGGCTATTACCTTACCCGCAGGCACTTCCTCGGCTGCTTGTCCCACCACCCACACATAGCGATAAATTAAATCCGTTTCGCACGCTGCACAGTGCTGGCGGCCAAAGGTATTGCGTGGATCGGCACAGCTAAGATTCGGGCAATAAATGGGTTCGGAGAAACTGCTGATCATATCGAAATAGTTTGTGTAAAAACATTCTGAAGATATATGATTCGCAAGCCCAAATTCATGAGCTTGAGAATAAACTGATTTTAGCCCCTATCAATTTCTTAACTGCCTTTGGGCCCGTAGAAATTGTAGTTTCTGCCAGTCTGCACCGGCTTAAATTGTAATTTAAGTTACTAAACTCAGACTTGGAGTACGATGGAAGCCTCAACCTGGTACCGCGGCGCGAAAAAGCGCTCTGAGGGCTTGCAAGTGGCAAACCCTTGCAGAGTCAGTTGTTGGCATTTCTTAAATCTTAAATTTCCAATCTAAGATCTAAATAGTATCACCTATTCTTTTTATGATCTGGACTCCGACGCTCCTTTGGCTGCTAGCTGGGTCTTTGCTGTGTTTGGCAGAGCTATTTCTCCCGACTGCTTTTGTCGCTTTTGTGATGGGACTGAGCGCCTTCGCCGTAGCTGGATGCTCTCTAGTTCTACCTTACGTTAATTTACAAATATTCCTGTGGATGGTATTTTCGACAGTTTTTGTGCTGCTGTCTCGGCGGTTGATACCAAAAGGCAAGGCAAGGGCGATCGCAGATTCTCAGGAAGCAAAAACTTTAACAGAAATTCCCCCCGGAGAAGCCGGCCGAGTCATTTATGAGGGGAATTCTTGGCAAGCTCGCTGCGAAGACACGAACGCCACCATCCCCCCCAACCAAAACGTAATTGTCGTCGGACGGAAAGGCACTACTCTGATAGTTGTGCCAGAAAATCTCTTGCATTCTTAAACAAAATGCGTAATTAATCACAGACAGTTAGTAGTTAATAATTAGTGATTGGGCATCATTCATTAGTCAGTGGTCAACAGTTAACATTTAAGAGTCAACACTTATAGGAGGCGACCGTGGAACAAATTTTTTTACTCGTATTTTTAGCTTTAGGCGGCTCAGCCGTCGCAGGTTCTGTCAAGATTATCAACCAAGGAAATGAAGCATTGGTGGAAACTTTAGGTAAATACAACGGCAAGAAACTGGAACCAGGTTTGAATTTTGTCACGCCATTTCTCGATCGCGTCGTGTACGAGCAAACAATTCGGGAAAAAGTCTTAGATATTCCTCCGCAAGCTTGTATTACCCGCGACAACGTTTCCATCACCGTTGATGCTGTGGTTTACTGGCGCATTGTAGACTTGGAAAAAGCTTGTTACAAAGTAGAAAATCTCCAGTCCGCAATGGTAAATATGGTGCTGACTCAAATTCGCGCCGAAATGGGTCAACTGGATCTCGAACAAACCTTTACTGCTCGTTCTCAAATTAATGAAATATTGCTCAGAGATTTAGATATTGTTACCGATCCTTGGGGAGTGAAAGTAACGCGGGTAGAATTGCGCGATATTATCCCTTCTAAAACTGTACAGGAATCGATGGAATTGCAGATGGCAGCCGATCGACGCAAGCGGGCGGCAATTCTGACATCCGAGGGCGAACGCGAGTCAGCAGTTAATAGCGCCAAAGGTAAAGCTGAAGCGCAAGTTCTGGATGCAGAAGCGCGCCAAAAAGCGACTATTTTGGAAGCGGAAGCTCAACAAAAGGCGATCGTCCTGAAAGCTCAAGCAGAACGCCAAAGTCAGGTTTTGAAAGCTCAAGCTACTTCTGAGGCCTTGCAAATAATCGCCAAAACTCTGCAAAATGACCCCAATGCCCGGGAAGCTTTACAATTTTTGTTAGCTCAAAACTATCTGGATATGGGTCTAAAAATTGGCACCAGCGACAGCAGCAAGGTGATGTTTATGGACCCGCGCAGCATTCCCGCTACGCTGGAAGGAATGCGATCGATCGTTGGGGAAGGTAATAATAATGAGGTCAAAAAGTAGGGAGCATCTCATATTTGTTAAAAAACTTCTTCTGACTCTTTCCTTCTGACTCTTTCTTCCTGCCTCAAAACTCCAATTTTGCGCTGGGCTGCTTTCATTGAGATGCTCCCAAAAGTATCTATTTAAACATCGATAAGCTGTTGCGGTATTTAAATTGTCTGTCCCAAAAAATGAAAGTCTTGTGGTGTCCCGCCCTGAATATACAATTTAAATCCGCGACAGCTTCTTCAGGCAACTTCTCTTCGCCGTTAACCTAATAACTCGACATAGTTAAAACGATCGCCTCCCTATCTCCCAACACCAAACCATACTCCAAACCCTCAACAACCGCTTGATAAGAAGCATCCAAAATATTACCAGAAACCCCCACAGTCGTCCAGCGGTCTTGACCGTTACTAAACTCCGCCAACACGCGAGTTTTAGCAGAAGTTCCCGCACACCCGTCCAGAATTCGCACCTTATAATCTGTTAAGTTAAAATCAGTAATTGCCGGATAAAAATTCCGCAAAGCCTTCCGCAAAGCCGCATCAAGTGCCGAAACAGGCCCGTTTCCTTCCGCGCATTCCAGAATATCTTGACCGTTAACAGTCACTTTCACGGTTGCTAAAGAATTAACTGTCTCCTCCTTACCTTTATCGCAGTGAACTTGAAAACCTTTGATTTCAAATAAATGCTTGCGCTTTCCCAAAGCCTCCCGCATTAACAATTCAAAAGAAGCCTCAGCACCCTCAAATTGATATCCCTGACTTTCCAAATCTTTCAATTTTTCTAGAATTTGGCGACAAGCAGGATTTTTGCGATCGAGATCCATGCCAAAAGTGCGCGCCTTCGCCAAAACATTGCTCAAACCGGCTTGATCCGAAATCACAATTCGCCGCCTGTTGCCAATTTTTTCCGGTTCCAAATGTTCGTAAGTTAACGGATTTTTCTCAACAGCCGATACGTGGATTCCGCCTTTGTGAGCAAATGCCGAAAGACCGACAAAAGGAGCACGATCGTCGGGAGCAAGATTGACAATTTCACTAATCGAGCGACTTACTTGAGTTAATCTAACTAATTGCTCGTCTTCAATGCAATTATGACCCAACTTTAGCTGAAAATTTGGAATCAAAGAACATAAATCGGCATTGCCGCAGCGTTCGCCGTAACCGTTAATAGTTCCCTGTACCATCGTCACCCCTTCCTGGACCGCAGTTAAAGCATTAGCAACTGCAACTCCCGAGTCGTTGTGAGTGTGAATTCCTAACTGCACAGGTACTTCGCGATTGGTTCCTAAAGCTGCTAAAACATCGCGAACAACCTGACTGACTTCGTGAGGCAAAGTACCGCCGTTAGTATCGCAAAGCACCAGCCATTCTGCACCGGCATCCGCCGCCGCTTCTAAAGTTTTAATAGCATAATCTGGATTGTGCTTGTAGCCGTCAAACCAGTGTTCTGCATCGTAAATAACGCGCCTTCCCTGACTCCGCAAATATTCAATTGTATCTCGAATCATCGCCAGATTTTCTTCTAGCGTCGTCTTCAAACTTTCAATAACGTGCAAATCCCACGACTTGCCAAACAGCGTCACCCAGCGAGTACCGGCGGACAAAATAGCCTGCAACATTTCATCATTAGCTGCTGTAGTTCCCGGCCGCCTAGTCGAACAAAAAGCTACCACTTCTGCTTGAGTTAGGGGCTGTTCTTTGAGACGCCAAAAAAATTGTACGTCTTTAGGATTCGCCCCCGGCCAGCCGCCTTCAATAAAGGGAATTCCTAAACTGTCTAACTGTCGAGCAATTCGCAGTTTGTCTTCGAGAGATAAGGAGAGTCCCTCACACTGAGCACCGTCTCGCAGCGTGGTATCGTAGATCCAGAGCCGATTTGTCATGGGAAATTGCGATCGAGAAATTGGTAATATATCACTTACCATATTAGATGAATTTATTTGAATTTAATGCGATAATATATAGGAAAATTAACATAAATCTAACTGGGGTAAATTGCTGTGGTCAAGGTACAAGCGCAAGGCAAAACATTTGAGTGCGCTCGCGGAGCGAATCTCCGTGAAGTATTGCTCAAAAACGGCATCGATCTCTACAACGGCAACGCCAAAGTCATCAACTGCCACGGCCTCGGCACTTGCGGCACCTGCGCCGTCACCGTCGAGGGCGAAGTTTCCGAGTCCCAGTGGCGCGAAAAAGCCCGACTTTCCGTTCCTCCCCATTCTCCCGCCTCCAACCGCCGTTTGTCCTGCCAAACCAAGGTTTTAGGCGATATTAAGGTGACAAAATATGACGGTTTCTGGGGTCAAGGTTCTGAAACTGTCTGGAAACCCCAAGCATAGATTTTTTGTTAAGGAAGGCAGATAGGACGATCGCCTTGCCAGATAATCTGTAAGACTTGCATAATAATTTTAACTGTAAGGTGTGCTTAGCGCACCTTACCCTAAAGAAAGCCGAGAGGTCAAAAAAGCCAGAAAGTCCATATAAAAGTTAATGAATTCATCTAAAGATATTCTGATTATTGGCGGCGGAATAATTGGTCTTTCGCTAGCAGTTGAACTGAAATTGCGAGGGGCATCTGTCGCGCTTCTCACCGCCGATTCTAAACAACCGACGGCCCGGGCTGCTGCTGGAATGCTTGCCCCGCAAGCCGAACGAATTCCCCCGAGTCCGATGCTGGATTTGTGCTTGCAAAGCCGTGCACTGTATCCCGCCTGGGTGGAACAGCTAGAAGATATTACCGGATTGAAAACGGGATATTGGCGATCGGGAATTCTCGCACCCGTTTGTCAAAATGAGCCTCAAGAAAAGCCACTTTTGTCAAACCTTAATTATCAATGGTTGGACAGAGATACTGTTCGCCAGCACCAGTTTGGATTAGGTCAAGAAGTAATTGGCGGTTGGTGGTATCCTGACGACGCTCAAGTAGACAACCGCGCTTTATTTCGGACGCTTCTGGCCGCAACTAAAGAATTGCAGATTGAGATTATTCAAGGCAATGCCGGGGAAATTATTCGGCAGGGAAACCGAGTTATTGGCATTGAAACAACAGCCGGAAAATTCCAAGCAGACCGTTATGTTTTGGCGGCTGGCCCTTGGTCTGAGCAGTTATTGAATGTTCCTGTTTTTCCAAGAAAGGGACAAATGCTATCAGTATGTGTACCAGAAGATTGTGGAGTTATCCAGCCCCTGCAAACCGTTCTATTCGGGACTGGCATTTATATTGTGCCGCGTCAAGATGGCAGAATTATTATTGGTGCAACTAGCGAAAATGTGGATTTCACGCCGGGAAATACGCCTGCAGGAATCCAAAGTTTGCTAGCAGGAGCGATTAAGTTATATCCCGAATTACAAAATTATCCTATTCTGGAGTTTTGGTGGGGATTTCGGCCGGCTACGACCGATGAATTGCCGATTTTGGGTGCTAGTGCTTGGGAGAATTTGACATGGGCTACGGGGCATTACCGCAATGGAATTTTATTGGCTCCGGTGACGGCTAAATTATTGGCTGATTTGATTGGGAATCAGAACTCTGATCCGTTATTGGCTGCTTTTCATTATTCGAGGTTTCCTGAATCTTGGAAGTTTTAAAATGGTAAATAGTGAGATTTTTTGCTTTTTTTAAGACGAGGAAGATGCGGGGAAAGAGAAACGAAAGTCAACCAAAAGGATATTTTTTGCTATAATCTAATCAGCACAATAGGATTTTGTAAGTTATGACTTTCAGTGATGTGGTCGAGACGATCAAGAATCTTTCTACTGACGAAAAGCAAGAGCTTCAACTGTTGTTGAAGCAATATCTCCGGGAAGAACGTCGCGAAGAGATGTATCAAAACTTTAAGTCAGCGCAGATTGAACAACAAAAAGGTGAACTGAAATTTTTCGCTAACATCAATGAACTCAGAGTAATGATAGAGGAATAATCGTGGAAGTCAGTTTCAGTTCTTCATTCAAGCGTGCTTTCAAAAAGCGGCTCAAAGGCGATGCTGATTTGGAGGCTAGGTTTTGGCAAAAGCTGGAACAGTTCATCAGAGAGCCGTTTGAACCAAGCTTAAAAACTCATAAATTGTCCGGTAGGCTCAAGGAGTTTTGGAGCTTTAGCGTAGATTACGACGAAAGGGTACTTTTCTACTTTACAGAAGATGGAAAAGCCGTGTTTGTAGATTTGGGAAGTCATGATGAAGTATATTAATCGACAGAACAGTTGCTACAGTAATCTGTATCTGTAGGGTGCACAGTGCGTACCTTACCACTGTAACTAGCGCCCCAAACCATTTTTTGGTAAGTATTGAATTAGTTCGCATCCTGTTTTTTGGGTTGGTTTAATTCCCTGCATTTAGCGGCAGCCAAATCGTAAGCATTTTGGTAATCGCTACCGCCTAACATCAAATCGCCGTAATATTCATAAGGTTGATTGCCATAAATCGGCAGCGGGTCGTCTTCAGGATAATCTTCTTTTGATTCTTCTAGGATTGCTTTGAGTTTCTTGACGCTGAAGCGCTGGACTGGGAAGTAATGAATGTCTTGAGCGATGAAACCGAGATGGGGAAAGGTTGGGTCAACAATTCGCTCGTCGAGTTCAATCCAGCTATACTCGATGGGTTTATATGGCACTCCCGGCACGGCTAAAAAGCCTTGAACATACATCGCGCCCTCGGTGGCTAACGCTGCTTTACAGGCGTTGTCAAAGCAGTTTTTACGGTTGCTTTTGATGCGAGTGGCCATTTCAATAGAAAGCGTCTCATCTAATAGTTCGGTCATAACCCATTTCTAGTCGCGTGTGCGATTAGATTGTAGCAAATCCGAGCTATCTCCGAGAACAAAAAACGCAGCCAATTGCGATCGCTCCTCAAATTCTATTCTCAAGGAATTGAGCCAAAATCCTCTGCGGTTCTAGATGTTGTGTCAGCTTTGGTTTCCGGGGTGGGCGGTTTGTCGATCGCCCCTATCACCCTCCCAACGGATAAAAAGCTTTCGGGAGTAGCCCAACTTTTGAACCTGCGATCGAGTTGGGGTAGAACCCGGTACGGTAAAGTGTGGCACAGACGATGCAGGCAAAAATAGCGGCATAAATCAATCACTGAATGGCGATCGTGCAACCAATCAGATTAATGCCTTCTGGTGCAGCAATTTGCTCGGCTGCTGACAGGCTTCACAGTTTTTTCTGCAAACAAAGTTGAGTTATGACGATTCTCGCTGAGACATGGGAATATCCTCGCATTGGTAACAACCGGGAAATAAAGAAAGCCCTGAAAGCATTTTTTACTGGAAATTAGAGACAGATTCTTTATTGCAGACTGTTCCCGCGCTGAAAAATATGGTAAAGTCTGCTACAGTGCTGCGGCAAGAAATCAATGTGAGTTGAAGATAACAAGCCGCAAGGTAGCTTTGGGTATTGACAGAATCTGTTCATTCACCAAAATATGCTGAGTATTGAATACATTGCTTGAAATGGATTTTTAACGCCTGGTGATTTGTCATGTAAATCGGCCTATCAATACACCTGTGAAGTGGCAGGTTGATACCGTTCCGCATCACTTAGAATTCATAACTGAATTGTCGATTAAAGATGATTGCCAACGACAGTCAATAGAGCCATCTCCTCTCTCACATTTATTCAAGTCATGGCTACCTACAATCCCACCCAAGAAATTATTATCCTAATAGGTGACGGTAAACTAAAAATATATTTGCGGGACCGATTAGTAATTACTCCGGCAGTTTGTTATGATAAATTACGTCAAATCTGGGATGAATTTAACCTTGGCAAGACAATCTAAAGGAGGAGCTTATGAACTAAAAATTATCAGCAAATTGGTAAAGTATGGGTAAATTTTCCACCTAAATTCACCCAATTACCTGCAATAAAACAAAACCCAAAATAGCGAACCTCTCCTGATGCTAAGCTAAGCACTTATCCACACACCATAGACATACTAAATGAAAAGCGCGATCAAAAAGTCGGATTTTGTGCTAGCTCCTTATATGAAGAGCAACAACTTTAAAGCTAGTTGCCAAATACTCAATACAGTGGTTCCTTATATATTATTATGGTTTTTAGCATTTAAAGCTGCTGCCATTTCTGTATTCCTGCTGCCGCCGATAATGGTGTTAATGACACTTTTTTCAGGACGTTGTTTCTCTTTGATGCACGATTGCGGACACTATTCTCTTTTTAGTTCCAAAAAAGTCAATCGTATGATGGGTTTTCTGCTAGGTATCATCAATGCGATTCCTCAGTACCCCTGGTCGAGGGGACACGCTTATCACCACAAACATAATGGTAATTGGGATATGTACCGAGGCCCTTCGGCGTTGATATCTACCGAAAAATTTGCGGCGCTAAGCCCATCTAGTCAAAAGATGTATCAGTTACTCAGACACCCCTTGATGCTGTTCCCCGGTGGTTTTTTCTATCTAATTATTAAGCCAAGACTCGCGCTGATATTGGGAACTACGGGTTTTATTCGACATATTTTTGCTTGTCTTAATCAAGATTTTGGCATGGGTTTATCTGGAATCATTGCTTCTTATAAATCAAAACATTGGTATACGACGGCTGAGTTTTGGGATTTATTGTTCAACAATATTTGTGTTGTTGGTAGCTGGATTTCTCTGAGCAACTTACTTGGGTTTGGCTTTTTCTGGAGTGTTTACTCAATTGTCATGACCTGTTCAGCAGCGATATTTATCTGTATTTTCTTTGTTCAGCATAACTTTAACGGTTCCTACGCTCATAAAGCCGAGGGTTGGGACTATATTATTGGCGCAATTGAAGGCAGTAGTTACCTAAAATTACCAACTATGCTCAATTGGTTTTCGGCTGATATTGCTTACCACAATATTCATCATCTCTCGGAGCGAATACCTAACTATAATCTTCAAGCTTGTCACAATGCTAACATTCACCTGCTTGCTAATTCAAAATCCCTGACAATTCGCGATATTCCTGACTGCTTCCAATTCATTCTTTGGGATGCTGATTCAGATAGTCTGCAATCGATTAAATTGTTTCAACACCAACAAGAAATCCCCTTCAGTAATGTAGCTAATTAAAATCGAGGGGCAGTAAATTTGGTGGCTTCTTGCTCCCCAAAATCCTATGGTATCGTTTCCGGTTGCACTGGAATTATATAGAGGACCAGTGCCGTGTCCCTACCCGGATTAATTGTAGGGACGCGGGACACTCGCGGTGTCGAAAGCTGTGGGTAATATTAATTTCCGATGCTACCGGATTTGGTATAACTCAAAGTATCGGTCACTGGTCAATGCAGCAATTCCTCTAATTTTTGCTGGTTCCACAAATACTGATAAAGCCCTGTTTGCCCTACCAATTCAAGGTGAGTGCCAATCTGAACTATTTCTCCTCTCTCCATCACAAAAATGCGATCGGCACTAGCCGCCGCCGACATTTGATGCGAGATAAAAATTACCGTTTTGCGATCGGTTCCCGTTGCCAAGTTTCGCAAAATGTCGGTAGCAGTTTGATTGTCAACGCTGGAAAGAGCGTCATCCAAAATTAACACCGGGGCGTCAACTAACAAAGCGCGAGCAAGTGCCGTCCGCTGCCGCTGTCCGCCGGATAAAGTAATGCCGCGCTCGCCAACAACTGTTTTGTACTGCTGCGGAAAGTTGAGAATTTCGGCGTGAATTTGCGCTTGTTTTGCCGCGGCTTCAATCTGTGGCTGTTCCGCTAAAGGGTTTCCGTAGCGGATGTTATTCTTGATGGTAGTGCCGAACAGAAAACTTTCTTGCGGAACGTAGGCGATCGCCCCGCGCAATTGGGTCAATTTTACCTCGGTAATATCCTGTCCGTCTAAAAATAACCGACCCGGAGCGATGTCCAGCAGTCTGGGCAGCGCATTAGCTAAAGTTGATTTTCCCGAGCCGATCGCCCCGACAATTGCGACAGTTTCGCCCGGTTTTATGGTAAAATCAACATCTTTAAGTGCGGGTGTATTAGCGCCGGGATAAGTATAATTTAGATGGCGGGCCACCACTTCGCCTTTGACTGGAGTTGGCAGTTCATCTGCATCGGCAGCATCCTTAATTTGCGGTTCCACAGTCAAAATTGATTCAATGCGATCGACACTCACTTCTCCCCGCTGGTAAGCAGTAATGGTGAAACCCAACAGGGCCGTCGGAAACACCAAACGCTCGACATAAATCAGCAAGGCCACAAAATCGCCAATGCTAATTTGACCATTAGCAATTGCCCCCCCACCAGCAGAAAGCAGCACCAACAAACTGATGCTTGCCAAACCGCCCAGCAGCGGAAAAATAAAGTTTCTAGTTTTTGCTAATTCCAAATTTGCCGATAGCAACTGTGCGTTTGAATTGCGAAAAGCTCGGCGTTCGTTTTCTTCTTGAGCGTAAATTTTAATTACGGACATCCCGCTCATATCTTCCTGAATTAAATCGCTCATCGCCGACAATTCCTCTTGTACGGCTAACTGTTGGATGCGAAGTTTGTCGCTAAATAACTGCACCAAAACCAGCATTAAAGGATAAACTGCGATCGCCAACAGCGTCAGCCGTACATTAATCCCCAGCATCACCGGCAAAGTCAAAGCATAAGCAAAAGCTGTATTCGCCAAACTCAGCACCGCAAACCCCACCAAGCGCCGAATATTGTCCAAATCTGAAGTAGCGCGGTTAATTAAATCTCCTACCGTATTGGCTGCAAAATAAGATGGTTCTAATGTTAATAAATGATTAAATATTTGCTGTTTGAGGTCAAATTCGACTTGACGCCCGACGCCAAACAGCAAAATCCGCGACGCCATCCGAATCACCCACATGATTGAGGCGAGAATCAGAATTAGTGCCACGAAGTTGAACACTTGGTCAAATTTAGTCGCAATTTGCAGAGTGTCAACTGCATTCCGAATCAGCAGGGGAATGTAAACGCCCACAGCATTGACAACTAATAGCGAAAAAACGCCCCAGAATGTTGGTTTCCAGTGCGGGCGCATATAAGAGCCGAGTTTTTGCAGTCGAGAATAACGAGCCATTTGTTAGTGCGTAATTTGAGATTGATTGAGGAAAGGAAGAAGGAAGAAGGAAGAAGGAAGAAGAAAGAAGGAAGAAGGAAGAAGGAAGAAGGAAGAAGGAAGGCGCAATCTTCAGCTCATGTTTCAGCAATTAAGAACGTCCTAATAGTCTTGGCGGTTGCTATAGAAGGTAGAAGTTTGAAAAAAAGAGAAGCTCTATCGAAAGGTAGATGACCGAAAACACAAGTTAAGAAATTTTTAATAAAAATTCTGCTTTGGGATAACGCGCCATCAAAATTAGGTTTTGACCTCAACCAAAACCTGATTATATCGATATGTAACAAACCACATTATATCTGTGGCGACACGAGATATGTGGGGACACGGCAATGCCGTGTCCTTAGCTACCCGGAACGAGCTCGCCCAAATCCCAATCCGTCCCCGCAATCCCCCCCAGCGTTGAGTCGCGCTACAATCAAAAATCGATCGGCTTAGCACTCAGACTCAGAGAGTGCTAAATTTGCTAATGTAAGCGATTGGAGACAAACATGACCAAAATAGTTGCATTTAGCGACAAATCTCGGCGGGCACTAGAACGCGGCGTCAATCAACTCGCCGATGCTGTCCGCATCACCTTGGGTCCGAAAGGCCGGAACGTCCTATTGGAAAAGAAATACGGCAGTCCCCAAATTGTTAACGACGGTATCACCGTTGCTAGGGATATCGAGCTCGAAGATCCCCTGGAAAATGCCGGCGCTCGCTTAATTCAAGAAGTCGCCTCCAAAACTAAAGATATCGCAGGCGACGGCACAACAACCGCAACGGTTATAGCTCAATCCCTCATTCGCGAAGGTTTGAAGAATGTCGCAGCAGGCGCGAACCCAGTCGCGCTGCGCCGGGGTATTGAAAAAACGATCGCTCACTTGGTGCTGGAAATCGAGAAATTGGCGAAACCCGTCGAAGGAAGCGCCATTGCTCAAGTCGCCACTGTCTCCGCCGGTAACGACGAAGAAGTCGGCGCCATGATTGCCCAAGCAATGGAAAAAGTCACGAAAGACGGCGTAATTACTGTAGAAGAGTCGAAATCTCTGACAACGGAATTGGAAGTTGTCGAAGGGATGCAGTACGATCGCGGATATCTTTCTCCGTATTTCGTCACTAACGGCGATCGCATGGAAGTTGATTACGAAAACGCTCGCATCCTGATTACCGACAAAAAAATTAGCTCGATTCAAGAACTAATTCCAGTTCTCGAAAAAATCGCCCGCACAGGTCAACCGCTGCTAATTATCGCCGAAGATATTGAAGGCGAAGCTTTGGCAACTCTGGTAGTCAACAAAGCCCGCGGCGTATTGAACATCGCAGCAACGAAATCTCCTGGTTTTGGGGAGCGGCGCAAAGCTATGCTTCAAGATATCGCCGTTCTCACTGGCGGTCAACTGATCTCCGAAGAAGTCGGACTCAGCATCGATACCGCAACCCTAGAAATGCTCGGTACCGCCCGCAAAATTACGATCGACAAAGAAAACACGATCATTGTTGCTGGCGAAGAACACAAAGCTGACGTGCTAAAACGGATCGAGCAAATCCGCAAGCAATTAGAAGCGACGGATTCCGACTACGACAAGGAAAAGCTAACCGAACGCATCGCCAAACTCGCTGGCGGCATCGCTGTAATTAAAGTCGGCGCAGCTACCGAAACCGAGCTCAAAGACCGTAAACTGCGTATTGAAGACGCTCTGAACGCTACTAAAGCTGCTGTGGAAGAAGGTATCGTTGCCGGAGGTGGCACGACCCTAATTCACCTGATTACAAAAATAGATGCGATCGCAAATACTTTAGACAGCGAAGAACAAGTAGGCGCTGACTTGGTGAAGAAAGCTTTGGAAGCACCTTTGCGTCAAATCGCTGATAATGCCGGCGTTGAAGGTTCCATCGTCATCGAACGAGTGCGGGCGAGCGAGTTCAACATTGGCTACAACGCTCTCACCGACGTGTACGAAGATATGATTGCCGCCGGGATTATTGACCCGGCTAAGGTGGTGCGATCGGCTTTGCAAAATGCCGGTTCCATCGCTGGTATGGTGCTGACCACTGAAGCTGTGATTGTCGAAAAACCCGAGAAGAAAAAAGCCGGCGGCGACATGGGCGACATGGGCGGCATGGGCGGCATGGGCGGCATGGGCGGCATGGGTGGCATGGGTGGCATGGGCGGCATGGGCGGCATGGGCATGATGTAGTCTTCAGCCATTTGTTTGTAGTCTGTAGAGTGCGCCATAAGCACCATGGATGTAAACAAGCGCATCTTATGTACTACCCGTCTACTGTTTGACGATTAAGGCAGCTTCTCCCCCCGGCATCCCCTGATAGTCCGGGGGGACTTGAAGCTATCCAAGTCTCCTTCTTAAGGGAGATGCAATGGGGATCGGCATTAAGCTATAAGCGATAGTTCTCAGGGATTTTAAGCTGAAGTTGCCACCTATGCAGCGCGCGCCCTCTCGGTCAACTAAAATCCTTCCCAGAAACCGCGTCTCCCCCTCTCCCCCGATCCTTTAAGACGACGGAGTTACATTGTTGCTGTGCAAGTCTTGAGGAGATTGAAGAGGAGATTGAAACAGAGTTTCGAGATAAACTCTCGCAGCTTGGCGATAACTGCGCGAAGCTTCAGGCGTACCGCTATCGGCATTCTGCAACAAAAACAGCGACAGGGCCGCGCAAAATACTCGGTCTAGATCCCATTCGGGATGGGTTTCCAGGTAAGTTTTGAGAGAATCGTGCAGCGTTTCGGGAATTTCAGCAAAAATACTGACTGTTGGGTTCATCATTTTTTTTAGTCTCGCTAATAAATTGAAAACAGAACCCCCCCTTCGGCCGGATACAGGTGCAGGCACAGCCGAAATCAGAGCGCTTTTTTTAGGTCGGTCGCATCATTGTGCGCTATGAGGGGGTGGGTTTGTCAATGTTGCGAAATATTACAAAGTCCTTTAGATAAAAAAAAGGTTTACCAAATAATAAGCTTTTCAGGGCATTTTTTGTTACATATCTTTATGTGTTGGGCGGTTTATGAGGGATTGGGCAGCAAGTTAAGGAAATCCCCAATTCCGCAGCAAGATGCTACCGTGCCGTTAATTTCTGTGGAAAACTTTGTCGCATCTGTGGAAAACCTCAGACTTGCCTGTGGAAACGCTGTGGAATGTTTAGGGAAAAGTCAGGGAAAAAATAAGAATTGCAAAGGGCATGGGGCATGGGCATGGGGCATGGGGCATGGGTAGCAAGTAACAAATGACTAATGACTACTGATTGCTGACTAATGACTTCCTATGTGCCACTCTGCCACTTTTTGGCCGATGGTTGCCAATTCTGTCGGCGGCATTTTGTCGAGATTAGCTAAGATAAAGCTCATGGGATCGATCGACTGAAGTTTTTCCCGGTGGCGCGTTAGGAAATCCCTGTAGGGAAGATCGATCATCGGTGCGGTTGATAGCAGCTTGGTTCTGCCAAAGTTGATCGCCTCATATCCAAACGCCAAAAGTTATCTTTTACTTTTCATGAGGGCTGGTCGTTTATTCAGAAAAATTAATCGGCTGAAAAATCACAAATCCCAACTCATAATTTATCCGCTGGTGGCGAGAACGTACTAGAGCATAACATTGATTTCCAAAGATAGGGAAACCGACCAGCAAATTTAAATTTTATGTCGGTGTATCCTTCAGATGTTAATAACTTGGTCAGCGTCTCTACTGAAAAAAATTTAATGTGACCGTTATCCCAAAGAACGGTAAAATGTTTATCTAGTTTGCCAGAAACCGCTAAAGCCAGATTTTTTAAGTAGCCGTGATAGGGTGTGGAAATAATTAGTTTTCCTCCCGGATTGAGGCATCTTTTGGCAGTTCTTGCTAGTTCTTTAGGATAAAGCAAGTGTTCGATTACTTCAATAGCTAAGACAACATCAAATGAGTTCATAATATCGGTATTTGGGAGGTCGTAAATATCTGCTTGGATAAACTGACAATCGGGGAAACTTTGACGGGAGATGGCAATTCCGGGCGCAGAAGTGTCAACGCCGACAACTTCGCAGCCGTGCTCTGCGATAACGTGACTGAGGCTGCCATTGCCGCAGCCGAGATCCAAAACTCGGAGTTTTGTCTTGCTGGTCTGCTGAAGTACCGTCAGCATTTCTAATAGGGGAGATATCAAATAAGCGTGATGATATCTCGGACGGTTGTTTGTGTAATAATACGTATAATTGCTAAAGTTTTTTTTCATCGATTAAGCTATGGAGATTATTGCCGAGACCGCGAATTTACGGAGCGTGGCTACACTGTTTGCGCCAAGGTTCCCCACATTAGGGTTGTCAAAGTCGATCGGCAGCTCGATCGTCTCATTCTTTTTGTTTGAGCGGTGAATTTTGTTACCGAATCAACCGGAGGGCAAAAGAAATCTTTCACAGGGTGCAAAATCTTGCATCGCCCATCTCTCGAAGGCATTCGGAAAAAAAAAGTCCGAGCGAGCAAGAATTCTCTCTGTACACTAGCCGGAAACCGAACTTTTTGCCTGTTAATTTGGGGCGAGTGCATCGATGCGATTCTAGCTTCAAGCAACTGCGGTATGTCCACCCGACGCTTTTTGCAGCCTGAAAAATTGGCCCGGGGGCGATCTGATGCCAGTCGCTCCGAGAATTGAGAAGGGAAGTGTGATCTAAATCACAGGCATTTGCCAAACCAATTGCTGAGCATCTTTGGGCCCACACACTTAGAATCGAGATTACTACAGTGGCTTCTATAATTGTGTTTAAATGTTGTTCTGAAGCTGTGTTGTCCAGTCAGCAGAGCCCCCTAGACAGATTCATGCTTTCGGTCTGGTTTATTTCACTTTAATGGTCGCTGTTGGGTGTTGCACCTTAATTTAGATATTTCCTATGGTTAAGTTAGGTCAATCCTCCTTTCGCCGTATTTTACTGTCGCGGATTTTGTTGCTCAGCGTACCTGTTCTACTGGTGGGGGAGTATGTTACCTATCGCAAGGCACGCTCGACGCTTCTGGAAACTGCTCGTCAAAACTTGACAGAAAGTGCAGTCAGAAAAGCAGAAACTATTGAACAGTGGGCGAAATCGCTGAAGTCGAATCTGATCGGCGCTTCGGAAAGCTCGATGTTGCAGTCGGTAAATCCGAAGGATTATCAAAAGTTTATCGCCCAATTAGGGCAGCGGTTGCCAGCACAGGTTGATTGCTTGCAATTGACTAATTTAAAGACAAATCAAGTGATAGCAAGCACTTGCGGGCAGCAGCCGATTCAGTCGCTGCCGGCAAAATTTTGGCCGCCCGTACAGCAGCAGCAAACGCTGCTGGACGACAAGAGCGTTTACATCAGCCTGTCCTTGCCTCAGCAGCGACAGGGGACAGCAAACGATCGGAAGGGGGCTTTGGGGGCTGAGGATTTTCCTGATGCGGGTAAAGAAGGCCGCGATAGCCAAGCGAGTTTGGTGTTGAGCGCTCCTGTTTACATTCGTCGGGGCAATACCCTGCAGTTGAGTTATGCTTTGAGTTTGCAGTCGGCATTGCCTGTGCAAACCAGCGCTCCCAAGGGTTCTTTAGCAGGCTATACGGTGGCGATCGACCAAGATGGGACGATTTTGGCGCACCCGAATATCAACCGCGTCGGCCGCAATATCGCCCAAGAGGCAGATGCCGATCGACTCAAAAGTATTGTCAAAAGGGCGATCGCAGGCGGAACAGCTTTTCTGCATCTATTTTCGTTTGAAAGAAATGGTGTAGAGTTGCTAGCAGGATACGCCGCTATTCCGAGTCCTTCAACTCAACAGGAGAACAGCAAGTGGATTATTTTGGCTGTTTCTCGTTTAGATTACGCTCTGTCAGGTTTGGAAGAAATTCAGCAAGTTTTATTTAATTTAATTGTAGGTTTGGTTGCTGCTAGTATCATCGCGACTTTATATCTGTCTCGCGACTTGGCGCGTCCTGTGGAAAAACTAAGAGACTACGCGATGAAAGTAGATACAGAAGCGTCGCAGACAGTGCCCCAAGATTTCCAAATTAGGGAATTCAATCAACTATCAGAAGCACTCAACAGCATGGTGCAGCGCCTCAGATCCTGGGCGAGAGAATTGGAAGTCGCAACCAAAGAAGCGCAAGTTGCCAATCAATTAAAAAATGAATTTTTGGGGAATATTTCTCACGAATTGAGAACGCCGCTCAACGGGATTATTGGTTTTATTCAAATTGTGCGGGACGGCTACTGCGATGACCGAGATGAAGAAATGGAATTTTTACAGCGGGCCCACGACTCGTCCATGCAATTGCTCAATATTATTAATGATATTTTGGACATTGCTAAAATAGAATCCGGCACGTTCTCGATGATGTTAGAAGTAGTTGACATTACTCAGGTACTTGAAGACGCGATTGATTTGCAAGCGAGTCAAATTGAGGAAAAAGGCTTGAAGTTAAGTTTGCCAGAACCTCACGATCCGATTATCGTTCATGCCGATCCAGAGAAGCTAAAACAGGTGTTTTTAAATGTTTTGAGCAATGCCGTTAAGTTTACAGAGTCGGGCAGCATTAATATATCTGTGCGGCTAGAATCGAGGACTAATGCTGGTAGTTTTAACGGCAGTGGGGAAAGTATGACGGGTCCCAGCGGTCAAAGCGATTGGGTGGTGGTGACAATTAAAGATACGGGAATTGGTATTGATCCCGAGCACCAGCAGAAATTGTTTCAACCTTTTGTGATGGCTGATGGTTCTACAACTCGCAGGTTTGGCGGTAACGGTTTGGGCTTGGCTATCTCGCGAAGGATAATGGAATCTATGATCGGAAGCATTACCCTGCACAGCGCGGGCGTGAATCAAGGTACTACGGTGATGATTTCTTTGCCTGTCAATCAGCAGTCAAGTTTTTATTTTCACAGCCCGGACTTAGTAACGGAAAAGGGAAATTTCAAAAGTTGAGGAGTAATTTTCCCAATCTAAAATCTAAAATCTAAAATCTAAAATGGTATTAGGGGCTGTCCGCCGAGTTCGAGGGATTTGCTCAAAGTGCTGAGAATGCGGATTAATTCGACGGAGGCCGCGCCCGAAGAGGTAGGACAGGGGGTATTTGTTTGCACGCAGTTGAGGAAGCGATCGCACACTCTCCGCAGCGGTTCTACTTGTTCTAAACTCAACACTTCGCGATGTCTGAGGCTTGTTCGCTGCAGCGCGATCCTCTTCGTTGGCGTAGCCCCCGTAGGGGCGGGCTTCGCTAAGGCACTTTCAAAACAGTTATTCTCTTCGGCTCCCCAATCTGGATTGCCGCGCTGCACAATCAGGGGAGTTTCTGGCGACATTTCATCAAAAATCAAGGTTCCCAAACTCCCAACAACTGTTAAGCGCCGTTGTTTGTCAGGATTTAGCCAGCACAGATGAATAAACGCTTGAAATCCGTCAGGATAGGTGAGTGTTACCCAAACTAAATCTGCTAGTTTTTCTGCCGGATTAGTAGTCACCAGCGAAGGAGCAAATTGATTTCCAATTTCTGCTGCTTCTTGATTTATTCCTTCTTCCTTCTTCCCTCTTCCTTCTTCATTCTTCCTCCTTCCTTCTTCCTTCGGAAATACAGTACCCATCGCCCTTACTTCAATTGGCGTTTGTTCCAGCCAAGTATTGAAAATAGCGATATCGTGAACGGCCAAGTCCCAAAGGGCATCAACGTCATGGCGAACCGGTTCAAAATGGGTGCGCTGGGCGTAACCGTAGCGCAATTTTCCGAGTTGATGCTGTTGAATAATTCTTTGGCCTCGATCGACTGCTGGATGAAACAGATAAGTGTGGTCAACGAAGAGTTGCCGCTGCTGTTTTTCGGCTAATTGGCAGAGTTCTATGGCTTCAGTGAGGTTGAGGGCGAGGGGTTTTTCTGCTAAGACGTGGTAGCCTTGTTGCAGCGCTGCTGCTGCGAGGGTGTAGTGTGTGGAAGCTGGAGTAGCGATCGCCACAGCTTGCAGTCCCGGCAAGGCTTGCACTTGAGACCAATCGGTAGCTAGAATCACCGAAGCATCAAGATTAAACTGTTTTTGAACCGTCGCCAATGAATCTTGATTCGGGTCTACCACCGCTAAAACTTCGCTGTTGGGATGTTCCAGAAAGTTGCGAATTAAGTTAACTCCCCAGCGACCTGCACCCAATACAGCTATTCCGATTTTCATTGATTATAATTTCAAAAATCGCACAGGAATTATAGCATATTTTGTTATTATTATCTATGTTTTAACTCAAAAAAATCACTGTTGACTGACTACTGACTATTAACTAATTTATTAAAAGCTGCCTGAGCCGCTGCTTGTTCCGCCGCTTTGATTGATCGACCTTTTCCCTCTGCTACCAACTTTCCCTGAATGAGAACTTCTGCTGTAAAACGATCTTCCCCGCCCTGTACTGTCCCGGTTTCTTGGACGCTATATTTGGGCAAAGTTTTGTATTTGCCTTGAGTCAACTCTTGGAGAGCAGCTTTGTAGTTTTGGCGGGCAGGATCGCTGCGGATTTCCGCCGCTAGGCGTTGAAAGTGAGAATCTAGCCAAGGGCGAATTAATTCTAACGTCTGGGTACTCAAATAAAGCGCAGCCAGTACCGCTTCCAAAGCATCTGCCAGCCGGGGTTCAGCGCCTGTTTTGTCCGAGGCGGCACTGCTGGAAACAATTAAATAGCGATCGAACCCGTAACTTTCAGCGATTTTAGCAAGAATGCGATCGCTCACCAATATCGATCGAATAGCAGCAAATTCCCCCACTGTACAGTCTGGATAAATTTCAAACAACAATTCCGACGCAGCCAGCCGCACAACTGCATCCCCGACAAACTCTAGCTGCTCGTAATTTGCCTTAGCTGACGCGCTCGCATGAGTCAAAGCTAAATCGAGGAGATGCCATTTTATCGAAGCATCCTTCGTCAGTCCCAATTTTTGAATTAATGTTTCAAGTTGCTTTTGGCGACCCGGATAAATCATACCCTTTTAGATTTTAGATTTTAGATTTTATATTTTATAATTAATTGCGAATGACGGATGACTATCCGGGATTGGAGCTTGTCTAAAGTTGCATATTTTTTGGAAAATTGTCTCAATTTCATATCACTAAAAAGCTTTTTATTAAAAAATATATAGTTTTTGTTGTGCTTATATTCCGCTCTTTCAAGGTTGTGAATAAGTGCCTCAAACGCTGGAAATCTGTGCTTCTGGCTATCGATAAATCTTCTTTATTTGATAGATTATTAGCAATAAATAACATATCAAGAATAAAGCTCAACGGTTACGATGACGCAAACACCTTAACTGCACCTTGACCAATCTGCCCCTAAGCACCTTACCCAAATTTGGGTGGGGAAAAAGTCGGACATAAGCCGGGTTCTGTTCTCTCAACTGCAAGCAGTTTTCGAGGGCAGTTATCTATCTGGGGCGCCTGTTACCAGACGCCTCAAGCGGTACCAAAAAACGGAACTGGTAAAAAACCAACCATAGTTCCTCCGACCTTGCTCCCAACTGGGGTTTACCGAGCCAGCACCTCTCGATGCTGCTGGTGCGCTCTTACCGCACCTTTGCACCCTTACCAAATTAGTTTTTGCTTCCCAGTCAAAAATCCTCAGTTACTTACTAATGACCAATGACTGCTGACTAATGACTAATTGGCGGTATCTTTCTGTGGCACTATCCTCACGATCGCTCGCACTGGGCGTTACCCAGCAAGTTTGGTTTTTCGGGAGCCCGGACTTTCCTCAGACAAGCTTTCGCTAATCCGCAACCGCCTGCGCCTACTTTTTCCCCAGATTTATTGTACGCGATCGTTCGTCAATCAATTTGGGATTTGAGATAGAAGATTTTAACTTGTCGCCCGCTTAATTTGGACATTTGTGTTTATTCAAACTCTTGTACGGTCTGCCCGAAAGCCCGCCCAACAATTAAATTACCATGCAAATCCCCTTAAATTCACTCACGGATGAATCAGGGGGCTGAAAAGCTGGGAATTACGATCCAAGGATTTATGGCACGGATTCCACTAGGGGCAGGAAACCTTTTTACCTAACATAATTTTTAATTATTCAATCTTCAATCCCCAATTTCCAATCTTCAATTCAGTTACTTTAATGAGTCATCTTTGATAGTAGAAAAATTATCAAACCAGCCACGCCGCCAGAAGAAGTAAACTAAACCAGAGGCGATCGCTAGCATAATTGCCCAACAAAGCGGATAGCCAAAATACCAATTTAGTTCCGGCATATTCCAGGGGGATTTCTCTGTATTGAAATTCATCCCGTATACTCCCGCAACAAAAGTTAGAGGAATAAATATACTCGAAATCACCGTCAGCAACTTCATGATTTCATTCATTTTATTACCAACCGAAGACAAGTAAACATCCATCAAACCCGAAGATAACTCTCGATAGGTTTCGACCATATCCATCACCTGCACCGTGTGATCGTAACAGTCGCGCAGGTAAATTCGCACTTCGGGACTAATCAAATCATTGCTATCTCGAATCAAAACATTAATTGCATCCCGCTGCGGCCAAATGGCGCGGCGCAGAGTCAGCAATTCTCGCCGGATTTTATAGATTTTTTCCAGGGTTTTGCGGGTGGGGTTCACCACCACTTCATCCTCTAGTTCTTCAATGCGCTCTCCGTAAACTTCTAATACAGGGAAGAATCCATCTATAATCGAATCTAACAGAGTATAAGCCAGATAATCGGCTCCGTGTTTGCGAATTATTCCTTGTCCTTTACGAATGCGATCGCGCACTGGTTCAAAACAATCATAGTCCGGTTCTTCCTGAACAGTTAACAGGTAATGCTTTCCCAAAATCAGACTTACTTGTTCTTTATGAAAAGTATCTAATTCTGGCTGAAGCATCACCATCCAAGCAATGATTAAAATGTGTTCTTCATAGTCTACTACTTTCGGTCGCTGGGGAACATTAACTACATCTTCTTGGGCCATTAGGTGTAAATTAAACACTTCGCCCATTTGTCGCCAAGTTTCTTTGTTTCCCAATCCCAACATATCAACCCAAGAAACAGATGCTGTATCTAAATACGCAGCAGCTTTTTGAGGATTTGCCAATTTGGCGCGAGTTGCGGCTGTTTCGCAATAGTCAATTAATACAATCTCCGGAGGCGGCGCATCTGGTTCTAAGTCGAGAGTTCCCGGCGGAGCCCCCGGATCGTCATAAAAATAGTCAACATAGGAATCATCATCATCATCTTCTTCTTTAATTTGTTTTGCAACGGCACTAGAAGTATGTATGCTTTTGTATACCATGCTAATATTCCTGACTTTAGAACCTTTAATTAGATTATCATTTTTCTGGTGCAACTACCAATTACCAATGACTAATTACCTCTGCCGAATGGGAATCTCGATCGCGAATTCAGTTCCCTCTCCAGGCGCGGAAATGCACCGCAGCGTTCCCCCGTGTCTTTCCACCACAATCTGATAGGATATAGACAGTCCCAAACCTGTACCTTTACCTACGGGTTTAGTAGTAAAAAACGGGTCAAATACCCGAGATTTAACAGATTCTGTCATTCCCGACCCGTTATCTGAAATTGCGATCACCACCCGATTGTTCTCCAGTACCTCAGTGCGAATCCGAATCCACGGCAATGTGTCGCAAGTTAAAGGTAAACTAGCAAAATCTTGCCCTTCCTCTTCCGAATAATTCCCCAGTTCCAACTTCCTATTCCTGACATCGGCTAAAGCATCAATAGCATTATTTAAAATATTCATAAACACTTGATTTAACTGTCCCACGTAGCACTGTATCGGCGGTAATTTTTCATATTCTTTAACTATTTGAATATGACGATTCCTGCCATTTTCTTTGATCTTGTGTTGCAAAATTAACAGAGCGCTGTCTATTCCCTCGTGAATATTAACACGCTTAAGATCGGATTCTTCCAGGCGGGAAAAATTACGCAAAGACAGAACTATTTGACGAATTCGCTCGGCTCCGGTTTGAATTGAACTCAGCAGATGCGGGAAATCCTCTTTCATGAATTCCAGTTCTATTTCTTCTGCCAAATCTTGGATAACAGCAACAGGTTCCGGGTAGTGTGCGTGGTACAAACTGCACAGTTCCAGCAAGTTTTTGGCATATTCGCTAGCGTAAGTGATATTACCATAAATAAAACTGACAGGATTATTGATTTCGTGAGCAATTCCCGCCACTAGCTGTCCCAAACCCGACATTTTTTCCGCTTGAATTAGTTGAGCTTGAGTCCTGCCTAATTGTTTCAGTGTTTGCTCTAGCTGGCGATTTTTATGTTTTAATTGAGCTTCGGCTTGTTTGCGCTTGGTAATATTGCGGGCTAGAATAATAATCTGATCTGAATTAAACGGCAACAGTCGGGCTTCATAAGTTTTTTCTCCTCCCGACATGGAAAGCGAATATTCTATGTCGATAGAATTTCTTGTTTCGGAAATTTCCAAGATTGCTTGGGAAAATTGGCTGGCGACATTCTGTGGCAATATGTCTGTCATGCGTTGGCCAAGAAAATGTTCGGGAGGCACGTATAAATTCGAGGACGTTCCTGACAAATAATCCACAATTATACCGTCAGCATCTAGTCTAAAATACAAATCAGGCAAAGCGCGAAAAACTGCTTCTAACTCTAAAGTTTTTTGGCGCAATGCTTCCTCGGCGTAGTACCGATCGCTAATATCAAAAATCACCCCATCCAAATAGCAAACGTTTCCATCTGCGTCGAACACAGGAGAACCTTTATCCCACACCCATTTAACCGTACCGTCTGCTGCTAGCAAGCGATATTCCAAGTTATAAGACTCTTTCTTTTCTATACCTTGCCGAATAGTTGCTTCTACTTTTGCCAAATCTTCCGGATAAATAATACTAGCAAAAGTCCTGCCTCTCCTGTCCAAACGCAAAATAAAATCTGTCGCATGGTAGCCGATTAATAAGTAAACGGCATCGCTAATAAAATTAGTCGAAAAATCACACCTCCAGCGATAAACCACTCCCGGAATATTAGCTACCAAAGATCTAAATCTTGATTCACTCCTACGCAAAGCTGCTTCCGATTCATGTCGTTCGGTAATATCGTGAGCGAAAGCTAGAACTGCAAATACATTACCTTCTGCGTCGCGCAGGGGAAGTTTTTGGGTATCAAAAATATTTACTGAACCGTCAGCAATAGTTGCCGGGTCGCAGGGATTGTGGATGATTTCGCCGGCCAGTACAGCAGAGTCGTCTGTGCGGAAGCCTCGGATATTTTTGGCGGCATTCCCAAACACGAGGTCTTCAGAAAATCCTAATTCTAAATCGGATTTGCCAATTATTTCTTCGACTGTTTTGCCGATCGCTTGAGCGAAACTCCTGTTTGCCAAAATATAGCGAAATTTTTTGTCTTTGGCAAAAATCCAGTCGCTGGTTTTGTCTATTACTGTACGCAGGAGTTGTTCGGAACGTTCCGTTTTGTCCAACGACGCCTGCAGTTCTAGTTCTAGGCACTTGCGAGCAGTAATGTTTTCAAAAGCAACACCGACGCAGTTGTTGGGTAATGGAAAAGCTTTAATAGAAAAAGCGCGAGTTATTCTGCCCCCTTCATCGCAGTCAATATCTTCAAGTTCTACAGCTTTCTGGGTGCGAATTACCGCAGCAAATGCTTGGGGAATGTTTTTCGATCGCAGGTGGGGAAAAATCTCGTCGATTGTCATTCCCAAAACATCCGCCATTTCTAATCCGGTAAATAGGGTAGCTGCAGGATTTGAGGCGATCGCCCTCAGGGTGCTGTCATCGTCTATATTTTCTAAATGGTAGACGTACAAACCAATTTGCATATTCTCGACAATTTGGTCGTAGAGGCGCACGCTTTCGTCCACCTGCCTGCGTTCGGTAATATCTTCAGTAATCCCCAAAACGTACTGAGGACGACCTGCCGCGTCGAGAATTGGCACTTTGCGGGTGTGCAGTATTCTCATACCTTTGTGGCGAGTTTGGATCGGTTCTTCAGCTATGTCTTTAACAGTAGATTGGTTGCGATCGCCGGTCAATATTTCTCTGTCTTGAGCAGTAAAAACATCAGCTTGTTCTTTGGGGTAAATATCGTAGTCATTTTTGCCGATCGCCTCTTGAGAGGTAACACCTGCGATCGTTTCTCCCGCTTTATTCCACAGCACAAATTTCAGCGAAGAAGCATCTTTAGCAAAAACTCCCACCGGCAGATTTTCTACTACGGAATTCAGAAACCCTCTAGCTGATTTTAATTCAGCTTCTGCACGCTTGCGTTCGATGCCTAAAGCGATGACATCGGCAACCGACGCTAAAGTTTCCTGAAAGGGGGCTGTCAGGGGCTGGCGGCTGATAATTACCATGACTCCCACCAGCCGTTCTTCGACTATCAAAGGATAGCCGGCGAAGGTGAGAATTTGCTTAGGTATTGGGCAATTTGTCGGCTTTTGGCTGGTGTTGATAATTGCTACTTCGGAACTGTGTGGCGGTGTTGCTTTCGGGGATTCTTCCTCTGAGAGTCCAAAATTATTCAGTTCAAATCCGCAGTCAAATTCCGGTTTTTGCTGTTTGGCGATCGAGTTAACTTTACTTTCAATAAACCTAGCCCGATCGTCTGTGCGGCTGTAGATTCCAGAGGCTGCTTGCAATTGCCAAAGATTATGTTGAGAGTTGAAAGTCCAAATTTCAGCAGAAGCGACATCAAGATTCCGCACCATTGCCTCGCAGCAGGGAAGCAGGATATCTTGAGGGTGTTTGGTGAGGGCAATACCGACATCGGCTACCATTGCTGTGAGGCGAGAAGCTTGGGCTTTTTCTGCTTCCAACCGTTTGCGATCGGTGATATCTTCCACCAAAGAAAGCACGGTAAAAGTGTCACCACTGCGAATAATTGAGTTGAACCAGCGACACCAAATTACCTGTCCGCTTTTAGTATAGTTGCGGTTAATTGAAGTATTGCCGTTGCCAGTGGCTAGTTCAAGCTCGATCGCGCTTACAGCCTCTCTATCTTCTTCGCAAACCAAAGCCAAATCGCCGAACTGCTTGCCCATCATCTCATCGGATGTCCAGCCAAAGATTTCCTCGGCGCGTTTCGACCACTGAACGATGCGAAAATCTTCATCCCAGCCCACCATTGCCAGGGGACTGTTAGCTGCATTCAACCACAGTAAATGGTTCGATCGGCGTAACTGTTGAGTTTTCTGCTGCTGCCAGCGGTAGTGCCTGGTGATATCTCTACCAACGCCGAAAACCCGCATCTGGTTGCTAGAGGCATCCACCGCTGGCGTGTAAGCCGTTTCGTAAATTTTAATCCCGCCGTCTGCCGCCGTCACCTCATGAATTGCCAGCCGTTTTTTCCCGGTTATAAATACTTGTTGCAGGCAAGAATCAATCTGCAAAATTATATTTTTTACCGCAGGATTATTAGGATATAATTTCAATAATTCCTGATTAGTTTTGTTGATTATTTCAGCAGGCTCTAATCCCATCCAAGCCGCAGCAATAGGATTGATCGATAAATAATTTTGCTGTCGATCGCACTCTAGGAAAGCATCAACAGAGTTAGAGAAAAAAGACTGAAACGAGTTGATAACTTCCTGCATGGGTATTTTTTCATGAGAAAAGCTTAGTATTATGAAAACCTCGTGTATTTAGACTCATATGTTGCACCATTTTCAATAAGCTTTTATGAGCCGACAGGATGCCCACCCCACAAGAAATTAACTCTTTGTGGAACAGGGCGGAAAGCCTGTTCTTGAGAATTGTGCAAGATGTGAGTAGAGCGATCGAGGTAGCACGCATCAGGCAGTTTTCACCGCCTTGAATATTGATTATTCCTACACGGGGCTACTTGGTCGCTTGGCACTTTTACGATCTATTTTCAACGGAACAATTACCGTTTCCAATATTTCACCCGCGATCGCATAGCAGCTTGGGCTGACACCCATATTTTTGATAATCTAATCAGTTAAGACGATACCTAGTCAACTCTCTCTTTTGATTAGGGCATAAAGCCCAATCTCTTCAGAGCGGGGTGGTGACTTGCTTAAGCTCTAAAATTTGCCTAAAGTTAGTTTAACCCACTCAAATCTTTTTGGGCACTGTACTGCTGCGTTATTGCTGCGTTTCCCGGTGCAATTTTTGGCGCTGTTCCCTATAATACAAAAATTTTAAATAAATAGTATATTTGGAAATATAGCTTAATTACAGCAGATGCTCTTTTTTTAAACCAGACCCAGCGGATAAAAAAGTGAGATCGAGAGACGGGGAGACGGGGAGGTGGGTTAATCCACAACCTACGAGAAAAATGCTTAAGAAATGCCCGACAGCTTACCGATTCCCAATTCCCAATTCCCGATTCCCAATTCCCTATTCGGTAATCTGAAAGCGGTTTGGCAGTACGCCCAGCAAAGAACGCAAGCCGTGCAAAGCCATGTAACATAAAGATTGCGATATTTTTCTATGTAATATGGAACTATTAGATACCTTGATTGTGGGTGCGGGTATTAGCGGTTTGAGTTTGGCGCACGCACTTCACAAGGAAGCAACGAGTGCATCGCCGCTGAAGATTTTAGTCGCTGAGAGTCAGGGACGTGTGGGCGGGAACATCACCACTGTGACAGCCGAAGGGTTTCTCTGGGAGGAGGGCCCGAACAGTTTTTCGCCGACGCCAGAATTGATGAAGTTGGCTGTGGATGTGGGATTGAAGCAGGAGTTGATTCTTGCCGATCGCAAATTGCCTCGTTATGTTTATTGGCAAAAAAAGCTGCAACCGGTGCCGATGACTCCACCGGCGATGATTCAGTCTCAGTTACTGAGTTTTCCGGGAAAAATGCGGGCGTTGTTCGGGGCTTTGGGCTTTGTCGCGCCGGCAATGGGCGATCGACTTTCGCAGCAGGGTGACGAGGAAACTGTTTCTCAATTTTTCCGCCGTCATCTCGGTACGGAAGTGATGCAGCGGTTGGTGGAACCTTTTGTTTCTGGGGTTTATGCCGGCGATCCGCAACAACTTAGCGCGGCGGCGGCTTTTGGCCGGGTAGCAAAGATGGCTGATCTGGGTGGCGGGCTGGTGGCGGGGGCGCTGCTTTCTGCTAGGAAAAGACCGAAGAAATTGCCTGCAGACCCGAATGTTCCTAAAACTAGGCCGGGCGAGTTGGGTTCGTTCAAACAGGGGTTGAAGGCGCTGCCAGAGGCGATCGCTGCTCAATGGGGCGATCGAGTGAAACTCAACTGGCACCTGACTCGCCTCCAGCGTACAGAACGCGAAACTTACATTGCTGTATTCTCGACGCCCGACGGACAGCAGGAAGTTGAGGCGCGCACCGTGGTTTTGACAACGCCGGCTTACGTTACAGCCGATTTGTTGCAGCCTCTGCAACCGAAAGTTAGCAGTGCTTTACAAGCTTTTACTTATCCTACGGTTGCCTGCGTTGTGATAGCATACCCGCAGTCTGATGTCAAGGGTAAATTAGTAGGTTTTGGAAATTTAATTCCGAGGGGGCAGGGAATTCGCACTCTGGGGACGATTTGGACATCGAGTTTATTTGCCGGTCGCGCGCCGGCAGGGTGGCAAACTCTCAGCAGTTACATCGGCGGGGCTACTGATTCGGAAATTGGCAATCTCGACTCAGAACAAATCGTTCGTGAGGTGCACCGAGATTTGTCTCGGATTTTGCTGAAACCAGATGTGCCACAGCCAAAAGTTTTAGCGGTGAATGTATGGAAGCGGGCGATTCCTCAGTACAATTTGGGTCATTTCGATCGCCTGCAACAAATCGATGAGGGCTTAAAATCTTTGCCTGGGGTGTATTTGTGCAGCAACTACGTTGGCGGAGTGGCTTTGGGAGATTGCGTGCGAAGGGGTTTTGAGCGTGCACGAGAAGTGGGCGAGTATTTGCAGAACAAACAATCAGATACTCGATCTGAATGATTATGTGGAGAGGGCGGGTTTACCAATATCGAGTATGTTAATCCGAGATATTGGTGAACCCGCACCTACAGCCTTCTGCCTTCATATCCGATGCCCAATGCCGAATGTTACTAGGTTGTGGGTTCAAACTTGTAACCCACCCCCCTAACGGTTTGAATCATCGAAATTTGAGTGGCATCTGGTTCAATTTTGCGGCGAATTTGACCTATATGGACATCCACCACGCGATCGGCTCCTACATACTCGTAGTCCCACACTTCATGCAGCAATTCCGATCGCCTCCATACGCGACCGGGTTTGCTGGCCAAACAGTACAGCAGGTCGAATTCTAAAGCAGTCAAAGCAACTATCTGACTGCCGAGAATTACCTCGCGGCGAACCGGATCTATTAGTAGCTCTCCAAAAGTAAGAGTTTGTTGTTCGGCGGGAGTAACAATGCGTTTGCGCTTCAAAATTGCTGCAACGCGAGCTCCAATTTCTACAAGACTAAAAGGTTTAGTAATGTAGTCGTCAGCACCTTCGGCAAACCCTTTCATTTTGTCAGCTTCATCGGTTCGGGCAGTCAGCATCAACACAAACACGCCCGTGCGTCTTTGCATTTCTTGACACAGTTTGTAGCCAGTTGTATCAGGTAAATTTACATCTAGAACTACTAAGTCAGGATTGAGTTGCTCAAATAATTCCAGACCAGTCTGACCGTCCTCGCCAGACTCAACTTGATAACCTTGCTGGCTCAAAAAACGGTGAATTAAATTTCGGATTGCCGGGTCGTCATCAACCACAAGGATTTTTACAGGGGCCATGACCACAAGTTTGCTTGAAGAATTAGGCAAGAATATTCAGCCATAATAATAGAAAACTGGATACAAATCTCGAAAAAATTGAGCTTTTAATAGTTATAGCCATATTTATAACCTACGCAAAATTTCAGGCAATAAATCTCCAGGAACTTTGGATAAGGCTAAATTTTGGCCTGGCAGCCCACATTCACTATAGAAAGCTCTAATCGTTTTGACAATATAGCTCAATGCTGTTTGCCTGGAATCAGCAGCTTGGGAGTTTGCCGGGGCTTGCAGGTTGAGTTTATCCCCATATGTTAACCCTTTGTCATTGAGATGTTGTCCCCATTCGGCGCACACTTGCAACTGGTGGTGCAGTGCTGCTTCTAGATGGCTTGTCTGTGCAGCTTTATTAGCGGCAAAATCTGGTTCTATGGCTAGTTGATAGTGGGCTAGTCCAAGATTGTTGCGGGCGGCCAAGGCGTCAAAGGTGAGTTGGGTTCGATCGAGTTCTCCGGCGATATCCAGGGCGGCTTCGTAGGCGGTAATCGCCTGCTGCAATGATTCCGTCCGCGCTCGTTTCTGCTGAAACTGGTTCGCCAAATGCCAATAAGCGGTACCGAGATTATTGTAGGTGGCGGCTGCTGCTGCGGGTACTAATTCTCGGGTGCGGTATTTCAATGCTTCGCGGTAGGCCGAAATCGCCCTGACTAGCAGGGATTCTGAGGGTTCGTGCTGGGAGAGGTTCCAGCAGGCGGTACCGAGGTTGTTTTGTACTCCGGCATAGTTGAGGGGTTCTCGTTCGGGACTGTAGCAGGAGAGGGCTTGGGTGTAAGCTGCGATCGCGCTTTTGAGATATACGATCGGCTCACCATCTTGGGCTAAATTCCAGTATGCTGTCGCCAAATTATTCTGAGCAGCAGCGTACTGCTGGGGCTCCACGGCGGGGTCTAGATCCAGCAGCGCTTGTTGGTAAGCTGCAACTGCGTGCTGCAAGTTCTCTGTCTTGTCTCGATAGCGGGCTAAATCGGCCGAGGCGATTCCCAAATTTTTGTTTAATCTAACGCGGGTTTGGGGTACGGTTTCGCTATCTGTTCGGTTCAAACCTTCAAGGTAGAGCGCGATGCTGCGTTCAAGGCTGGATACCGGATCTGAGGCGTTGAGGGCATTGGTGCGATCGCGCGACAGCATCCAGTAGAGAGTGCCGAGATCGTTAAGCAGATCGGAAATTGGCGGTAGACTGTTGGACTCCTGGGCGTACTGAGTTAAATTTTGTGTCAATTGGGCAATCAGCCGCGCGCATTCATCAGTTAGTGGTTGATTTTGCTGCGATTTGGTGTCAACGTCGAGATATGCAATCACTTGTTCGATCGCGCGAATGGCTATTGTCAAGTTTTGCTCTGAAACGTCTCCGCCCAGGATGCGATCGCGGTAGTAATTCCCCAAACTGTGATAAGCCAAAGCCAAGGCTTCGCAAGAACACTGATGTTCTTGCAGCAGTTCGATGTATTGCAGAGTTTGCAGCGGCAGAAAATTCTCCTCTGATGTGGCATCATTTTCTGCTTCCAACTCCTCAGAGGCTGCTGCTAGCACCAAATCTGCCAGCTCGACGGATTTAGAATCAGGCGCTGGGGACGGGGGATGGGAAATTGGGGATGGTTCGTCATCTGTCAGTTGGACGGATTTAGAATCAGGCGCTGGAGACGGGGGATATGAACTTGGGGAGTGTTCGGGAATTGGGGATTGTCCAGACAAAGAAGATATTAAAAGTTTGTTGCCAAAGTCTCCGCTGTCCCGCAGGTTTCGCAAGTCTCCTGAGTTCCCGAAGTCATCAAAGTGCCCGAAGTCTCCCTTAGCTGGAGTTGGTTCGCCTTCAAACTCAAATACTCCGGTTCGCCAGTGCCAAAATTCCGGCGCCGATTGCTCGATCGAACTTAGCCAGGGCCGCGACACCCACAGCAACAGAGTAGACTCGCACATTTGCAGGTTTCCTTCGATGTCTCTCAAATAGCTCAGGAACGACCACTGCACGGCTGCTGACTGCCTGGTCAGGTGTTCTGCCCCAAGAATTTGAAATCCCGGCAAAGGGCTGTAGCTGCCCCTGTTTTGTGGCGGTGGGTGGTGGGTCAGCCATGCGGCGATCGAACCCCAAGGATTTGGATTGCTCAAGTCGAGTTCCAAACTGACAAATCGGGGGTAGTCGATCGGGGAGCGAGGATCTGAGCCAGCGCTCTCTGCGGCTAATTCTGCCTGCAAGCGGGCTGCCAGACAGTCCCGCAAGCACAAGTCGTCGCAGGCGGCAATAAAAATTTGACGGCGTAAATTGAGGTCGATCGCCTGTTTCAAGCGTTGGTAGATCAGCTTGTTCGAGCTAGAAACTTTTTGGGAAGGAATAGACATCAGGAGCAGCCGATTTTAGATTTTAGATTTTAGGTTTTAGGTTTTGGATTGTAGATTTTAGATTGTAGAGTTGAGAGTTGAAATCTCGATCGGTCATAACTCACAACTAAGCCCCGAAGGCAGTCAATCGCACCGATGATGACTAAAGGATTGTAGATTTTCAATTGGCAATTTTATGTGGGTGACGAACCAGTGTGATTAAGTGCAACCCAAGTCCCTGAAGCTGACAGCCGAGAGCAAAGAACCAAATTTCTGCTGGTCTTATATCGTTTCCGGTTGGATGGGAATGATCGAGTCAAGGTCAATAATTCCACATTCCCCCACTGCCCACTGCCCACTCCCTACTCCCTACTCCCCATCCCGAACGGTGTTAACGGAATTGATATTATTTAGCTTTCCAGCTTGCTCGGCACGCTTCAGGATTGTCGCAACTACCTGCTTTGTATTGAAACACAAAAACCATGTTTCCATTGGTTGGAAAACATGGTTTGTTGAATGATTATTTAAAATTGCGATTTGAAGCAGCTTTGAGTCTCAGCCCAGCTTTTAGACGGAAGCAGCCACAAACACCAAACCCGCGACCAACATGGCTGCTGCAATTCCCATGATGATATAGTTCCGTTGCTGATTTTTGTTGGGAGGTACGGCTTCATACACCTTCGGCTCTTTAGCAAAGTTGTTCAGGCGTCCATCGTCATCTTTGATGTAAGGCATCAGTCACAATCCTTAATATTTTTGATGTTTACAACTGTACCAAAAAAGCGCCCAGGAAAATTCGGCCATTTATTTGGAGGTGACAGTGCCTGTTTGGGGAGAAGAGGCGATCGCGTAATCTTTGATCGGCATTCTGCCTGCTAAGTACGCCATCCGCCCCGCTTCTGCTGCCATTCCCATTGCTTTTGCCATTGCCGGGGAATTTTGGGCATTGGCGATCGCGGAATTAATCAACAGTGCATCGGCTCCCATTTCCATTGCTCGGGCTGCTTCGCTGGGCGTTCCGATCCCCGCATCGACTACCACCGGAACATTTACCGTGTCAATAATTATTTGAATGTTGGCCGCATTGTTGATCCCTTGCCCTGAACCGATGGGCGAACCTAAAGGCATGACTGTCGCACAACCGACTTCTTCGAGGCGTTTGGCCAGGAGGGGATCGGCATTGATGTAGGGCAAAACGGCAAAACCTTCTTTGACTAATTGTTCTGCAGCTTCCAAAGTGCCGATCGGATCGGGCAGCAAATATTTAGCATCCGGAATCACTTCTAATTTGACAAAATTATTGTCTTCTTGCCCTAAAAGTTTCGCCATTTCCCGGCCCAAACGAGCTACTCTAATCGCCTCATCCGCAGTTTGACAACCGGCAGTATTTGGCAGCATCCAAATTTTCGTCCAATCAAGAGCCTCTGCCAATCCTTCATGACCGGGAGCATTTGTTTGCACTCGCCGCACAGCTACAGTCACAATTTCGCACCTGCTAGCGTTGACACTTTGCTGCATTTCTGCGATGCTGCGATATTTTCCCGTCCCCGTCATCAAGCGAGAATGAAAAGTTTTACCGGCAATAACCAGAGGTTTGTCTAAAGGTGGCGTTGCTGTGTCTACTGGATACCCAAAAATGCTGTACTCAAGTGCCTCTTCCCACTGTGTTCTGCCACCCATCATCTCTTCAAGCTGCCAACCTTCTTTTATGGTTAGATCGTCGCGGGTAACAGCATATAAAATTTGGCCTACAGTAATTAGTTTAGCATCTCGCGGCATATTATTTTTCAACCCGCACTCTACGATTTCTTTAAATTCACTGAAATGGTCTTCCATTTTGCCAGTCTTCCCTTGTAATGATTTGAATTTGTTTGGTGTTGGCAACAAAAATTATTTGTTGAATACGCTTTTGGGTATCCCAAAACAGACCTTTTTTGATGCCAGCGTTGATTTTCCAGCCATCGTAATTTTATCGGTTGATGTGAAAAACAACTACTGATGCACCTTGATTTTTTGCCCTGCTAATTCCTTCTTGAACTCGATATCTGATGTTTTGAGTCTGTTCTGTCAACTCCTTAAATTCGCAAATCTCACCGTCTATCTCAGCGTCTGGTGTTCTCACACGCTCTGCTGCTTGCTCACTCAACATTCTAACTCTCTTCCCTATTTTAGCCAAAATTGCAGCAAGAAAGATTTCCGAATTATTAAGATTATGTTGTTGGTGAATTAGCACAAATCCGCCAGCTATCTCATCAAAATAATATCGCCGATGTTCTGGTTATGCATTTTCATAGATGGCTCTGCTTGTCTAGATATATTCTGAATTCACCGTTACTATACTCTCAATGGACTCCGAGCGGGTAGAGTTAAAGGTATGAAATCAACTGTTGAGCAACTGGCTAAAATTGGAATATTTGCCAGCTTAAACCAAACTGAATTAGAACGATTGCAAGAACACACAGTAATTTGCAGTTACCGACAGGGAGAAGTTGTGATGTATGAGGGCGATCGCATCCCCGAAAAATTATACACTCTTTTGAGCGGTTCTCTGCGGGTTGCAAAAACAGCGGCGGCGGGCAAAGAAACAATTCTCCGCACTTTATTTCAGGGAGATATTTTTGCCGCACCTGCTTTGCTAGGCAACGGCATTGCCCCCGCAACGGTGACTGCAGAAACTGATGTGGAAGTTCTTACCACAGAACGGGAAGTTTTGCTAGCAGCAATTCGGGAAAATCCTGAGATTGCCTTGCGAATATTGGCGGTTTTTAATCAGCGGTTGCAACAACTGCACGACACTGTGCACGGTTTGGTGTCGGAAAGGGCGATCGTCCGGCTGGCCCGATTTATTCATTACTTTGCCGTCGAGCAAGGTACAAAGATTGCGGATAATAGTGTATGTTTAGAAAAACGTTTTCCCTACTATCAAATTGCTCGCAGTATTGGAATTACCTACGAAGAATGCGTGCGGTTGTTTAAGAAACTAAAACCGTTTGTCTCCTACAGTCGAGGCGGTAAAATTATTGTATTGGATTGGGAAAAACTGCAGGATGTCGCCGCTGGAGATGAAATATACTAACATATTAACATCCCAATTATTGTATGGCTGCTTTCACAAACAATATTTGACTGCCACTAACTATATAAAACCGCCCCCAGAATCGATTAATCGGGGCGAGTTTATGAGGTTGAGTTTAAGGAATTATGGTTGTTAAACCGCCCAAACAGCTATATTTCGGTAATTAATTGACTTCAGAAAGTGTCAAAATAAACGCCAAATTTTCTTCAGCTTTCAAAGCGTGAAGAGCTTTACCAGGCATAAAGACAAATACCCCCGGTTCCAAAACAATATCCTTGCCTTCCAAAGTCAAAATACCCTTTCCTTCTATGACATTAACTGTGGCGTTCCGTGCCGAAGAGTGTTCCGAAATTTCTGTTCCTGCTGCCAGACAAAACAAACTGTACTGACAATTCTTGTCTTTGACTAAAATTTTGTTCAGGACTCCGGCGGCGGGATATTCAATTGCGTCTCGAAGTTGGATTGCTGAAGATTGTAGCGGTAAAAGAGTAGTAGTCATAGTTTTTGACAATTAATTAATTTGGTCACAAGCCTTGAATTTATCAGTGGCTTCGCTTTCTGCCATCGAAAAGTGAAAATCGAAAATCGATTGAATCGGTTAAGATTGTTTTTGGGCAGAGATAACGATGTAGCCTAGATCCTGTTGGTAATGCTGGAAAACTCGACGCATTGCTAAGATACGATCGCGAATTTGCGATCGACTTAATATATTCCACAAAATCCGCACAGTACCCACAAACCCTTCATCTTGCAGCATTCGCGACAAATTGAGGAGCCCCATCGCCCCGGTTTGACACTTTTCTACTTGCAAACCCGCGTTTTGGTAAACAGCAATCCAGCCAGACTCAGACAAAGGCGTTGAATTGACGCGAATCACTTCTGATAAAGCTTTGTGAATTTCAGCTTCTCGGTTTTTAACTAAAAGTTCGTGAGAAAGAAACTTGCCACCTGGTTTTAAACGATCGCAAATTCCCGATACAATTTTAGCTTTCCCTGACGGCGACTGCATTGTCAGGATAGCTTCAGCCAACACCCAATCAAACTGTTGGGAAATCCGATCCAAGTGAAAAATATCTCCTTCCACAATTTCCACTCGATCGCTCAAACCGGTTGCTGCAACATTAGCACGAGCGCGGGCAACACTCTCGGGATTTTTCTCAACTCCCACTACTTTTACGCCAAAACGTTCAACAAGGGCGATCGAACTATATCCAAAACTAGCAGCCAACTCCAAAACAGTCTCCCCAGGCTGAAAATCCGCCCATTCAAATAACTGTTCCGTAGCAAATTTCCCCCCCGGCCTCAACATTTTCTTACCCGCCGCGGCCAGCACTTCATGTCCGGGTGCAGTCTTAAAATTGAGAGCAGTATTGGTCATTAAATTGACCTCCTATTTAACCTTACTCTCAGTTTGCCAAATTCTGCAGAATCTTTCTATGATCTAGCTCATATTCAAATTATCGTCGGCTAACGAACCCTATAATATCAGGAATTATACCATGTCCGCCCCTCAACAATTCGGACTGTTTTTGATTGCCAACACGGAATCTAATAAGAAACAAAAAATTTGAGAGTTTTATGACTTACGAAAAATTTCCACATCAGCGGGACAATCACGTGGATTATCCCTACAAACACCCTATTAAGAAACTATTTTCTCATTCCGATCTTGAAAACATTGCCGCAACACAGAAACAGGCAGCTCATTCAATTGACCCGCGCGCACAAATTCAGCATAAGTATCAGCCTCTATTGCCTGCAAATCCCCTTCGAGTTTGTCGATAGTCATCTGCCGCAGTTCAGGAGATCGATCGTACATTTTGTTGATTTCTGCTTGCAGCAAGTTTAATTTTTCTTGAAGCTGACTCACGAGATGATTGGAAAAATCAGGCTCGATTTTACGATCGCCCGATACTTCAGATAGATACTTGAGAACCCGATTGAGAGCAACACGTTGGGCGATCGCCTCCTGATACTGCTGGCGCAACTCCTGGTTGCTCAACAACCCCAATTTTTCCAGTAGCGCCTTGGTGGTTAAACCTTGTACTAGCAGCGTAAATAAAACTACGCCAAACACGATCGCAATAATTGTTGGTCGCTCGGGCAGAACATGGGGTACGCTCAAAGCTAAAGCAATCGATACAGAACCCCGTAACCCTCCCCACCAAATCACAGTTTGATCGGGCAATGAAATTTCAGATTTCCCTAACCAATTGCTCAACCATCCTAGACCAAAAATAGCGATTGCTCGCGTCACGAACATCGCCACTACAGTTATGCCAATTACTCCTAAATTCGCTCCGAAATCAGCAAACCTCATCTGATCGCCAATCAGCAGGAACATGATCGAATTTACAAAAAACGCCAAAAAATTCCAAAATTGTGTTACCGCAAGTCTGGTACTGGGTTGCATACCTATCTGAGAGCCAAAATTGCCAAATATCAAGCCCATCGTTACCACCCCAATCACCCCTGAACCGCCGAGCTCCTCCACAACTATATAAGTGCCGTAGGCTGAAACTAGAGTTAACGATTGCTCAACCAAAGGTAAATCAAATGGTTGAGTCAGATAAGAAACTCCAAAACCGATTAAACTGCCGACAACAACCCCAATTCCCACAAAAGCTAAGAAACGCCCAATCAGAATTGGGATGCCAACGTCATCAGTCCCTAGAGAGAATCCCACCAAAAAACTAAAAGCAACAATAGCAATGCCATCATTAAATAAACTCTCTCCCTCCACCAGCAAAGCTAGGCGTTTTTCAACTCCCAATTCCCGGAACAATGCAATTACTGAAACAGGATCTGTAGCAGATATACTAGCTCCTACCAACAGAGCGATCGCTAAAGAAACTCCAGCTATTTGGTTGAGAGCCAAAGCCACGCCAGCAACAGAAATAACAACACCCAAAACCGCATAAAGAGCGATCGGCAGCAAATCCCGCTTGAGTTTAGACCATTCCAGATTCCAAGCAGCTTCAAACAACAGAGGTGGCAAAAAAATCAACAGAATCAGTTTCGGTGAAAGCGTCACCAGCCGCACATCTATAAAAGCCAAACCCAACCCGACAATTACTAAAAGCAGCGTGTACGGAATTTTGCTCAGCCAGCCAAAGATTTGCGGCAGCGTCGCCACAGTTAAGGAAACCGCTAGCACTAAGAGAAATTGCTTCAGATTCCCCTCGATAGTCACTTCGTGAATTAGAGTTTCTGGGGTCATATCATTAAGAATAAAATAGTTAAGGCTTCGGTTTCGAGCGGGACTTATTCAGCGTCGATCGCCGCACTTCTTCAACTTGACTGACTTGAAAAATTAGGGTAAATTTTTGACCCATTTCTTTTTCGACAAATGCTTCTAAAAGCTGCACCTGTTTGGGTGTCAAAGCTTCGCTACTGCGAACAATCAGACGCACTTCCGGCGGTTTCGTCAACCAGTTAGTATCAGTGTTAATCAGTTCCACCCGTTGAAAAGTGATAGTTCGGTTTAGCAACGCCCGCTTCAGGCTCGCTTCGAGTTGCGCTTGCTCGATCAATTCCGCAAAACTCACCCCCAGAGGAATCACAAGTATAGCGGTCAATGCTAGCGCCCAAAGGAGGGCTTTACCGGCGCGATGCAGAGGCGTGTAGCCGGCCATTAAAGAGGTTAGCATACAGGAAAGAGTAATCCCCAGCAAATTAGTAAGATACAGGAGGCTTGCTCCCAAACTGAGCGACCAATTAGCTTGAGATAAGCCTAAACCTATAACACAAATTGGCGGCATGAGAGCCACGGCGATCGCAGTTCCCGCCAGAGTAGCAGAAACTTTGGGCTGAACTTTCGCATAGCCGCTGATTCCCCCAGCGGCGATCGCAATTCCTAAGTCTAGTAATGTAGGTTTAGAACGAGCTAGAACTTCGCTCCCAAAGTCGGGAAGTTGTACCAAAGCGCCCAAAAAACAAGCTAGAAAAATTGCTAGCCCCGTCCCGACTGCTAATGCAACTAAACCTTTGCGGAAAATGAGAACGTTACCTTCTACCGCTCCAAATGCTAACCCTCGGATTGGCAACATCAGAGGCGCAATGATCATTGCACCGATAATTACGGCCGCACTGTTGGCAATCAGTCCAAAGGTGGCAATTATACAGGAGCCTAGAATTAAGACAAGATAGTTAATATCTAGGGTTGATTCTTCCAACAAGTCAACTCGTATTTGCTTTAAATGCTCTCGAGGAATTCTGCTCCTGGTGAAATATTTAAGACGGTCTCGAATATTGTTGAGCAAAATAATCTCCTTAAGTCGGGGGCTTGTATTCGTATGCAGGTGGGGTCAGTCGATGTTAGATTTTAGATTTTAGATTCGAGATTTTAGATTCGAGATTTTAGATTTTAAATTTACTCCACAGATTTTAGATTTACTCCACAGATGAATCTGGGAGCTTGAACAAGAGTCTAAAATTTGGGCTACTCACGACAAGAGTCGGGGGCTTGTATCCGTAGGCATATGCGAGCAAAAGAATCAAAATCCCAGCCAGCAAGTTTTCGAGGATGTCGCGGAACCCAAAAGGAATTGCCGCGCTACTAATCCCCAGCAGTTGCATCAAATCCGCTGCCTGGATGACGGGATGGCGATGAATAACGCGATCGGCAATAATTGATTTATAATCAAGATATCTACTCCACCCCAATAATACCGAATCATGCTCGCAGAAGCAAACGCGACACTTTGGCCTAGTCTAATTAGTGTTTCAGCATTAATTCTCTACTTCGTTGTTACCATCAACGTCGGCAGAGCTAGATTCAAATACAAAGTTTCTCCCCCGCAGATGACAGGAAACCCAGACTTTGAGCGAGTTGTGCGAGTTCAGCAAAATACCTTAGAGCAAATGATTCTATTTTTGCCCTCGCTGTGGCTGTTCTCGCAATTTATCAGCCCAATTTGGGGCGCAGGTATCGGCGCAGTTTGGATAATTGGACGCATTTTGTTTGCTTGGGGTTACTATCAAGCTGCCGAAAAAAGAGCGGCAGGATTTGGCATTAGTACCTTAGCTACTTTAGCTTTGCTTGGGGGTTCATTAACAGGCATAATTATGTCGCTGCTGAAGGTTTGAGCGTAACTTCTGAGCATCGAAATAATTGTTTTTCTACTCGTTTCCCGGCTCTGCCTGGGAAACAGTTAAATGTAATAAATGTTAGGAGTAAATATGTCAGAAACCAACAAACCCGTATTTGAAATTAACCCGAAACTTTTTCAGCAGCTTGTCGATTGGCAAGAAAAACTTGAACGAGAAGATGAATTAGCAAGTGAGTCAGAAGACGAGAAACCAATTGAGGTAAAAACTCCTCCCGACAGTGATGAACAGCATTCTCAAACACATAATTTATAGCTGGTGGCTAGCAGCATTTTTGGGATTTCCGGCTGCTGTCTCGGCTCAAGCGCTGACACCTAGCCAAATTCAGCAAGTTAATAGCGGTTTGTTTCGTTCTAATTCTCAAGATTTCTTTCAGCAAGGCAATCGCCAACTGGAAAGGGAAATCGCAACTTTGTTTCAAAAAAATGTCGCTTCCGAAGACCGGATTCTGGAGATTGATGAAAAATTGCTCTCTCAGCTTTGCAGCGAAGAATTTAAAATCTCCTTCCCGCATTCTGATACAATAAGTGCTGCTCATATTTCGGATTTTCAGACCCAATTAAAAGACATTTGCAGACACAATTAAAATGAAAGTGAGGTCAATATTCAAAGTTTAGTGCTAATGGATAAAGAGGCAATGGCGAAGTTAAAAACAGCCATGCTGGAAGCGGAAACCGCTGCTCATTTGGCGGCCATCATTATTGATTATACTCATGAGGAAATAATGATAGTTTTTCAGGCTTTAGAATGGGAACAACAGGATAGAATTAAGACTATTTGGAAGATGGTTAGTTAAAGTAGGCGGAAATCAGAGGTTTGAATTTTTAACCGCAGATGTAAGCCGATAGACGCAGATGAACGCAGATTGAATTTTGTTAGTGTTCGCTGTGTATAACAATCTTAATTTGTACACAGCGAACAATGACATATCTAAACTAGGGATTCGAGGCATAATTGGCGGAAATGATCGCCTCGCTGCTCGAAGTTTTGGTATTGATCGAAGCTAGCACAGGCTGGAGAAAGCAGCACTACTTTAGCGTTGTTCTGTTTGCCTAATTCTGCTGCTCGCGGGATTGCTCTTTCCATTGTTTCGACTATTTCCCAAGCGTTGTAGTTTGCTTGTTCGAGCCGATCGGCAAAAATACCTGCCGCATCCCCAATTAGCAACACCCCAGCAGCTTTCGCCTTGATTGTATCAATCCAAGCGCGATCGTCCCCTTCTTTGGCGTCGCCGCCCGCAATTAAAATCGCCGGTGCGCTGACAGAAGCCAACCCGACTTGGGCGGCGTCATAATTAGTAGCTTTGCTGTCGTTGATGAAATCTATGCCTTCCCAAGTGCAGATGTGTTCGAGGCGGTGCGAAACTCCAGGGAATTTAGCGATCGCCCGGGCGATCGCACTTTTATCTATCCCCGCTAAATTAGCCGCCGCCACCGCCATTAACAAATTCTGCAAATTGTGTTCTCCCACCATCCGCAAAGAATCAGCAGGTAAAATTTTCTCGCTTTGAGCTATTACCCAACCGTTTTCGATGTACGCTCCAAAAGTGCGTTTTCCCAACAAATGTTTTTCACCTTTGACACTCGTCCAGCACGCCTCCGGCCAAATGTCAACTCCTTGCTGCCGCAAACAAGGATCGTCGCCGTTAATTACTTGCAATTCCGACTTTTTCAGCAAATGCGCTTTAATGTTGTAGTAATTTTCTAAAGTTTTGTGGCGGCTGAGGTGATCCGGCGTCAAAGTCGTCAAAACTCCGATTCTCGGCGCTACAAACGGCGACGATTCTATCTGATAGCTGCTGATTTCTGCGATTACCCAATCCGGCTGTTTTTCGGCTAAAGCTAATTCACAAGCAGCATAGCCAATATTGCCGCAAGCAGGAGCGTAAAGCCCGGCTTCTGCAAAAATAGCAGCAATTAAAGCAGTCGTAGTAGTTTTGCCGTTAGTGCCAGTAATTCCCACCCAAGGAGATTTGAGGTAACGCCACGCGAGAGCCATTTCTCCGATTGTTTCAATGCCTAACTCTCTGGCGCGCATTAATGCTGGACTGTCCCAGGGAACGCCCGGACTTACTACTATTAATTCTATAGATTCGACTGGTTCAAAAGATTTACCTAACTCCACATGAATTCCTTCGTTAGCGAATTCCTGTTGCTGTTCGAGCAAATTTGGGGAAGATGAGCGATCGCTCAGCGTTACTTCCCATCCTTCGCGTTTTAGCAGTCTTGCGGCGGCAATTCCTGATTTTCCGAGTCCAATGATATGAGCGATCGGCATAAGCTGTGTGTGTGATGGAGCGAATTTCCCTGGTTTTATAAGTTTATATCTTAACCTGGGCTCTGTTGTTGGCTATTGGCCATTTTGCTTAAATTATGACTGTTTTGACAAAGTTATCGTAAGGTGCGCAATGCGCACCCTACCATTATGATAGGCTTATTGGATAAATCTTTGATAGATAGGGAAACCGCAGATAAACGCAGATACTTTCAAGATAGTTTACGACTTTTGCAATATTGTCTAATTTACTATCATGATGATTTACCCCGATTTTTTTTGTCGCATAAGGTGCGCATTGCGCACCCTAGCATGATGATTTACCGTGAATTTTTTAACCTTTCACGATCGCCCCAAAGTCAGCCAAAACCCGCGCGTGATTCCGCAGCAAACCCAGTAAATTCAACCGATTTTCCTTAATTACCGGGTCAGAATCCATCACCAAAACGCTTTCGGGTCCGTCGAAAAAGTTGCTGACAGTCGGAGCAATTTCCGTCAAACTATCTACTAACTGCTGGTAATTCCGAGTTTGTTTGGATAACAGCGTTTGCGGCACTAACTGCACGACTGCATCGTAAAAAGCTTGTTCAGACGACTTTTGAAATAACTCCGGTTTCACAGCCGTTTTCGGTTCCAATTCTACTTTATCCAAATCACCTTGAGCAGCCAAACGAGTTGAACGGTTGACTGTTTCGTAAATTAGATCCAAAGTCTGGTTATTGCGGATTTCTTGGAGAAAAAGCGATCTTTCCAGTGCGTCCAACAAATCTCTCAATGCTCGTTCAGTATATTCTGGGTCGTTTTCTCCCAAAACTGCATTTACCAAATCGTAATCTACATTCTTTTCTTCTTGCAACAAAGTCCGAATTCTTTGTAAGAAAAACTCGTATAACTGTGATAGCAACTCTGCAGGTGTTTCTGGGCGTGCTGCAGTAAATTCGGCAACAACTTCTGCAAGCAACTGGTGCAAATTGATTGGCAACTGAGCCGCCCAAATAATGTTAATTATTGCATTAGCGGCGCGGCGCAAAGCGAAGGGATCGGATGAACCAGTCGGCAACATTCCCAAGCCGAAGATGCTGACTAAAGTATCTAATTTGTCGGCTATTCCGACAACTTGACCTGTGAGAGTTTGGGGTAAATTGTCGCCGGCCCCTTTGGGCAAATAATGTTCAAAAATTGCTGTGGCTACTTCTTCGGATTCACCACTTGCTAAGGCGTATTTCTGCCCCATGATTCCTTGCATTTCGGGAAGTTCGTAAACCATTTGGGTTACGAGGTCGGCTTTGCAAAGTAAGGCTGCTCTTGCTATGTAAGCTTGTTCTGCGCCTGTGATTTGCAGTTGGTTGGTGATGAGGCTGGCAATCTTGCACAGCCGATCGACTTTTGCGCGTACTGTCCCCAAATCTTCCTGGAAAGTAACTGTTGCCAACTTGGGCAAATAATCCTCTAGAGGCTTTACCAAGTCTGCTTTGTAGAAAAACTGACCGTCTGCCAATCTCGCCCGCACTACTCGCTCGTTACCTGCAGCAATAATCGCCGCTTTAGCCGGGTCGCCGTTGGAAATTGTAATAAAATAGGGCAGCAGTTCGGGAAAATCCGGGCTTTTGAGAATCGGAAAATATCGCTGGTTGGTGACAATAATTGTGGTGATTACTTCCGGCGGCAATATCAAAAATTCGTCGTCAAATTTCCCGACAACTGCGTTCGGCCATTCTACTAAGTCGGTGACTTCTTCTAACAAATCTTCCGTAATGTCGGCGTAACCGCTTTGTTTTGTTGCTGCGGCTTCTACTTGTGCTTTAATTTGATTTTTGCGCTGGGATCGATCGACCTCCACGCAAGCAGCCCGCAGACATTCGACATAATCCTCGGCTTGCGGAATCGAGACAGGCTGCGGATGTAACACCCGGTGTCCTTGGGAAATCCGATCGCTCTTGACCGTATCCGAACCGCTCACCAATGTAATTGGCAGTACAGTATCATCTAACAGTGCCACGAGCGATCGAATCGGGCGCGGAAACTTCAAATCTCCGTCGGCCCACCGCATAAATCTTTTGCCTTCTAACTTGTTAATCCACTGCGGTACAAGTTCTGCCAAAATATCCGCTGTCCTCCGCCCCGGAATCTTTTTGAGAACAAACACAAAATCGCCTTTATCGGTAGCGCGAACTTCCAAAGCATCAATTTCGACGCCTTGCTTTTTCGCAAAACCTTCCGCTGCTTTCGTCGGTTTGCCATCTTTAAAAGCCGAACTTGCTGGCGGCCCTTTTACCTCTTCTTCTCTATCTAATTGCTGAACTGGCAGTCCTTTCACGAGAACGGCCAAACGCCTCGGAGTAGCGTATACATTAATTGACTCATTTGTCAAGGATTCTTCTGCCAGCGTTGCAGGTACAAGTCGCTGCCACTGCTGGGCGCTGCTTGCGACAAAAGATGCGGGCAATTCTTCTGTACCGAGTTCTAATAAAAAGTTAGGCATATAACAGTGTTAGGTATTTTTGTCAATAGGCAATTAATCTGCCCGTTCAATCATTAGAAAACTTACCGATATGCAGTGAAATAAACCTGCAATTGCGATCGCGATAACCCAATGACAGAATTATTTTACCTACGCGCAAGTCCTATTAGATCCAAAAAAGACTCAAATGATCAGCATACCACGTAAAATCGGGGGTGAAAGACAAATAGCTCAACAGCTCATGACCTTGGCGGAAAGACTGGCACAAGATTGGAAGTCACGACTTGAACAAGATTGCCCGGAGGAGAGTTCTAGCACTCGCGAGAGTGTTGTCCGCTGGCTGTTGGGAGACAGGCCAGAAAGATTTGACACTCTTGCTCCGGCTCAACTAACCGTCGCCTCCGGCGCGATCGACTTTTTATATCGAATTTTGATTTCTCGGTATCTGGGAGTACCGCCAGAAAAAGCTTACCGCAACTTGATCGGGCGGCTCGGCGGCTTGGTTGTGCTCCGGCAAAAAATCCAAGCGTGGGTTTCCCTGAGCCGCGACAGACAGCGGAGTGCGGTGGAGGTACTGCAAGAAGTGATTCAGGAAATGCTCAATTCCGATCGCTACCTGCAGCAGCAAGTCGCCTGGATTGCCGAATGCACCTCAGACAGACGCCTGCGAAATGCTTTGCTGCTAGCGAGCACAGAAGAATACTGCTTGCGGCCGATCCGCAACCAGCCGCTGCTGGTGTACCGTTTTGTCAACTACTTGCGGCGTGCCCAGCGGGGCGGGTTGACGCAAGTGCCTGCGGGAGACTGGGTGCGGCTGGTGTCGGAACAGGTTCTACCCGACGATACAGACGAACCGCTCAGCCTGCTTGACGAACAGGCAATGTCCGAGTATCGAGAAAATCAAGCTTGGGAAGAGCAGCAAACTCAGCGGCAGATTGTCCAACAAGAATTTGAGAATTATTTGGCGGCTGAAGTCGATCCGCTGGCTTCCCGGTGGCTGCGGCTTTACCTGCAAGGCCGTTCCCAAGAGGCAATTGCCGAGGAGTTGAAGGTTCCGATCAAGCAAATTTACCGCTTGCGAGAAAAAGTTAGTTACCACGCGATTCGGGTTTTTGCGGTCAAACAAGCACCGGAATTAGTCGCCAACTGGCTGGAAACTTCGCTCCAAGAACACAGTTTGGGCTTGACTCCCGCTCAGTGGCAGCAATATTTACAAGACCTCACACCGGTGCAGCGGCAGTTGCTAGAATCGTTGAAAGCAGGGAAAAGTGTAGAGACGATCGCATCTGAATTAAAGTTGAAAACCAATCAAGTCATCGGCGAGTGGAGCAAACTGTATTTAGTAGCTCAATCGCTCCGCAACGAGTAGATTGGTAATGGGTGGCGGGCAATTGCTAATTGTGAATTGGCGGTAGCATTTTTCGGAATCCGCGCTACAAATCAATTCCCCAAAAGCCACAGAGTGCTGCGAGTTTCCCCGTGGAAAACCGCGCCATGCCCCTTGTATCAATTCAGGTTAGATCGATCGGGATATCGTAGCGCTGCCGTGACGATCGCGCTCCGAGACGATCGCAGTCAGCTCTCTGAGGTAAGATACTAGCAGCACGATCGACTTTTGAGGATTTTTTAACCAATCCTAAATTCAGCGGTTGCCCGTAAATCATCGGTTGTGGTGCATCTCTAATACTTGTGCATTAAAGACATAATTCTATTGTTGCCAGCCACGGGCATCAATCTCGGGCGATCGATGATAGTGGGTCTAGACGGCGCTAGTCATCATCTAGTTCTCAATCTTTTGGTAGAATTTGAGGCTGCAATACATAAGAGAGAAAATTCTGGGACTAAGGATTTTTCTTTAATAAAAGCTTCCGGTTGTTAGGCCAATTCCTCCGTCAGGGAAGTTGCAGCGTTTAATTTTATCGCATCAGGTTGGTGCGTCGCGCTCGATCGCGCTTCCAACTACAAAGCAGCTAATGGTACATACATCTTCAACAGACTCGGCAGCTACAATGGACTCCGATCGAATATTTCACCTAATCGATACAGTTGTCCCCTTTGAAGCTTGCCTTTACTATCAAGTTTTGCCTTTATCTCTAGAAGGTAATCTGTTTAAATTGGGTGTAGTCGATGCCCAAGATGACTCCGCCTTGGACTACGTGCAGCGGATTTTAGCTTACATGAATTGCTCAGTCACAACAGAGCCAATTGCCTCGGAAACTCAGCGCTCGATGCTCTCAGCTTACTTGCTGCACGGGAACCAGCTCCGAGAACCGAGCCAGACAGAAACCGCCGCCGCCCCAACACCCAAAAATCCCGCACCAGCAACTTCAGGCCCCAATGCAGCAACGCTGCTGTCGGTGCCAGAACCCTCGATACCCGCTCCTGAGCGGTTTAAACCTGCTGGCGCTGAGGTTCCCCCGACACCGACACAGCTCTCGGTTTTGAATGTCGAGGCTTTGCACTTGTCAAGCCAAGTGGAAGTTTTGGCAACTTTGCCCGCGCCCCAACTCCTACAAGAATTGCTCGGTAGAGTGCTGCGAGAGGGTATCGGTCGCCTGTTTTTTGAGCGGCATCAGTCCCAAGGTCGCATTCTTTGGAGTCAAGATGGCGTTTTGAAATCGATGCTCGAAGGTATCGATATCGTCCTTTTCCAAGAGGTCATCGACGAGTTGAAGCGGCTGACAGATATGCCTGTATGCCCGGTGGAACAGCCCAAACAAGTCGAAGTTGAGCGCATATATCAAAACACTCATTTGCTGTTGCGCTTGCGGGTAATGACGGTGGGCGGCAAGGAAGAAGCCACCCTGCAAGTTTTGCGGGGGGCAGCTTTGAGGTTTTACCAGCAGCAGCAGTTGTCTACTTTGAGTCGGGACGCGCTGCGGCTGGCCGAAGAATTGCAGCGGAAAGTGAATCAAATTCGCGATCGAACTCGGCTTTCTCCTGTGCCTTTAGAGGGGTTGCCCGCTTTGGAACAGGTGGTTAGAAATGTTGACGACCAAATTGAAGCTTTACTGCACGAACACAATACCGAGCAGTCCTAATCAGCCATAGATCACTGTTTTGAATTTTTTTTTACTCACATCAAGTCCGGTCAAATAATAATAATTATGTTTGTAGTGAGGACTAAAGTCCAAGCGAGTTTTATGATAGTTCAAGTCTTCACTACAAACCAATTTGATGGCAGTTCTGCGAGGTGACAGAATATTATACCAGTTCCAAAAAAGAATGCAATTGTATGATCGTGTTCTAAACCCTGGTAGTCATCAGTCATTGCCAATCTAAAATCTAAAATCTAAAATCTAAAATGGTATTAGCCGTGCTCGAAAACATCCTTGTACTGCAATAAATCCAAACTCACAAAAATCGGCAAACACTGAAAACATTGCTGGGAAATTTCCCAGCGTTCTTCTCGCTGCAACATAGCAGTCAATTTTTGTTTAGCGCTCAGCAAATAGCGGACATCGTTAGCAGCGTAGCTGAGTTGCTCGTCTGAAAGATGTTCAGAATTTCCCCAGTCAGAACTTTGAGAAGTTTTGTTGAGTTCTACTTTTTCCAACTCTTGGATTAAATCTTTAAGTCCGTGTTTGTTGGTGTAAGTTCTCGCAAGTTTGCTTGCAATTTTTGTGCAGAAAACAGGTGCAATGTCAATACTTAAATTGTAACGCATTGTTGCCATATCAAAGCGCGCAAAATGAAATACCTTCTCAATATTTTCAGCTTCCATTAGCTTTTTTAAATTCGGGGCCGCAGTCTGGCCTTTAGCAATCCGCACCGCCGCAACTTTACCTTGCGGATCGCACAACTGAACCAAACACAAGCGATCGCGCCACGGTAGCAAACCCATTGTTTCCGTATCAACGGCGATCGCCTCTGCTGTCAAATAATAAGATAAGAGAGAATCGGGAATATCACCATCGCACACTTGAAAATCTGCAAATTCCATTATTAGTAATTATTGACTGTTGACTATTGACTGTTAACTGTTGACTGTTGACTATTGACTGCCTTCTTCCCTCTTCCCTCTTCCCTCTTCCCTCTTCCCTCTTCCTTCTTCCTTCTTCCCTCTTCCTTCAGCTTACCGACTGAGAACAAAAAGCTGAGTAAAATAATACTCACCTTTGGCATTTTTGGCAATTCCAATACCTGTCACATTAAACTGACCTTCCATATTTTTGCGGTGGCCGTCACTTTTAATCCAACCCTCAACAGCATTGCGTACCGGGTCCCTGTAGCCAAAATTGTAAGCAAGATTTTCAGCTACACTTTTATAAGGAATCGTAATTGCTTTCGCCCGCGCTTCAAATCCATCGTGGCTAAAACTTACTTTACCCTTAGCCATATCTTCGCTGTGAATTCTTGCTATCTGAGTGATTCGCGGATCGATACTCAGCGGCGGCAACTTTTTAGATGCTCGGTATTGATTAATCTGTTGGTTGACCGCTTTTTCTAAGTCAGTAATAGCACTCGAAGCAACATTAGTATTCATGGGAGTTTGTGGCAGCGATCGCGTAGGAATAGAGGTGTCACACTGAGGCAGGATTGTCAACAATCCCAAGCACGTCAAAATCAAACCTTTGGACATGAAATCAAACGAGAAATAAAGTTAATTGTTACCAATTCCTACAGAGCGATCGCCCCACATTCCGCTAACCTAGATATTCAGAACCTTCGCTACAGTGTTCACGTCTTTATCGCCGCGTCCGGAACAGTTAAGCACAATGCGCGGATTGCCTGTTAGCTGCGGGCACAGAGTCTCTAAATAGGCGATCGCGTGAGCAGTTTCCAAAGCCGGAATAATCCCCTCCAACTGCGAAAGCCGCTGAAATGCTCCCAGTGCTTCTGCATCAGTTACGCTATAATATTCAGCTCTGCCCGCATCTTTCAAATAACTGTGTTCCGGCCCCACACCCGGATAATCCAAACCCGCACTAATCGAATGCGGCTCGATTACTTGACCTTCATTATCTTGCAGCAAATAACTCATCGCCCCGTGCAGAACTCCGACACTTCCCTTAGTCAAAGTAGCAGCGTGCTTATCCGTATCCACACCTTCGCCCGCCGCTTCAATACCGATCAATCTGACAGTTTCTTCCCCGACAAACTCGTGGAAAAGCCCCATTGCATTAGAACCGCCGCCGACGCAAGCTAATAAAATATCCGGCAAACCGCCCCACTTTTCCTGACACTGAGCGCGGGTTTCTTGACCGATTATCGCATGGAAATCGCGCACCATCATCGGGTAAGGATGGGGGCCCGCTACGGAACCGAGAATGTAATGAGTTGTTTCGACATTTGTCACCCAGTCGCGAATCGCTTCCGAAGTCGCATCTTTCAGCGTTCCCGTACCCGCAGCCACCGGCCGCACTTCGGCTCCCATCAAGCGCATTCTAAACACATTTAAAGCCTGTCTTTCCATGTCATGAACGCCCATGTAGACAACGCATTCTATACCGAAACGAGCGCAAACTGTGGCAGTAGCAACGCCGTGTTGACCCGCACCAGTTTCAGCAATTACGCGCTTTTTGCCCATACGTTTTGCTAACAATGCTTGAGCTAAAGCGTTGTTAATTTTGTGAGCTCCGGTGTGGTTTAAATCTTCGCGTTTGAGGTAAATTTGCGGGCCAGTTCCGTCTGCTTTAGCATAATGCTCTGTGAGGCGTTCGGCAAAATACAAAGGGCTGGGGCGGCCGACATAATCTTTGAGCAATTGTTGGAGTTGCTGTTGAAATTCCGGTTCGCTGCTGTATTTGTGGAAAGCGGCTTCTAGTTCAAATAAAGCCGGCATCAGGGTTTCGGGGACGTATTTGCCGCCGAATTGGCCGAATCGGCCGAGGGAGTCGGGGCGTTGGGCGCTGGTTTCGGTGGTGAGATGCAGGGGGGTGACTGTCATTTGATTTTAGATTTTAGATTTTAGATTTTAGATTCACGGGTAAGCTAGAGGCTTGGTGTCGATCGTACCAAATTGGTTGTGGACTGGAGGCGATCGAACAAATTTCATTATAATTCCTTGAACGCTTGACGGGCTAATACAATAAGTAGAAGATAGAGCGCATTCCGAGCGATCGCAACCATACCCCAATCCGCTAAAACTAGAAATACCAGTAAAAAAAGTTCAAGCATCTTAACCTATGGCAGCATCCAAACGCAAAGATTCTGACAGCAAAACAACCGAGGGCAAACGAATAGTTTACTCCGAATTTGGCAGCGTTGACAACTCTGCAGCCCTCCAACGGGGAGTTGCCGAAGTTCCCCCCAATCAACAAAACCTCAAAATCGAAGCATCCCGAAAAGGACGCGGCGGCAAAACAGTTACAGTCATCAGCGGCTTTCAGGAAAAACCCGAAACATTAGCAACTTTAGCCAAGCAGCTAAAAGCCCAATGCGGTACTGGCGGCACAGTCAAAGATAATGAAATCGAAATTCAAGGCGAACACAAGCAAAAGCTGCTAGAAATTATCACAAAGTTAGGCTACAAAGCTAAAATTAGTGGAGGGTAAATTAGTCAATAGTCATCAGTGTAGGGGCGAGACGAGTTTATGATATACTTAGTTTAAGACATAGATGGTTGGTAAAACCCGCCCCTACATCGCGCCAATTCTACGATCGCGAATCAACCAGAAATGATATTACCAATTACCGCCAATTTTTAATGTACACTCGACCTTTAGCTCGTTTAATCGAACAATTGCAGCGCTTGCCCGGAGTCGGTCCAAAAACAGCCCAGCGTTTAGCTTTACATATTTTGAAACGACCGGAAGAAGAAGTGCAAGCCCTAGCTAAATCTTTGATTGAGGCCAAACAGCAAGTAGGTTTCTGTCAAGTATGCTTTCACTTATCTGCTGACCCTGTTTGCGAAATTTGCCGCAATACAAACCGCGACAGTCATACCCTTTGCGTAGTGTCAGAATCCCGCGACGTAATCGCTTTAGAAAAAACGCGGGAATATATGGGTAAATATCACGTTGTTGGCGGCGTTATCTCGCCGATGGATGGAATTGGCCCGGAACAATTGAACATTCAACCATTAGTCCGGCGCGTCAGCCAGCAAAAAATTAAGGAAGTAATTATTGCTATTAGTCCCAGCGTGGAAGGCGAAACTACTACTCTTTATATCGGTCACTTATTAAAACCTTTTACCTTAGTGACGCGCATAGCTTTTGGTTTGCCAATGGGGGGAGATTTGGAATATGCCGATGAAGTAACATTAGCTCGCGCTTTGGAAGGAAGGAGGGAGTTGGATTAGTTGAAAACTGGTGATTGCTGATTTAACAATAAGAGAAACGAACGGCGAAGACGCCAAGGACACGAAGGAAGAAAAGAGAGGATGAAGAGTTTACAATTGATGCGACGATAGCTATATCCTAAGCTTCTGCGATTGCTTCGCTGAGGCTCGTAATGACAAATTTGTAAGATATGAAACCCGCGTCGGCGGGTTTTGTCTGTGTAGCGACAGGTTGAAACCTGTGGGGTATTTGGTATTTGTTATTTGGTCTTGAGTTTCGTTGTTCCCTGTCGTCACTGCCGCGAAAGGGTAAACTGGAAAAAGTTACCGAGAGTAGTAAAAAATCATGACCAAATTCGATCGACCTTTAAGCTACCCCACCACCCGCAAAATCGACCAAACAGACGACTACCACGGCGTCCAAGTACCCGATCCTTACAGGTGGCTGGAAAATCCTGACTCAGAGGAAACCCAAGCTTGGGTGGAAGCCCAAAATGCAGTCACCTTCGGCTACCTCAACGAAATTCCGGCGCGGGAAAAAATCAAACAGCGCCTGACTCAACTTTGGGATTACGAGAAATACGGCATACCTTTTAAAGAAGGCGATCGCTATTTCTACTACAAGAATGACGGCTTGCAAAATCAATCCGTACTCTATACTTTAACATCCCTCGACAGCGAACCCAAAGTATTAATTGACCCCAACACACTCTCAGAAGATGGAACCGTTGCTTTGGGTAGCGTAGCTATCAGCGAAGACGGCAAACATATGGCTTACGGTTTGTCAACCTCCGGCTCGGATTGGCAAGAATGGAAAGTCCGCGATATCGAAACAGGTGCAGATTTATCGGATCATTTAAAGTGGGTAAAATTCTCAGGCGCATCTTGGACTCACGACGGTAAAGGCTTTTTTTACAGTCGCTACGACGAACCCAACGAAAAAAGCAAGCACGAAGACGTTAACTATTACCAAAAACTGTTTTACCACAAATTAGGAACACCACAATGTGAAGACGTATTGATTTATGATCGCCCAGACCAAAAAGAATGGGGATTTAGCGGCGGCGTCACTGAAGACGGCAAATATCTAATTATATCAGTTTGGCAGGGAACTGAAACAAAAAACCTGATTTTCTATAAAGACTTAACTGCCCCTGAATCGCCCGTCGTAGAACTGATTAACGAATTCGAGGCAGAGTACAGTTTCATCGACAATGAAGGCCCTCTGTTCTGGTTTCAAACTGACTTAAATGCACCCTGCGGCCGGGTAATTGCGATCGACACCAACAACCCCCCTCCTTTATCCCTCGCTGGCGATGACAGTCAAGGGAAATTTACAGAAATTATCCCCGAAGCAGCCGAAACCCTCCAAGGTATTGGCATCCTCAACAATCAATTTGTGGCTTCTTATCTGAAAGACGCCTATACCAAAATTAAAATCTTCAACTTAGACGGCTGTTTCGCGCGAGAAATAGCTTTGCCGGGAATCGGTTCGGCGGGAGGATTTGGCGGCAAGCGGCACGATACCGAAACTTTTTATGCTTACACGAGTTTCACTACACCAAACACTATTTACCGCTACAACATGGTGACGGGCGAAAGCACAATTTACCGCCAGCCGAATGTAGATTTTAACCCCGACGATTACGAGACTAAGCAAGTATTTTATCCCAGCAAAGACGGCACGCAAGTACCGATGTTTATCACCCACAAAAAAGGCTTGCAGCTTGATGGCAATAATCCAACTTATCTTTACGGATACGGCGGTTTTGGCGTGTCGCTAACTCCGAGTTTTTCTGTTAGCAATGTAGTGTGGCTGGATCTGGGCGGAATTTACGCGATCGCCTGTTTGCGGGGAGGCGGCGAGTACGGCGAATCATGGCACCAAGCAGGGACAAAGTTGAATAAGCAAAATGTGTTTGATGACTTTATTAGCGGCGCTGAATGGTTGATCGAAAACAAGTACACCAAACCTGCAAAATTGGCGATCGCAGGTGGAAGCAACGGCGGTTTATTAGTAGGGGCTTGCATGACTCAGCGGCCGGAATTGTTCGGTGCGGCATTGCCCGCAGTCGGCGTTATGGATATGCTGCGCTTCCACAAGTTTACCATTGGTTGGGCCTGGACTTCGGAATACGGTTCTCCCGAAAATGCCGAGGAATTCCCGACAATTTACGGCTATTCTCCCCTGCACAACCTCAAACCGGGAACGGCTTATCCGGCGACAATGATTACAACTGCCGATCGCGACGATCGCGTGGTTCCGGCCCACAGTTTTAAGTTTGCTTCTGCTTTGCAAGAAACCCACGCGGGAGAAAAACCCGTGTTAATTCGGATAGAAACTAAAGCGGGACACGGGGGTGGCAAACCTACTGCTAAAGTGATTGAAGAATTGGCTGATGAATGGGCTTTTTTAGTGCGCGAACTCGATATTGACGCTTAGCAAGTGGCGTTAGAGGGTGGGATCGACGCAGTTTGATGATTTAGATAGAAAGAGGGTGTAAAGGGCGATCGTACTTTTTGAACTCAAGGGCGATCGTTCTTTTTTGTCACCGAAATCCTGATATTAACATATATAATTTTCCACGTTTTTTTTATTAACTTTTGTAGCGTTGAGTGGCTATTATTACATTGCTGTGAGTTTACTGCACGCCAAATTCTTATAAATATAAGTATAAATCTCTAGAAGTTTGGTCCTCTCAACTTATAACAGCGATCGCACCTCAAAGCCAAAATCTGCCAATTTTTAGGAAATTAATATTTTCAGTATATTTACGGTTCAAGCTGTCCGATCCAGCCTCGATATCACCAGACGAAGTAAAACGCTATGAGGGGTCAGACCCCTTGTGCTGATAAATCCGTAAGTAATTTACCATATAACTAACCTTAGACCTGATATCATTTTTCCCAAAAATAGAGCATCTTGGCTAATACAAAGGCTGTCACCCCTTATTCATGTTAGAATTTGCAGCCATGGGCCGCGTCAGGACATCCCAGGGCGATCTCAGTAAATCCTGTCTAATGATTGACTAAGATCATAAATAACAAATAGAGGTAACTATTATGTATCTTTAAAAAATATTGTTTAAAACTTTATAGTTGAAAGTTTATCGTCATCTATGAAAAGGGGTAGCTTAGATTTAGCAACCAAATTAACCAAAAATCAAAACCATCCCTAATCTGTAAAATTGGTCATCTACACAAACACGGAAATCTACCAATATGGAAACTAAAATCTTGAGACAAGCTAGCTATAAAGCAGAGAAGGCTAGTCGAAACAATCTAGCGATTGTGGATTCAAAAGTAGAAAACTACCAAGAGTTTCTCTGGGGAGTGAAAAGCGATACAGAAGTAATCCTGCTCGATAGAACCCGGGATGGAATCGAACAAATTGCCGAAATTGCAGCCTCGCGGCACAGCCTCAACAGCATTCAAATAGTTGCTCACGGCGCATCAGCATCAGTAGCAATCGGCTCAACAGAACTCAATATTCACAATATAGAAACCTATTCCAGCCAATTGCAGCAGTGGGGTAAAGCTCTCAACGAAACAGGTAGTATTCTGCTGTTAAGTTGCCACACAGGCGCCGGGGAATCAGGTCTAAAATTTATACAAAAGCTCAGCAAAATAACAGGAGCAAATGTTGCAGCTTCCAATAATTTAACGGGTAGTGCAGCACTAGGCGGCGACTGGGAATTAGAAATGGCCACAGGACAAATAAATACCGAAATAGCCTTTGAAAAAGAAGTCCTAGAAGGCTACACATCAGTCCTGGCTACCTTAGCTGCTGAAGAATTTAAAAATTCAACCGTAATCGGGCCTTGGATATATGGAATTTTTGGCGCATCCGATCCACCAGGCTTAACCGCAGGTAGTACACAAAACCTCAGCGGCGTTATTCCCGCTTTAGGGACTGGCGATCCACCCGGAAGCGGTACTTTGAGATTAACATCCAATAAATTTGATGAAGCAGCTTTTGTTATCTACAACAACCCCATCTCTGCCACTGAGGGTCTGAGAGTTACCTTTGATTTCTTTGCCTATAACAGAGGTACTGTTCTTGATGCGAATCAACAACTCCTTGGTGCGGATGGCATTAGTTTTTTCCTCATTGACGGAACAGCTACGCCCACACAAGCGGGAGGCTTTGGTGGCTCTCTCGGCTATGCTCAGAATAATAGGGGTGGAATCGTACCGGGTATTGTAGGAGGTTATTTAGGTATCGGATTAGACGAGTTTGGCAATTATTCTGCTAGTCAATCAGGAGCGGGAGGGCGTGTAAATACAAATCCGGCTGCGCCGGGAGGGTTTCTAGCGGATGCAGTAGGACTTAGAGGCAGCCAAAGCACATCTTATAATTTTTTAACTAGCACTGTCGTTCCCGGTGGGATAGACAATAAAGATACAAGCATTCGCGCTGAAGCTAAAAGAACCGTTCAAGTTACATTATTCCCGGCGAATTCACCAACATTTCCTAACCGTCTGACAGTTGCCTTCGACTTGAACAGCAACGGCACATTTGATGCGGGCGAAACACTGCTCGACATACCAAATTTGGCAACCGTAAACGGAGCAGTTCCACGTACTTTTAAATTTGGCTTTGCTGCTTCGACAGGGGGAAACACAAACATTCACGAAGTTAACAATGTTATCGTCCAAAGTATAGATCCGCCTACACTCGTAGCCGACGTTTCCATTGTTAAAAAAGGCCCGCTCTATGCCATACCCAATAGCACCATTACCTATACGATTACCTCCACAAATAACGGCCCAAACAGCGCCGAAAGCGTCCTGATTCAAGATCCCCTGCCCGCAGGCTTAATACCAGTCAGCATATCTGACGACGGTACTTTCAATTCCACAACGAGGACTGTCATCTGGCCGGCGATTCCGACTCTGGCTAGCGGTGCTAGTGAAACCCGCACCATCACCGCCACAGTTCCCGCAACCGTCGGCGCTGCCTTAACTAACACTGCCTATAGCACCTCCAGCACTTTCGACCCCAATCTAGCTAACAACAATAGTTCCCAACCCATCTCTCAAGTCTCAACTACAATTGTTGCTGCTCTTGCCGACCTAGTTACCACCAAAATCGGGCCTGTTACCGAAACTGTGGGTAGGACAGTCAGTTACACAATTTCCACAGTCAACAACGGTCCGAGCACAGCCGAAAACGTCACCGTTACTGACAGCATTGTTCCCGGTTTAACAATAGTTAGTCTATCCAATCAGGGTGTTTACAATAAAGATACTGGGATTGTCACCTTCCCAGCGATTCCCAGCTTGCCTTCGGGTGCTCCTCCTGCCATTAACACAGTCAGCTTCATCGCACCTGCATCTGCATCCGGCAGCGTCAAGAACACCGCCAAGAGTGACTCCTCTACCCTAGATCCGACTCTCAGCAACAATGACGGTACTGCGCCCGGTGCTAGCGTCACCACGATTCTGACACCCAACCAACCACCAGAAGCGATACCTACTAACCTCACGGTAGGACCAAACAGCAGCGCCCCGGTGCCCGGATTGGGAGGAAATGACCCCGACGGGTCGATCGCCTCCTACACCATCAACACCCTGCCGCCAGCGG
>NZ_JAUBQN010000031.1:0-10042 GCF_036701295.1 Microcoleus harperi Pol14_C6 | reverse complement strand
CGGTTTAACAGGAACGACACCCAACCAACCGCCAGAAGCCAACCCTGCCAACTCCAGCCTAGGGCCAAACAGCAGCGTCCCGGTGCCCGGATTGGGAGGAAATGACCCCGACGGGTCGATCGCCTCCTACACCATCAACACCCTGCCGCCAGCGGCCCAAGGCATCCTGTTTTTAGGAGATCCAGCCAACGGCGGAGTCGCCGTGACACCGGGTCAAGTTTTGACACCGGCACAAATAGGACAACTATTTTTCCAATCCACAGGTAGCTTTACCGGTGCCAATTTTACTTACAGCGCCACAGATAACAGCGGCGCAGTCAGCCCCCCAGCTAACGCGAATCTCGGTTTAACAGGAACGACACCCCCACCGACTCCAGCACCAGTACCAACACCCACTCCCACACCATTACCAATACCGATTCCAGCACCGACTCCAGCACCAGTACCAACACCCACTCCCACACCAACTCCCACACCGACTCCCAACGAACCGCCAGCAGCCAACAATACTAACCTCACCCTAGAGCCCAACAGCACCGCGCAAATTCCGGGATTGGGAAAAAGTGACCCCGATGGGTCGATCGCCTCTTACACCATCAACACCCTGCCGCCAGCGGCCCAAGGCATCCTGTTTTTAGGAGATCCCGCCAACGGCGGAGTCGCCGTGACACTGGGCCAAGTCTTGACACCGGAACAGCTAGGACAACTATTTTTCCAATCCACAGGTAGCTTTACCGGAGCAACTTTCAGCTACAGCGCTACAGATAACAACGGCGCTACCAGTCCCCTGGCTACCGCTACTCTCGGTTCCACAGGATCAACTCCCACACCAAATCCCCTAAACTTACCGCCAGTAACCAACAATGCTAATTTCACGGTAGACCCCAACAGCAGCGCGCGGGTGCCGGGATTGGGAGGAAGTGACCCCGATGGGTCGATCGCCTCTTACACCATCAACACCCTGCCGCCAGCGGTCCAAGGCATCCTGTTTTTAGGAGATCCAGCTAGCGGCGGAGTAGCCGTGACACCAGGTCAAGTCCTGACGCCGGAACAAATAGGACAACTATTTTTCCAATCCACCGGCGACTTTACCGGTGCCAATTTCAGCTACAGCGCCACAGATAACAGCGGCGCTACCAGCCCCGCCACTGCTACAGTTGCCGCTATATCCCCGACTTCCAACCAACCGCCATCGATTAACAATGTTAACTTCACGGTTCCGACTAACGGCATCGTGCAGGTGTTGGGATTGGGAGGAAGTGACCCCGATGGGTCGATCGTCTCTTACACGATCACCAGCGTCCCCCCAGCTAACCAAGGAGTCCTGTTCTTATCAGATTCAGTCAACGGCGACGTACCCGTGACAGCCGGTCAAGTTTTGACTCCGGTACAAATAGGACAACTATTTTTCGTAGCCACAGTTGACTTTAACGGAGCAACTTTCAGCTACACGGCGACCGACAACCTCGGCAAAGTCAGCCCCGCTAGCGCTACTGTTGCTGCTATCTTGAGGCCAGTTGGAACTGTTCCCCCACTCGTACCAACACCAACACCAACACCAAGACCCGCGCCCGGTATCTCAAATCCGATCGGGGAAACAGATACCGACTGTTTGTGTCAGCCGATTATTGAAAAACCGGGAATTAACTTTGCGCCCCCGCAGCAACCACCCGCAGTTGGATTTATCCAGCCGACTTCACAATTTTCAGAGGAACAAACCACCAAAGGAACCGACGGCGATGACTTTATCGCAGACACCAAAGGCAACCAAAAAATTGTCGGTTTTGAAGGCAACGATCTGCTTTTAGGTGAAGAGGGCGCGGACGAAATTTACGGCAACGAAGACAATGACAGGATTTTTGGGGGAATTGACACCGATATTGTTTACGGAGACGAGGGCAACGATATCGTATTTGCAGGCAAACAGAACGACTGGATTGCCGGCGACTTAGGTTCTGACACCTTGTTTGGAGATCGAGGTGCGGATACGATTCTCGGAGACACCGGGCAGAACAACTCCCAGAGTCCTGACGATGCTCGCGATTTGATTTTCGGAGGCGAGGCAGCAGACCTCATTAACGGCAACGAGGGCGACGATACCCTCCATACCGGCAAAGGTGACGATATTGCTCTTGGAGGTAAAGAAAATGACTTAATTTGGGGCGAACTCGGCTCCGATACGTTGTTTGGTGGCATCGGCTCCGACACCTTGTTTGGCGGCATCCGCGACCAAAGGGCCAGCGACTCTCAGGGACGTGACTTGCTGTACGGAGGCTTCGGTAACGACTTCCTCAACGGCCAACAAGACAACGATACGCTGGTTGCAGGCAAAGATAACGATCGCGCTTACGGAGGTAAAGGCAATGACATCATCTACGGTCAATTAGGCTCCGATACCCTCTACGGCGGTCAAGGAGCCGATACTCTGCTCGGCGACAGTGGCAGTTCCCAGTCGATCGGGGATATCGGGGAACAAGACTTCCTGTTTGGTGGCAGCGGCAACGACATCATCGGCGGCGGCCACGGTAATGATACCGTGCAAGCAGGTAAAGGCAATGATTGTGTTTGGGGCGGCAAAGATAATGACCTGATTTGGGGCGAACTCGGCTCTGATACCCTTGTCGGCGACAGCGGCGACGACACCATGTACGGCGGTGCTCGAAGTCGAGCTCAAGATGTTGGCGGCCAGGACGTGCTTTTTGGCGGCATCGGTGCTGATGTGCTGTTCGGGGATGAGGGTGACGATACCATCAGTGGTGGTCAAGACAACGACTTGATTTACGGCGGTAAAGCTAACGACCTCATACACGGAGATCGGGGTGACGACTTGATTTACGGCGGTGACGGCAGCGATGAACTCTGCGGTGACGAGGGCAGCGATACCATATATGGCGATCGTGCTGATAACCGGGGTGTCTCGGTGGGCGCAAACGACCAGCAAGACTGCATCAACGGCGGTGACGGCGATGACTTGCTCTACGGCAACGAAGGGCAAGATACTATCAACGGAGATATTGGCAGCGATAGCCTGATTGGTGGTAAAGATAGCGACCTGCTCAATGGGGGTACTGGAGATGACTGGCTGTTTGGCGACTTGGGCGACGATACTTTAATTGGAGGTATTGGGAGCGATCAATTTGTGTTGAATGGTGAGGGCGGCACTGATACTGTGATTAACTTCGAGGTGGGCGTCGATAAGTTTGTTTTGAGCGACGGCTTGAGTTTCCAGCAGTTGCAATTTAGCGCCACTCCGAACGGTACGTTGCTGCTAGTAGCAGGAACCGATCGGGTTTTAGCGAATCTGGTTGGGGTTAAGGGGGTGATCGGCTCCTCGGATTTCCTACCAAATCTCTCTGAACTGTAGAATTGGCGGCGAAAGTCTCCTGTTCTCAGAACAAAAAGCCACAGCAGATCACAACTTCTGTGGCGTTCTTCACAATACTCAATCTGGGTTAGAAACTGTGTAACTCGGCCTTTGACATCGCTCTTACAGTTGCCTTTTTCCCCTCTCTAAAATGCTAAAAAATCAAGGTGTATTCAAGCCGGGTTTGGTATAAAATCATTTTTTTTAGCCTCGGAATTATTCATAAGTCTATTATCTTTATCGGCGTTAATCAGCCTCAATCCCTTGTCATCTGCAGTTAATACATTCTATTTTTTTAACCGCAGATGAGGGCACATAAACACAGATTAACGCCGATAAATTTCTGTTGCAATCTCTATGATTATTGACGAGTTTTTACGCCCGACGAGGCTACCGGAGTTGATCTAACTTTATATGGGGTTTTTCAGGTGTCCCCAGGTACACAAGGGTTAGTAGATCAAGTGTTTACTACTAAATAATTTTAGTGTGTTGTGCGATCGGGCTTAAGAGCAAACTAAAATTCATCACTAATTCCTCATACCCATTCCATTGATTCACAGTTCGGAAGTCAAAGATACACGGATAGCTAGTTTTTCCTTTTTCCTGCTTCGACCCAATTCCCCACGATCAATTCCAATACTTAGCTTAAGATAGCGAAATCTGCTTACGTAAAAACAGCCGGCGCGGCTGGCCGAACAGCCAACCAGTCCAATTCCAATCCACCTGTTGCAAGCGATAGCCGGCCTGATAGTACAACTGTCGCGCCGCGTGATTATTTTCCAGAACGTGGAGGTAAATCTCAGAAAATCCCCATTCTCTGGCTGTCTCCTCGCAGTTGCTGAGCAATTGTTGAGCAACCCCCTGCCGCCGATAGTCGGGGTGAACGGCTAAATTCGACAAATAAGGATAGTCAGAATTAGGGATTTGCCAAGGAAATCGAGAACGCAGAGCCATTTCTACTGTTCCTGCCATGCGCTGAGCTCGGTGCGATCGATAATTCTGCGTTCCCTCGTCGCGCGAGACTAGCTCAGCAACCAGACAAATGTAATGTTCGGCCTTAGAACGCAGTCGATTTTTTAAATCTTCGTAAATGCCCAAACGTAACACTGGATACACCCATTCTACAAACCCCTCGCGGGAGTGAAAGCTCATGGCTAAAATATCAGCTAGCTGCGTTAAGTCGTTGGGCGCAGCCACCCGGATCGAAAAACCAGAAAGTCCGGGAGTTTGTTGTTGGTGAGATGGTGAGGAAAAAAATGAAGGATTCACAATGCCAGGCCACTATATTAATTTTTTTACGCTGGTTTCTAAGCTACCCTCTTAGAAAATTTACTGATGTTATACTAATCTTATAACGTAACTTATAGGCATAGTTTATTATCCCGATTAAATTACATTTTTTTGTGTTTGACTTTAAGTAGTATTTGAGGTAAATAGAAATTTTTGAGCCTTTAATACTCTAGTTCTGAAAGAATCAAACTCATCCGATAATACTAGATTTGTGGATCAGCTATTTGGGCTTTAACTTGAAGCTTAATCCCTGGCTTTGGGCCGGGATCACAAGAGTTTAAGTAAACAGTAGCTTACAAATTAAATTCGCGACAGCTTAGGGGGCAAGGTATTAAAAACAATCACAAAGGTTTTAAGGTCAGGTTCCCGGCATCCTACCGCTCTCTGCTTACGGAAATACCCGATCGAATATAATTTATCCGTCAAGCGGTAGTTGAAAAACTCAACGACTTATCAGACTAACACCGGGCGCGCTGGCGTGTCGGATGTTCCCCGCCGCCCCCCGGCCTGGCACCCCAGCTTTCAGGAGTTCTCGGCAATCCATCGCCCGTCCTCGATCGAACCGGCCTTACCTGTTGAGCTAGGGGGTACTTTTCCAACCTCCTAATTTAAATTTGGATGCCTGAAAACAGTCTGCAGGGTTTTTCCCCGTCGGTTCGATACTCTGCTGCGCGCGAGCGAGACCTTCAAAACCTCGATCGAGCTGATGGACCCCGCCCAAAAACCAATATACGCCACCGACACTGGCCGTGGAGAGATCGAAATTTTAGACCCTAGTTCAAGCTCCGCGATTCATCTGTGGAGTAAATCTAAAATCTAAAATCTAAAATCGACTGATAGGTTTCCACAGAGTACATCCCTAGCTAAGATTAACAGATGGATGCTCGATATTGCGGTGTTTCGCCACAGTAATTGGCTTGGGTGTTGGTCTGCAAGAGGCACAAAAAATGCCGAGATCGGGGAAAAAAGTGCAAGTCTAACTAAAATGGTACAGCAATTGCGTCACTCCCACAGACACCTCTGTGGTCTGTGGGCCACCCCGGAATACCAGTCAGGGGCTCAACGCCGGATTGTGGTCGGTATCCTTGGCTGACTGTTAAAGTTGCTGTTAGTTGTGGGAAAAAACACAGGCGAAGATGTTGGTTGTCTATTGTATCTTGCTGCGGGCAGCTTTCACATACCAAATAAAATAGTCCCAGGAGCCTGGCTCAAACATAAATTTGGCAAATCAACTCACAATCAGGACGGTTATTCCTATGTATTCTGAGATATCCAGACGGCAATTAAAATGGCCAGATCTGTGTTTGCTCTCCTGCTGCATCAAGTTAAGGGGTGAAAGAAAATTATCGGGAGACGAGTTTATGTGAATATCATTAAATAATAAAATTGGGATGCACGACAGATAACTGTGGCTCAGAAGAATTCCGAATTGAAAACCCAGACATCAAAAATCAAGGTTGATGCTTGCCTCCCACACTCACAACAACTTCATATTCACGAATTATTGTGATACCGTTTTCCAAAAATAATGGCGCTCTAGGCAAACTCCCAATCCTTATGTCATCAGTCATTCGTAATCGTAGAAAATCGAAAATCGAAAATCGAAAATGGTATGACTTCAGCAATTTAAATCTGCGAATTCTTCCTTTAATCAGACTTATTAAATCGAACAGCCCCGGAGCACAGGAGAACGGTGCATGAATTCCCAAGAAAATCCTAAGCTAAAAATTCTGATCGTCGATGACGAACCGGATAACCTCGACTTGCTTTACCGCACCTTCCATCGAGACTACAAAGTGCTCAGAGCCGAATCTGGCCCCGCTGCTCTCGAAATTTTGGCAAAAGAGGGAGAAGTTGCGGTGATTATCTCCGACCAGCGAATGCCAAAAATGAGCGGTACGGAGTTTCTCAGCCTGACGGCGGCTCAGTACCCCGACGTGATCCGAATTATTTTAACTGGCTATACGGATGTTGAAGATTTAGTTGAAGCTATTAACGCTGGCAAAGTATTCAAATACGTTACCAAGCCTTGGGATGCTCAAGAGCTGATAAATCTTGTCAGTCAAGCTGTTGAGACTCACAATCTTTTGAAAACGCGCACCAATGAACTGCGCCGTGCTTTGAGCCAAGAATCGCTGCTTTATGCCGTTACCAATACTATCCGATCGGCTCCCAATTACCAGCAAATGCTGCAAAGAATTGTGGAAACTGTCGGGCAGATGTTTGAGGTGAGTTGCTGTCTGCTACGGCCGTTCCAAGACGGTCGGGTGGCCGATGAGTGGTTCGTTTATCAGAAAGCCGAAACTAAAGGGTTGGGGGGCGATGAGGAAGTCACGCCCGGAGATGCTTGTGCAGCAGAACTCTCTCCAGATTTGCTGCCGGATTTGGTTTGGGAAACTCTGGATGTGGAGGTGATTCAAGATGCCCAAACTGACTCACGAGTTTTAAACTCGGATAATCAGCAACGACAGCAGGCTTACGAAGCTGCCAATATTCGATCGAGCTTGATCGTACCGCTGTTTTACAAAATCGAACTGATGGCAGTCTTGGCACTGCACCAGTTCGATCGACCGCGCCAGTGGCAAGACCACGAGGTACAGTTGGTAATTACGGTGGCAGACCAAGCCGCTTTGGCGCTTTCTCAAGCCCGGGCTTACGAACGGGTCCGGGCGCTGGCAAAGCGCGAGGCCTTAGTCAATACTATTACTACGGCAATTCGATCGAGTCTAGATCCTCAAAATATTTTTGCAGCCATTACTCAACAGCTCGCCCAAGCTTTGCAAGTTGACGGCTGCGCCCTATCTCTGTGGACAGAAGATGATGAATACGTCCAGTGTGTGGGGCTATACGACACAACCAGGGATACTGTGGCTGTAGAACAGGGTTTTAACAATCCAGAGGTAGTTGCGAACCCTTCTGGCCCTGAGACGGCTTCTGCCACTGCCGATGGTAACGCTGGCGACTGGGTTTTTGCCCATCCTTCCCTGCCGCAGTCTTTGGTGCCGATTCGGGGCAATCCGGTGTTGCTGCAACTTATAGTATCAAAAGAGCCGGTGGCGATCGAAGATCTCGATGAACACCCTGAGTTAAATGTTACAGAACTGCAAGTTCGATCGCCAGCCCGCGCCTTGTTAGTTGTTCCCTTACTCTCAGAAGGCAAAATTATCGGCAGCATTTCCCTGCGCCAAAATCACAGCATCCGTCGCTGGAACCTCTCAGACATTGACCTGGCTCAAATAGTCGCAACTCAAGCGGCTCTAGCCGTGCAGCAGTCGCGCCTCTACCAGACTACCAGACAGCAGGCAGAACGGCTTCTGGAAGCCGATCGGCTCAAAACCGAGTTTTTCCAAAATATCTCCCACGAGTTCCGCACGCCTCTAACTCTCACAATCGGCCCTCTCGAATCAGCTTGCGGCCGCAAAGAAGACTTGCCCTACGAACAAGCCGTAATCGCTTTGCGTAATTCCCGCCGCCTCCTGCGCTTGGTAAATCAACTGCTGGACTTGCAGCGACTTGATGCCGGACGGATGCAGCCGAGTTTTCGCCCCTGCGATTTAGTCGGTTTCTGTTACTCTACTGCAGAGTCGTTCCGCGCCTACTGCGAGAAAAAAGGACTCCACTTAATTACCCAACTGCAAGAATGTCCTTTACTTTATTTGGATCTTGAAAGATTTGACAAAGTTATTTACAACCTGCTATCAAATGCTGTCAAATTCACCCCAGAAGGCGGAACCATCACCCTGAAAGTGGAATCCGCTGGCGCTCACTGCTTGTTACAAGTAAAAGATACGGGTATCGGCATTCGCACCGAACAAATTCCCTATTTATTCGAGCGCTTTCACCAAGCCGAAGGTTCTGCTAGCCGTTCCTACGAAGGCAGCGGTTTAGGTTTGGCACTTGTCAAAGAATTAGTCGAACTCCACGGCGGTCAAATTTCCGTTGAGTCAGTTTACGGCGAAGGTACTACTTTTACCGTTTGGCTGCACTTTGGTTCGACTCACTTGCCCCCGGAACAGGTACTAGAAATACCTGCAGAGTTTCACTCATCCAAAGCTGCGGTGGAACTGGCAGATGTGGAGGCGGAATTGTCTGAAAATGATGCAGACAATCATAACTTTGAGGCGCTCCAACCGATCAGATCGGAAACAGCAGTGGGAACGGTTTTGGTGGTTGACGACAATCCCGATTTGCGCTTTTATGTGTCGGCAATTTTGCGAGATTCGGGTTTTGCAGTTTTGCTTGCCCGCAACGGACAAGAAGGGTTTGCCGTGGCTAAAAAACGCCGACCCAATTTAATTATAACGGATTTGATGATGCCTTTGATTTCGGGCTTGGATTTGATTAAGATGATTCGAGAGGATGAGGAATTGCAGGGCACTCCGGCAATTTTGCTGACTGCTAAAGCCGATGAAGATACTCGAATTGAAGGAGTAGAAAGGGGTGCGGATGCTTATTTGTCCAAGCCTTTTAATGATCGAGAATTGTTGGCAGAAGTGCGGAATTTGATCGCCCTCAAACAAAACGAGCGCCGAGTTCAGCAGTTGAATAGTTATTTAACTGAATCGGTGCTGCGACGATTTTTGCCGCCGTCGATGGTGAAGGCCGCAGCGGCTGGAGATTTGGCCCTGGATTTGCGCCCGGAACCGCGATTGATTACTATTTTGTTTAGCGATATTGTTGGTTTTACTGAAATGGCAAATACGCTGCGATCGCGCCGGGTAGCTGAGCTTTTGAATGAATATTTGGCGGCAATGACTAAGGCTATTTTTGACAGTGGCGGTACGGTGGACAAGTTTGTTGGAGATGCGGTAATGGCTTTCTTTGGCGCGCCGGAGGAACTAACGCCTAACGAGCAAGTACGTCGCGCTATAGCTGCTGCAAGGCTTATGCTGCGAGCTCTCAAGGAGCTTAACCAGGGCTGGTTGGAGCAGGGAATTGTTGGGGAAAATGGGATGCCTCCGGTGCGGTTTCGCTGCGGAATTCACCAGGGTACTGCGGTGGTGGGGATGTTTGGCGGTCCCGACCGATCGGATTATACTGCGATCGGCCCGAGCGTAAATATTGCCGCCCGCTTGCAAGAGGTGACGGAACCAAACACCGTGCTAATTTCGGCGGCGGTGGCAGATTATGTTGAGGAAAATCGCATTGTTAAATATAAGCCTTTGAAACTAAAGGGAATTGATGAAACGGTATTGACTTTTCTACTAAATTGTGATTAGTCATTATAAGTATTATATGTTGATATCCCACGCACAATTTCGGGAACAACATATTCCTAAATAAGTAGATGAGCGGGAAAATATGTATGTAGGTGCGATTCGTTTAGCCGAAACCCGAAAGGGGGGATGGCTAGCATCGATGGGGTAAACCCTCTAGGGTTAGAGTTCG
>NZ_JAUBQN010000030.1:43724-81877 GCF_036701295.1 Microcoleus harperi Pol14_C6 | reverse complement strand
CGAACTCTAACCCTAGAGGGTTTACCCCATCGATGCTAGCCATCCCCCCTTTCGGGTTTCGGCTAAACGAATCGCACTTACGGATCTATTATTTCAGCTAAATGGTCAATTTCGATTAAACATCGCCCCGAAGAAAGTAAAAAATTTTACCTGTTAATTTTTCCGGCGTGCTTCAAACCAGGAAATCAACTGATCGCGGCAAACAGACTCCATAATACCGCCGAGTACCTCTAAGCGGTGACACGAATGCGGGCTATCTGGAATATTAGCCGCCGTCCGAATCGTGCCAGTTTTCGGGTCATCTGCTCCGTATACCAGCAGGCCAATCCGAGCTTGGACGATCGCACCAGCGCACATCGGGCAAGGTTCCAGCGTTACGTAGAGCGTGCATTGGTTAAGATGCCAGTCTTGCAAAACTTGGCCGGCCGCCCGCAAAGCCAAGATTTCAGCGTGAGCAGTCGGATCGCAGTCTCGCTCTCGCCGATTTTGCGCTTCGGCAATCAATTTGCCAGTACCGTCAACAATTGCAGCACCCACGGGTACTTCACCAGCATCACCGGCTGCTTGCGCCAATTCCACAGCCCTAGTCATCCAGCGTTTGTGAATAAAATAAGTAGTATCACTAATAAACAACGGCTCAGTTTTAGAATTCACGTCATACCTACGTAACAGAAAAACTTAAGATCGAGAAAGAAAGTTAAATTACAGCTTAATAGAAAGTCATTTTTAATTATGGACACCACGACGATCACCACTGAAATTGTTGAGCTGTTGTGCCGCATTAGTCGGCAAAAACTGCGCGAACAAGATATCACTCCTTTGGTAGTGTTTCTGACTGCTCTAATTTCCATCCTGCGCGGAGTGATGATTATTGACAGGACGATCGCAGTTGAAGAAGAAGAACGACTGCAAAAGACTCTCAAAGCCTTTGCCAGCGGCGACCGCGATCGGGTAGAACTAATTCAGCGCCTTGTCAAAGGAGTATCCAAACAGCAGGTTTACTTCAACCCCACGGAATTGCTAACCCTGACAGCTTTGTTCTCAGAATCAGAAAAACTGTTGCTTATCGGTTCCGGCTACGAAATGTCAGCGGCCGACGGACACATCGATATGCGGGAGCAAATGTACTTACAGTCGATCGCAAATCGGCTCGGCCTCGACTCCAGACACATTGCAGTCCTAGACACTTTATTTACTAAAGAAGGAACCCTCGACTCACAAGCTTTTGCCGAAGTTCAAGCTTTACTCGATCCCAGCGAATTCGAGTCCCGCGATCCGGTATTTGGCAAAGCAGCAAAGCACTTGCTGAGTATTTTACTCCGCAAATAATCCAGCGCATATAAATTTTGGGGCAGTAACATTAGTGACAGAGGAGTTCGAGGATTTGACGCTGTGTCCATTTGAGATGGGAATTGGGCGCTGTTACCCTCAAAAACCGGGTTGTTTAACCCCTACCAAGAGCGTTGCACGGCGTATGTTCGTAAAAAACCTGGTTTCGGCATAACTCCCGCTTTATTTTTTTTTGCAAGAGTCGATCGACCCTTGTATCCCATTGAACCGAATGCCTCTAAAATCTAAAAGCGACTTGTCGCTGCCTTGATTGACCCAGCTCAATCTCAAATCTCAAATTGATTGATTATGCAAATTGAATGGCAAACCGCCAAAACCTACGAAGACATTCTCTATCACAAAAGCGGCGGCACCGCCAAAATTACCATCAATCGACCTCACAAACGGAATGCTTTCCGTCCCAAAACCGTGCAGGAACTGTGCGATGCCTTTACTGATGCCCGCGAAGACACAAAAATCGGCGTTGTCCTTTTCACAGGTGCGGGGCCTCATACAGACGGCAAATACGCCTTTTGCGCCGGCGGCGACCAAAGCGTGCGGGGTGCGGCGGGATATGTAGACGAAGGTGGCATACCCCGCTTGAACGTGCTCGACTTGCAGAAGCTGATTCGCTCTATGCCCAAAGTTGTAATTGCTTTAGTTGCAGGCTACGCCATTGGAGGGGGTCACGTTCTCCACTTAATTTGCGACTTGACGATCGCTGCTGACAATGCTATTTTCGGACAGACCGGCCCCAAAGTCGGCAGTTTCGACGGTGGTTTCGGAGCTAGCTATCTTGCTAGAGTCGTCGGCCAGAAAAAAGCCAGAGAAATTTGGTTTTTGTGTCGCCAGTACGGCGCGCAGCAAGCCCTAGAAATGGGTTTAGTCAACTGCGTCGTGCCCGTCGAACAACTAGAACTAGAAGGGATGCAGTGGGCTGCGGAAATTCTCGAAAAAAGTCCGATCGCGATTCGCTGCTTGAAATCTGCTTTTAATGCCGACTGCGACGGTCAAGCCGGTTTGCAAGAACTGGCAGGAAATGCCACTTTGCTGTACTATATGACCCAGGAAGGCGCCGAAGGCAAACAAGCCTTTTTGGAAAAACGGCAACCTGATTTTAGTCAATATCCTTGGCTGCCATAGCGGGATGGAGAAATCAGTCTTTTTTATGCGCTCATATTAAAGTAGATGTTGCTGATTTTTATGAGTTAGTAAAGCCAAATGCACCCGATCGTCCAAAAGTGTGACTATTGATACCAGTTCCCAAAAAGAATGAAACTGCTTTGTCAGATCCAAACCATGATAATGATCAGTGATTTCCCAATCGAAAATCGAAAATGGTATGAGCCGCAGGGCAGCCGACAAATTAGACCGAGACTGCTGCTGCCGATTTTTCGATTAACGTTGTGCCTGTAAGCTGGCAGGCATTGCGCTCGGAAAGAGTGACGGCGGCATCCTGCAGCGTCAGAGTCGATTCTTGCCACATTCCAATTTCTTCTATGTTTTCCCAAGATGATCTAAAAGGCGAAACCGCTAAAGCACAAGCTTTCCAGTGACTTTGAACCGGACCGCCTAGTAAAGCGCAAACACCCCCGCGTCTGCCCTCAGGGGTATAGTGACGGCAGTGACCACAAGCTGAAGTTAAAGGTGAAGTTAAGGAGGTTTGCATAAAAGTTCTTCGGGAAATCATTTTCATCTCTAATTCTCCTTTGTAGAGCTAGCAGCTTTTAGAGCATCCCAACCTTTATGCTGTCTGGGTTGTAGCGATCCCCGAAGCATAATTAAATTTTATAATTTATTTATAATCTCGTTATATATAGAAACAATTAGCTCGGTGCTTGCTCATTGTATAGGTAAAAACATAGGTTAAAAGTTTATAAAGCATTAGGGATCAAGAAAAAGTATAAATGTCCGAAGAGTATGAGAGGTAACAAATAAGCAGTAGCTTAGGATACAAAAAATGGCTGATAGTATCGGTAAGCAGCCTCCCGAAAATAGCAATAATTCAGTTTTCAAATGAAAATAAAAAATAGCTGTCGGCGATCGACAGCAGGCGATCGGGTCCCTGTTGCATTGACACCAAAAGTAGCTAATCATAAAATAGGCAAGTTTTTAAGCTTCTTCTCTATATCTACCAGAATTTTGGGGTGAGAGCCTCGCCCATAAGCGGGCGATTTTAATGGGTTCTAAGAAATCCTTAGACGATTTGTAGACTTGCTGTATGCTAAGTCAAGGAGGTGAAGCAAGTGTTTAATTTGACGTTTGAATTTAAGTTGAAGCCCACAGCGACACAAATAGCAGTTTTTGAAGATTGGCTAGAACAGTGCCGCAAGGTGTACAACTATGCCCTAAGAGAACGCAAAGACTGGTACAACTCACGCAAATGTCAGATCAACTCTTGCTCCATTGGCTCCGAGTATATTATTCCTGCTGAGGAGCCTAGACCGACCTATTCAAGTCAATGCAAGGCTTTAACAGCATACAGGAAGACCAGCCCCGCATTGCAGCGAGTCAACGCTCAGGTATTGCAACAAACGCTGCGGAGATTGGAAAAAGCTTTCGTCAGTATGTGGGAGCAAAATCACGGGTTTCCTCGGTTCAAAAAACAGGCTGCTTTGAGGTCTTTGAGTTTCCCACAGTTGGGTACAACTTTCCATCAAGGCAACCGCTTTAAATTGCCTGTAATTGGCTCGATAAAATTTTGTCAGTCGCGTCCCATCCCCCAGGGCGCAATCGTCAAACAGGCTCGCGTCGTTAGACGGTCTAGTGGCTGGTATATAATGTTGACTTTGCAATGGGATGTCTCAATTCCCGATATCATTCCTCACGGCAATCCCGTAGGAATTGATGTAGGGTTGACTAATTTGATTGCAACTTCTAACGGGCTTTTAATTAAAAGAACGAGGTTTTTTGCTGACGCAGAACGCAAGCTTAAATTGCTGCAACAGCGCGTTACTAGAAAAAAAATCGGGTCAAATAATTGGAAAAAGGCTCAGAAAAAAGTCGCTTTGCTGCATGAATACGTGGCAAACTGCCGAAAAGACTGGCATCGCAAGTTGTCACATCAAATCTGTGATGACGCGGGTATGGTGTTTGTCGAAGACCTTAATCTGGTCGAACTGAAAACGGGGATGTTAGGTAAGCACTGGTTAGATGCTGGGTTTGGGCAATTCTTCAACATATTGGAGGAAACTTGCTTTAAGCGCGGTGTGTATTTCCAGAAAGTAGATGCTAAAAAGACTAGCCAAATCTGTCCCAATTGCCTTAACGAAACAGGCAAAAAAGAGTTATCACAACCAACTCACTCGTGTCACAATTGCGGCTATACAACCGACAGAGATGTCGCAGCCGCACAAGTAGTTCTCAACCGAGGGCTTGCAGCCGTAGGACATACGGTCAAGATGCTTGCCGAGGGTAAATTCATTGGAATCCCTGCGAAGCAAGAATCCCCACGCCTTTAGGCCCGGGAGTGTCAAAATCAAAACATTAAAATTAATTCAGAGGCGGTAGGAGTTTTGCTAATGAGTAAGCGTTCTTCGGTTGAATCCCCAAATCATCAATCCTCTTCAACCCCAATCAAGCCTGCTTTGCAAGCAGTCCTGGGGAGTTTAGATGTAAACCTAGAAGCAGAACTGACAACATACAGAAGGCACAGGCGGCGGGCCGAACAGTGGGTGTCGCCCTCAGTTCGTACCGGCAAGCAAACAGCCACAACCGAGCAACAGCTAGCCCAAAATTTGGCGCCGGAGACTGCGGAAGAAACTCAGCAGCCGCTATCGCTGCCCCTATCCCTTGCCGGCACTCAGGGCGATGCCCCGCTAGCAACTACCAGGGGTGGCACAAAATTATCTAGCAGTGCTTTCGCACCCAACAATTATCTCGAATCAAGCGAAAAACTGATCGAAAGTTTGGACGAGTCAAAAGCTGAGCCTGCGGTAGAACGCAGTTTAGCAGCCAGTTTGTTAACTCCCTTGGGACTGAGTTCGATGCTGCTATTTTTGCTGTCGTGCACAGCTTTGGGCTACGCAGTTATGTACCCGTCAAATCTAGTTAAGATGGCAGGCCTGAACCGTTTGCTCGATCGCACCTCACCCTCTCCCGACAGTCCCGCCTCTACTTCCACCTCAGATACCAGCACCAAGGAACTACCGAAAGCTCCAAATCTGGTATCCAAGGAATTTGTAGAACTAGATTTGAGCACTCTCAGCAATGTCCAGCCGACAGTCAGCCCGATTCCTTCCCCGTCACCAAAAGCATCAATCCCGCCAACTCCGCCAGCGCCTCCGGGCCCCAGCGGGGCTGTGCCAATTCCTACAGAAGACGGCAACCCGGCCAGAGGCAGGGAACAAGGACTCAACAATCTGAGTACGGCTTTGCTTCCCACTCCCAGCCCCAGTGCCGCGCAGCCAGTGCCGACACTGCCGACACTGCCTCCAACACCATCCCCAGGGCAGCCTGCCGCCACATCCCCGGCGACAGCATCGCCAGCCGCCGCATCCCCGCTGGGAAGGCCTGCACGGGCCACTGACGGTTTTTATTACGTTGTCACCGATTACACAGGCGAAAAATCGCTGCAGCAAGCCAGAACCGCAGTTCCTGATGCCTACGTGCGGAACTTCTCAAAGGGTGTCAAGATCCAAATGGGGGCTTTGAACGATCCTGCCTCAGCAGAACGTTTGGCGAAAGAACTCCAAGAAAAAGGGGTGAAGCCACAATACTATCAGCCATAAATTAGGTAAAGGGTGAAAAACTTTAACTAAATTGTTAGACAAAGCTAGACAATGAGGAATGTTTTGTCTAACACAAAATTGGTTTTGTAATTGTCAATTCCCACTCCTAAATCTAAAATTTAATAAAATCGGGAGACTGGCAAAATGGGATTATTCGATCGCCTATGGCGAGTGATTCGAGCCAATATTAACAGTTTGGTCGGGGCTGCAGAAGACCCAGAAAAAATTCTGGAACAGGCTGTAATGGATATGCAGGAAGATTTAGTGCAGCTCAGACAAGCTGTGGCAGGAGCGATTGCAGCTCAAAAACGCACTGAACGCCAGTGTTCCCAAGCTGAGTCTACAGCAGCAGAATGGCATCAGCGGGCGCAGCTAGCTTTGCAAAAAGGCGAGGAAAATTTGGCGCGGGAAGCTCTGACGCGCAAGAAATCTTATCAAGAAACGGCAACGGCGATGAAAGCCAGCCTAGGACAACAGAACGCTGTTGTGACTAAACTTAAAGAAAATATGCGGACTCTCGAAAGTAAAATTTCCGAGGCAAAATCTAAAAAAGATATGTACATTGCCCGAGCTCGATCGGCCGCATCGTCGGAAAGGCTGCAAGAAATGATGGGAAATCTCAGTACCGGCAGCGCTTTGAGCGCGTTTGAACGGATGGAAGAGAAAGTCATGCAGCTAGAAGCTCGCTCCGAAGCAATCGCAGAACTCGGAACTAATGATTTAGAAAAGAAGTTTCTCTCTCTCGAAGGTGCCGACGATGTGGATACCGAGTTGGCGGCAATGAAAGCACAAATGCTTCCGGGCAACAATACACCCAAATTGCCGTCTAGCGAGCCGCCCGCATCCTGAACCCCAGGCAAAAGAACAAGAGTCGGGACGAGCAAAAACTTCTCAACAGCCTAGCTAGAGATGGCTCGAAGCCTGTTGGGGAATTCCCGGATCGACGTTAAACTCAATAGATAGGTGCATGAATAAGCTTGCCTGCATCACATTACTCGATCGCTTTAAACTGGATTTATCTGTCTGCAAAAATTGCCAAAAACTAAATCGCACTAAAAATCTGACAAGAGTGAATTTCACAACTGCGGGCTAGGGCTATCAAGCCTCCTTTCCGCCTACTTCGTACACCTCACCCAGGAAAAATAGCATTATGGGATTATTTGACCGCATTAGCCGAGTCGTCAAAGCCAATCTTAACGATCTGGTCAATAAAGCTGAAGACCCGGAAAAGATTTTAGAACAGTCTGTTACGGATATGCAGGAAGACTTGGTGCAGTTGCGTCAGGCCGTTGCCAGCGCGATCGCTACTCAAAAGCGCACCCAGACTCAGTACAATCAAGCTGAATCTCAGTCTAACCAGTGGCAGCAGCGCGCTCAGCTAGCCCTGCAAAAAGGAGACGAGACTTTGGCCCGGGAAGCGCTAGTTCGCAAAAAGTCTCACGCTGAAACGGCGGCTACGCTGAAAGCTAGTCTGGATCAGCAATCGGCTCAGGTGGAAAGTCTCAAGCGTAACTTGATCGGTTTGGAGAGCAAAATTTCCGAAGCTAAGACTAAGAAGGATATGCTCAAAGCGAGGATATCCGCTGCTAAAGCTCAGGAACAGCTCAACAATACCATTGGCACCTTGAATACTGGCAGTTCAATGGCAGCTTTCGATCGCATGGAAGAAAAAGTTTTGCAGATTGAAGCTCGCGCGGGGGCTTCGGCAGAATTGGCAGCCGGCAGCAGCAATTTAGAGGAACAGTTCCGCTTGCTCGAAAGCGGCGGTGATGTTGACGACGAGTTGGCTCAGATGAAAGCTCAACTGACCGGGGGTTCTGTGTCTCAAGGTCAATTGCCGGCTGCGGGTAAAACGGCAGCAGCTAGTAGCTCGGAGTCGAGCCCGGTGATTGACGCTGAGTTGGAAGAATTGCGATCGCAGCTCAATAAAATGTAGTAATCTCTATCAAAATTTACCTATTTCTCAGATCGCTGGTTTGATAGAATGCTCCGCCGACCTACAGGGCTAGCTTGGGAGGTCGGAGTTTTTTTAGTAATTTTTGAATACACAAAACAGAAGTGCTGTCAACTATCTTTATATTGACTTAAGAAATTAACTCTTTAAAAAGTGATAAAGTAATTTTATTCCTTGCAAGAAGTGTAGCTTGGGAGATAAGAGTTTTTTAGTAATTTTTGAATACACAAAACAGGAGTGCTGTCAACTATCTTTATATTGATTTAAGAAATAAACTCTTTAAAAAGTGATAAAGTAATTTTATTCCTTGCAATTGCGTCGGCCGCGCCCGATCGTAAGTGTAAATAACTATCAAATATCGCTAATCTGTCATGCCCGTGCAATTTTCTAGAGGCTTTTGTAAAATCAAGTTTTTCAAGGCATTAGCACTTGGTTTTTCAATTGCAGCTATTTGTCCCGCACTGCTATCAGCTCTAAGTGTTAACGAGTCGATGGTTGCTACCGACTCAGGGGTGCAAGCGCCCATTTTACAGGATAATTTACTGTCTCAATTAAAACTAAATCAAGAAACAGCAGACGATCGCGATCGGCTTCGTGATTTATACTCGGGTTCAGAATTAGATAGAGGCAGTAAAGAGCAAGAAAATAGCATCCCGGAGTTTGATCGATCGACCCAAAGTGAGCCTGCAGAAACTCTCCCTCAATTGCCGAACCGAGGAGAAAATAGACACGAATTTCCGATTCCTAACCCGCGGCTGCCAAATCCGGCTCCTCTCCCATAACCCGCGACACCAAAGCCCTTGCCTTCAGGCGAACAGCTTTTGCCACCTGCTTTTCCCCCACTGGCACAGCCTGCAGAATTGCTAATATGCCGGGTACGATAAAAGTTGATCGATGGGAAGTAGTTGGCAGTTGATTTACCGCGAGCCGATCGTGCAAAATCCCAGAAAAGAAATCGCGATCAATATTGGTACCCGCAGTCGAGAAAGCGATACATCTTTGCTGCCAAAGGATTTTCCACTGTCGCCGGAAGCAGATAATCGGGGTAGAAATCCGGTTGCGGTGCTGAGGCTGTTTCAGGATTTTACTCAAAGGGGAGATATGTCTTGGCGACGCGATCGCAGTTCACTCTGGGAATGGCAGCATTTGGCGTTACGGTGAGCAGCAGGAGCTCAGACAGTCAATTTTTGACTTGGCGGGGGTCAATTGCAGTACGTGCGGTGGTTGGCTCGTGAGAGGCTGCTGCGGGCGGTGATGTGAAATTGGCTGAGGCAGAGCTTTTGGCGATCGAACAATTCCGTATAGGAGGCTCAGACACATTGCAGGGCTACCGTCAGGATGCAATGCTGGTCGATAGCGGGATTTTTGATTCAGGCGAGTTGCGGTATCCGATGCAAGCGCACCGACGACAAACAAGGAGTTTTGCAGGTGACGCCGTTTGTGGATTTTGGCAATGTTTTGAATCCTAGGGGAAGCGCGGTTTTGGAAACGAATAGTTTGCTGTCAGCGGGATTGCACCTGCGCTGGCTGTACAGCGAAAGGTGGAATGCTCAGCTTGGGCTGGGGAATTCCTTTGATTGGTATTAAGTCGAGCAACACGAGTTTACAAGAGCGCGGGCTGTATTTTTTTGTATAATTCAAACCTTTTGAGGAAAGCAGTCGTTTTGTCCTTGGCGGAACTGAGCAATTTCGCTATATAGTAATAATTATCATTTGGCACTCATCGTTAGGTGCCAAAAGTGTATTTTACTGATAATTTTTCAATAAAACTATGTCTAGGGTACGGTTGCTGCTTTTAAGTTCTTTTGCTGCAGGTTTTGGGCTTTGCTCCATCATTTTGGCGATGTTTACGATGACTTCCAGGCTGTCGTTTACCTCTTTTTTTACCTTTGTTTTAACTTTGGTGTTTTTTGGAATTAATCTGTTTTTTGCTTTGCATTATTATACATCACTTACTAAGCAATTGAGTGTTAAAAATAAAAGGAAAGCGAGAATTTAGCGGTTGTGAAGCAGAAGCGGAAAAAGGCATGGAGAGTTCTTTATTAAATTGGAATGTAATCAAGGAAAACTCCTTTGCGTTAGGAAAAATATCTAGCTGTAACCCATAATTATTTAAAGTCTAATTATTTAGGAGGTCTGTCTGGAAACAAGACTAAAATGGTATGAATTTGCTAAGAGGCCGATCGCACTAAAATGACTGTACAGTCGCACCCCCGCGCCACAGATTCCGGAATGTTCCCGTGAATCACCTGCTTCAGCAGCCCTTCACGGCTAGCTCCCAAGACGATCGCATCGCACTGATCGTTCTGAGCCAAATCAATTAAAGCATCAGAAACCGATTTAGCGCAAACCGAAGTCGCTATTATCGAACAGCTAACCCGGCGCTTGATAAACTCCGCCGCTTGCTTTAATTCCCCGCGATCGGGTTCTGCAACAGAAGGCTGGTGAACCTGACACAATTTAATCTCCGGTACAGCACTCGCAGCCACCAAAGCAGGTAGCAGCCGCAAAGCTGCAGCTTGCTTGTAACCGCCCCGAATAGGAACCAACCAGCGGTGCAAACCCATCAGGGTGTGCAGTCCCAATTCTGGCCCTGGAATGTCTGAATTCGGCGGGGAAAGTTCAGTCTCTGGAGTCGCTGATGAATCTGAGGATCTCGCCAATTTGGGATGATCTGCGCCGTCAACTATTTCGGGATTTAAGTCGCATTCTATAGACGCATATTTCCCCCCGTCAAGAGCGGTAGAAAACTCATTTTTCTGGCGGTTGGCTAATATTTTTTCGCTCCATTTAACCAAAATAACCTCGCAGCCGGCTTGCCGAATTACGGTATCGACCACATCACCAAAAATGCGTCCCGTGGTGGATTTTTCGCCTTGCCATCCCATCAAAATTAAATCGATATGTCGCTCCTTAATTGTCTCTAAAATCGCGTGAGGTACGTCATGAGCTACCCGTATTTGGGTGTGTACAGGCAAGTTCCAATTGCGAATAATTCGTTCGGCTTGTTGCAGCAGGCGGCGGCTTTTTGTTGTCCGCACAGTGGTTTCTGAGGGGGAACTGTTGCGCGGTACTAAGATGATTTGCAGGCATTCTAATTCGTAATTACGATCGCGCGCGATCGCGGCCGCCAGCCGCAGCAAAGCGGGTGCTGTCTGGGGGTTGGAAAGCGGCACTAATAAGCGGCCGTTTCCGACTTGCGGAGCTCTGGTTTGATAGACAACATAGGAAGGTTCTGGATGCGGGCCCTGGGCTGTTTCTCCGCTGAGGCGATCGGATTCAACTCGGATAATGTCGCTGCGGGTAATAATTCCCACCAAACGTCGGCCTTCTACGACGGGCAAGCGGCTGATATTGTAGTTGTTAAGCCTGTACAATACCTCGCTTAAAGTATCGCTTGCTTTGACTGCGATCGGCTGTACAGTCATAAATTCTTTGAGCAGCGAGTTGCCGGGCAAATTGCACTCGCTGGCTTTTGCCAAATCGGTTTGACTGACAATTCCGACTAATTTGCCATCTTCAACGACTGGAAATCCTCGGTGGTGCGATCGCGAAAATGCCTGGATCACTTCATCGAAAGTCAGCAAACTCGAAAGAGTTTCAACTCGGCGCTGCATCACGTCATCTGCGTACAAGTCGCTCAAAGTATTGCTTGCAGCTTTTGCCTTTGTCAGTTGAATGCCGTTAAACTCCAAAAGGTGAGTATACAGCGAGCCACTGTCTACCTTTTCTGCGACTAAATAAGCAACTACACAACAGATCATCAAAGGCAGCACTAATTTGAAATCCGCCGTAATTTCAAACACAATTACTACCGCAGTAATCGGTGCTCTAGTAACCGCGCAAAAAAATGCTCCCATTCCCGCCAAAGCGTAAGTTACCGGCAAACCTACGCCCAGGGAATCTGCCTGCACAATGCCCACCATGTGACCTAGTGCAGAACCCATAACTAGGGAAGGGGAGAACAATCCTCCCGGAGCTCCAGAAGCGGCGGAAATAATTGTCAGGAAAAAGTGAGCTATAAAAGCAATTAAACTCGTTATTCCGCTTGCTTCTCCGGTCAGCAGAAACTCTCGCAAACCCGTATTGTTGCGGAAAGTTTCTGGGAGGAGAGCTATTACTGAACCGCAGATGATACCAGCTAGAGCCACTCGCGCGGGCAAAGCTAATTTGAGCGATCGCCTGTTAAACTGCAAGCTAGCAATAATTCCTTTGCTGAAGCAAGCTCCCAGCAATCCCGCTAAAACTCCTAACAGTATGTAGAACGGAATTTCCTGAGCTTCAAAACTGCTGGGGTACTCGCGAAGGTTCAAATTTAAACTATCGCCGCCCAAAAGCTGCGAGACAACTGCACCGATAAAGGAAGCGATAATTGCAGTCCCTAAAGTCAATCCCGAAACGTCATACAACAGTTCTTCAACTACAAACAAAACTCCTGCAATCGGAGCGTTGAAACCCGCAGCCAATCCCGCAGCAGCACCGCAAGCAATCAATTGTCGGCGGTAGTCTGGGGAAGTAGGCATCAAGTGACCTATCCAGCCGGCCAAAGATGCTCCTATTTGCACAGTGGGGCCTTGCCTTCCTAAAGTTAAACCGGAACCAACTGCTAAAATAGTGGTCAGAAGTTTGGCGATAGCTACCCGCAAATCTAAGGCAAGATTGACGCCGCCCAGAGCAGCTTTGACGTGAGGAATGCCGCTGCCGGCAGTTTCGGGAGCAAAACGCTCCACCAAGAAACCTGTCAGCAACCCACCACATAAACCGACAGCCGGAAGCAATATCCAAGCTGGGATTAATGTCGAGGTAGCAACTCGCCAACTGCCGAGCCATCCGACTCCTGATTTGAGCAAAACCCCAGCCAGCCCTGAAATTAAACCGATCAGACAAGCTTCAAAAATAGCGAGGCGTTTCGGTCGTAAAAACAGTTGAGACTCGATGACCCTGGAAGGTTCCCTCAGTTGTTTAGGGATAGTTATGTACGGCATAAATAGCGTAGATAGCCTGAGAATTGTCTGCTCGATCGCACTTTAACGAAAAATCGCTCGACACTTACCTGAAATCTGCTGTAATTCCGATGCTACCGTATTTAATATTAATCTGGGATTTTTTTATCCTATAGCCTCCACCAATGTTTTCAAATCCGGTACTTCTAAATTATGCTGGCCGCTGGCCGGCAGTGTCGCCCCAAATCCTGCTTTGTCGTGTCTGCGATTTACCCAAACCGTTGAGATTCCCATGGATGCGGCCGGTACAATATCATGATAGATGCTCTGAGCAACATGCAGGAGTTTGTCAGTAGAAATTCCCATTGTTTCTAGGGCTATTTCAAAGTTGCGAATTGACGGTTTGTACGAGCGCACTTGTTCCGCAGTAATCAGCCAGTCGAATTCAACTTTTAAGTGTTTGGCTGTACCAGCAAACAAGTCATCGTCTATATTGGAAATTACTGCCAGTTTGTATTTCTGCTTGAGTGCTTCCAATGCTGCAACGGTATCGGGCAATGGTTGCCAATTTTTGACGGAATCAACCAAACAGTTTATTTCTGTTTCTGTCGCTGCAAAATCATTTTTTTTACCAAAACTTTTAACTATTTTTTGCAAAATATCCCGATATTTTATATAAGGATGATTCTGATTTTCTAATTCTGACTCGACCGCAGCAAAAAGCTCTAAAATGCCGTATTCGCTAAAATCACTTTCCCGATTTGACAGCCATTGTTTCAAGGCGGGCAATATCCCTCTTTCCCAATCTATCAGAGTACCGTAGCAGTCAAAACTCACCACTTGAAATTGATTGAATTCCAGCATACTTCGCTCCTACTTTAGGGTTGATATTCAGCAAAAATTTCAATTTTTCCCACAATATTTTGATTGAATTGAGCCAATTCTTCTGCGGGAATCCAATATTCTTGGTGACTAGAACTGCCCACCGTTTGTACGGGATATTTTTCCAAGAATTCTGCCGCCACTCGAAAGCAGGTAACATAGCCGAAATATCCCGAGGCTGCATCTTTTGTATTCCAATCTCGCGCGACTTGTATGGCATAGGCTTTTTGAAGCACGGGATAAAAAGTAGGCTGGAAAGATAAGCGCGGGGGAAATTCCCTAAAATCGCTTTCTTTAATCAGTTCCATTTCTTTTTTTCCGACTGCTCGGAACAGCGTTATTGTTTCTTCCTCTGATATATTGATATTTTTAAACCAAGCCTTCCAACCGCTCCAATTGTGAACTATTTTAGCCAATTCAGCGTAACCGGCGGCGCGGGGATGGGAGCCATCGTTTTCGGTAAGTTCTTTTTGCCAAATTTCTGATTTTTGCAGTGGCGTGCAAACATCTAGATAAGGCACGTCTAATTCGCTGCAAACTTGGGAAAACTGTTCGGATAAGTTGGCAATCCGGCTTGTGCGATCGGCATCGATAACTGGCGGTGGCCCTACCATTAATACTGGAAATATTTCTTTGGCTGACGTGAGAATAGCTCGGGCATTTTCAATTGAGTTCTCAACTTCTATGCGATTTTTTTCTTTTTCTAGGTGAGTGTCATTGACGCCAAAGGAAAGTACGATTCGGCCGTCGCTGTAGTGAGGTAAGCGGCAAGAAACTTCGCTGAACCAACGAGTTTCTATATCGGCACTGGTTTCTCCCCTTATTCCTAAATTGTAGTAGGTAATATCGTGTCCTTGTCCGCAAGCGGCAGCGCAAATCCGTCCTGTCCAACCGAGACATTTTGGATCGCCAGTACCGTTTACAAAAGAATCGCCGATAAAACAAATACGCATATTATGTCTGGGAAGTGGGAATTGGGAATTGGGAATGGGAATTCGTGACTGTTGACTGTTAACTGATGATTGATGATTACTAATAACTAACAACTGCCAACTGCCTTTAATTCTTGCCGATGACGGACAATCCCTCTACAATTACAGAGGGTGTGTGGCAAGAACCGTTCCACTCGGAGTCTCCTCCCAATTCTACCAATTGTTTGAGGACGCTGTAAACGTTGCCGGCTACCATTGTGTCTTTGATTCTGCCGACTATTTGACCTTTTTTGACTCGGTAGCCGAGATCGACATTAATTGAAAAATCGCCGGAAATTCCGGCACTGCCACCAAGCATTTGATCGACTACAATTCCGTCGTCTAATTGAGCGATTAAATCGATTAGCGAAAGCGAACCTGGTTTAATCAAAACATTGAACAAACTCGGTGTCGGATAGCTGCCTAAACCCGGGCGAAATCCGTTGCCGGTGGTGCCGCTACCCAAGGCTCGACCGGTGGTGCGATCGGTATAAAATAGCTGCAACACTCCGCTGTTGATAAAGACGATCGCCCGAGTGGGAGTACCTTCGTCGTCAAAGGGACAGCTATAGGGCCCGATATCTGGCTGCTGCGAGAGGGTGACAAGCGGCGATGTCACTTGTTGGCCTAATCGATCGTTCCAAGGCGAAGCGCCTTCGAGTACCTGTTTGCCGTTCAACGCCGCACACACAGTCCCCCACAGCAAATCGGCGGCTTTGGCTGTAAATAGCACCGGCACGCGGCCCGTGGGGGGGGCTACATTGTCTTTCGCCCATTCTAAACGCTGCAAAACCCGCTTGGCGCTGGTGTTTAAGTCGAGGGTACCGCGTTCGGTTTCGCCTTCCCAAATGTTGAGGAAATCTTCACCCCGTACTAATTCTGCTGATAAGTAACCGCTGAGGGTGGTATCGGTGTGACTCGAATCCAAGCCTTTGGTGTTCACCAAGCGGGTGCTCTCGATTTCGCAGTCGAGTTCGGCGGTGCAGAGGCTTTCTGGATAGGCTTCGCGGACGATCGCAATCGCCTCTTTGCCCCAGTTTACTAGCTGTTCGGCCGACACTGACACTCCGAGATCGGGATAAACAACTTTCTCACCGGTGCCGAGTTCGATGGTTTCCGGTTCGTTAAGTTGCGAAAGCGCGATCGCCCTGTCCACCAAAATTTGTAGTTCCACAGGCCCGTAAGCCACCGCCAAACCCGGCCGCCCATCCCGCCATAGCCGCAGTGCAATGCCTTCTGCTTGGGCGGTTTCTAGCTGTTTGAGGCGGTTTGCTTCAAAAAAGACCGGCCGTGAGAGCGATTGCGATTCCAATACCTCAGCAGCTTCTGCACCTGCTTTGGTGGCTAGTTCTAACAGTTGTTCTGCTGATTGCTGATTGGTCATTGTTCTCGGTGGTTGGTAATGGGCGATGGTAATACCATTTTCGATTTTCGATTTTCGATTAAAGAATTGGCAAGGACTTACTGGATATGCGTTCGGAGTACGGGTCTACATTTAGATTCTTTGGGGAAACTGGTAGAATGCGCGATCGCAATATTGTACGCATTTGTGATTGTTTCCATCTTGCCAACCGCTTAGCGTCGATTTTAGCTTTGAGATTTTAGGTTTTAGATTTACTCAACAGGTGAATCTGGGAACTTGAACTAGAACCTAAAATCTTAATATCTCCACGACAGGAGTACGTGGGAAGGTATCTGTTTTTGGCTGCGGTTAGAAACCGACTTTTTTGCTGCGGTTCAGATCTAAAAGCCGAGATTTTTCCTGAAAAAAACCGGTTGCTTAAATCTGATTTTGGCTGCTGCCCGATATCAGTTATTGCCAAGCAATCAACTAAATAGTTAGTTCGTGCAGCAGCCAAAATCCTGCAAAAGATTCCGATTCGGTATTCGACTGAATTGCTAAGAAATGTACTTTTTTTGCTTGCTTTTTAGCGGCTTCAAATCCTTTCGCTTCTCTCTCAGTTGCTGCGTCTCTGAGATTAGCTAAAATCCAGCGATCGTTAGCTCCCGTATCTAATACCAGCCTAGCAGGTGGGCCGCTCTCAAATTTCAGAAAAGCCAACTCCAACCCCGACATCCAACCTGCCAAAGCTGTTGCTCTCGACGAGTAGATAATTAGTCCCGGAATTTGCGTTTCTGGGGCGAGGCGTGTCATCGGCAGTCCGAAAGCTTCGCCAAATCCGATATCCCACTCGGACATTTCGTCAAAAGCTGCGATCGGCAAACTCACAAACGCCCATTTTTCGCCGATTAAAGCATCCGGCAGCGCAACTGGCGTTTCGGGTATAAATTGAACACTTGGGTTCACAACCGGTTGATAGCCCGGTTCGGCGGGATAAACGTCTTGCATCCGTTCTTCCAGCCACAGGCTGAGAGCGAGGGTGCGGCGGCTGCAGGCTGCGGGAATGTCCAAATCCTCGCAGGCTTTGGTAATCATGTTCGCCATTTGGCGGCGGAAAAAGCGAATTTTTTCGGGTCGTTTCGGTGCTGCGGCGATCGCCTCTTTAATTGCACCCGCCAGCCACAGGGAATTCACGGTAGAACTGGAGCAGAATTGCGAGTAGCGAAACAGAGAGTCGGCCTTGTCGCCTACATTCAGCGGGCTTTCGCAGATCAACACTTCCCATTTTTTTTTCTCTCGCTCGTCTATGATTGGACGGCTGTAAAAGTCGAGTTCCCAAATAGTAGCCATGCCGCGCTGTTAAAAATTAATCCTTTCTCATGTTACCGGACAGGGGACAAGTTTCTGATTCTGACAATTTAAGATTGATTTTCAATCGCGGGCGATTCCCTACGGGATAGCTTCGCTTCACGCACTTTCCCAAAGATTGCCACTTTCCCTTGCAGATTCCCGTGTAATTTTTGGCAGGAGTGCACAACCGGAAGCATTAGCAACTCCTCGGAGAACTCTAGCGGAGCAATCTCAACCCGCGATCGTTTGTTAAACTTGTGCAAGCTAGGGAAAACAAACAGTATAGCTTGATTCCATGAGACAAATCATTCTCGAAAAGATTGTTTCCACCTTACAACCTTTAGATTTTGTTCTCGCTTTGTGGCAAGGAGGTTCAGCAGCCCACGGATACACCGACGAGTGGTCAGACCTCGATATTGCGGTTGTGGTTGAAGATAACTGCGTGGAAGAAACATTTGATATTGTTGAAAAAGCCCTCGCAGAAATTGGCGAAATTGAACTGAAATATCGAGTTCCCGAACCCGCTTGGCACGGTCAGTCGCAGTGCTTCTGGCGGCTCAAAGAAACCCCGCCGTTTTTGCTAATTGATTTTGCCGTTTTCCGGCGCAGCAGCCGCAACGATTTCTTGGAAATAGAGAGACACGGAAAAGTGCCGATCGCCTTTGACAAAGCTAATCTAATTGTCCCGCCTCCTTTGGATAAAAACCAGCATTTATCCCAAATGCGAACCCGATTAGACGAAATAAAAATCCGTTTTGATTTGCTGCAACCTCTGGTAAAAAAAGAGATTTATCGCGGACATTTAGTAGATGCGATCGGCAACTATCATAATTGGACGCTTCTACCCTTAGTCGAACTGCTGGGTATGATTTACCGTCCACACAGATACGACTTTGAACTAAAATATTTTAGCCGAGACTTTTCGCCCGAAATAGTCGATCGCGTCGCACCGCTTTTCTGCATTGCAAATCTTGAAGATTTGTCAGTCAAACAGCAAATAGCTGAGGCTTTTTTTGCAGAAACCTTACCGCTGGTCGAAGCTAAATTTTCTTCTAAAAATGCCCTAACATTACCGTAATGCGTTCAAGGTTTCGTGAAAGCGATTAATATAGTAGCATCAACCTTAAAGATTAACATCCCGTGACAAAACTCAGCGTCAACATCAACAGAATCGCCCTCCTCAGAAACTCTCGAAATATCGGCATCCCCAGCGTTACCGAAGCCGCAAAAACAGTAATTGCCGCCGGAGCCCACGGCGTTACAGTCCACCCCCGCCCCGACGAAAGGCACATCAAAGCTGCCGATGTTTACGAATTAGCCAAAATGCTAACCGTCGAGTTTAATATCGAAGGAAACCCGTTTCAGCCGCCATTTATGGATATAGTTTGCGACGTAAAACCCGATCAGTGTACCTTAGTCCCAGACGCTCCAGACGTGCTAACATCGGATAGCGGTTGGAATATTCCCGAAAATCGCGATCGCCTCTTACCAATCATTGAAAAATTAAAAGACCATGGCATCAGAGTCAGCTTATTTATGGACGCAGATGCTGCTCTCATGCCGCTAGCAAAAGAAGTTGGAGCAGATAGAGTAGAATTGTACACGGAACCCTACGCGACGGCTTTTCGCGAAGGTAGAGTAGAATTTGTTTTTCAACAATATGTTTTAGCCGCTCAAGCCGCTCAATCAGCAGGTTTGGGACTGAATGCCGGACATGATTTAAATTTGCAAAACTTAGCTAAATTTTGCTCTATTCCTGATATACTAGAAGTATCAATTGGTCATGCTTTAATTGCGGAAGCGCTAGAAATGGGTTTGTTCAACACAGTACAAGCTTACCTAAAAATCCTGGCAGGTTCGTAAGATGAATTAACCTCATGTGGGAGGGCGGATTTTGGAGTAATCAACTCGTTTTTATCAGAAAAAATAACTAAATCCGCCCTCCAAATATACAGGTTGAAAACTTACGTAAAAAAGAGTTTAACACGCTACAAATATGGTCAGGTGAAGTTTGCAGCGCCCTAGATAATTAGGCGATCGTTAAAAACAAAGTAAAACTAGGGGCTGTCACCCTGTGGGGGTGCTAGCGGCTTTCTAATAGCAAGGCAGAGCCGGAACCCCAGACACCGCGTTTTTTGGGTATGGGCATTTCTTTAGCAAGAAGATCCTCGGAAAAAGCTTTAATTTTCCTCGACCAAATTACTAATATTCTTTGATGATATTATGCGTAAGGAGTATCATTAAAATGTCCCGACAAACTAAGGCTACTACTTAGCTCCCGCACTGCCAATTGGCTACCCGCAGGTTTTGTGCAAGTACGGGATATTTACGTGTATCCTATATGCTCCTGTAGCCTCTGTGCCATCGCCAGATTTAATCCGGTGAAAACAGGCAAACACAAGTAACCATATACAATTCCTTACCCCCCTCGGAAGTGCGACATGAAAAAACTAATTTTACTGACTGGAATGCTACTCATGATGACGGCAAAATCAGTATTTGCCAGCCCAGTAGCCCCCAAAATTGCGCCGAGCGAGCTGATGGCTGCCTCGGAAATTACAGAAACCCTTAACAAACCCGTTACCTCTGAATCAGTTCCCAACCTTGAACCGATCAAGCGAATGTCAACCTCGGAAATCCGAGAAACCATCAACCAACCCACCACCTATATTTTTGAAGGCATCAAAGGACGAGAACTCACTCTTTCCCTGTGGGCGGGACAACTGACAGCCGAACTGTACAGTCCCAATGGTGAAAATATGGGGGTTATTGAAAAATCAGACAATCAGTGGATTGGCCAGTTGCCAGAGTCAGGCATCTACCGCGTGCGAGTTACCCCGAAAGGTGAAACCACCAGCTTTGTACTCGGACGCGATTTTAACGCTAAGTGGACTTATAGGCCCGATCGCGCAATTCCCATAGCCTTCAGGGAAAAACAAGCCACAGTCAAACTCAAAATGTCCGGCTACCAAATCCAGCCGATCACGGTTCAAGGCAAACAGGGACAAACAATCAGGGTGACAGCTAGCAACAAAAATCTAGATCTGGCGATCCAATCTCCGTCGGGACAACTCCTAGATCAAGGTGAAGGTCAAACTTTTGCTCAACTCCCCGAGTCCGGAACCTACCGGGTAATCGTAGTTGCCAAGAAGCCGGTCAAGCCCTCAATCCGAGTTTCTCTGCAATAGCAAAGATTGCAGAAATACTCTTGAGGGCGATCGAATGTGCGCCACCCAAAAAAAACAGCTCGCCCCATTGGCGAGCTGTTTTTTGTGTAAAATCAACCTTGGATTAGCGTTTCAAAACGTTCTTGTTTCCAAATGCAGCTTAAATCAGAGTCAGCTAAAGCTAGCTCTCGGTATAAATTAGGGATCAACTCAACAGCCCGCTGCAAATTGTCAAGGGCAAAATCAGCAAATCCCAGTAGCGCATAACAGCAAGCTTTATTGTAAAAAGCGTTAGCAAAATCAGGATTTATTTCTAAGACTGTTTCATAGCAAGCAATCGCCTCAGAGTAGCAGCCTTTTCGCGCCAATTCCACACCCCGGTTGTACCAAATTAAATAATCTTCAAAGGGACGCTCAGAGGTGGGAGTGAACTTGGCATTTCTCTGATTTAAACCTACTAATTTCTCTAAAGCAACTCTCCGTTCGCCCACAGCTTCGGCTCTGCCCGGTTGTAGAGCGATCGATCGGCTAAAACTAGCCACTGCTTGTTTGTAAAGTCCCATGGAGTTCGCAGCTATACCGCGATTGTACCAAGCCTTTGCGTCGTCTGGGTTAAACTCGATCGCCCGGTCAAAACTGTTGAGTGCCTGATAGTAAAGCTTGAGTTCCAACAAGGCATTACCTCGGTTGTACCACGCCCAAGCAGCCTCCGGGTGCAAATTTAAAGAGCGATCGAAACTCAGAACTGCCTTCTCGTAAAGCCCCATATCGATCAGCGTCAGTCCCCGGTTGTGCCAAATACTCGCCGCGCACGGACTGAACTCCAGAGCCCGGTCAAAACTATTGAGAGCCTCCAACCACTGGCCCAACTTTCCTAAAGCAATAGCCCGGTTGTGCCAGCCAAAGCTCGCATTCGGCTCCACCGCCAAGGCTTCATCAAAACTCTTCAGCGCCTCTAAGTGTCGTTCTAATTTCCCCAGAGCCATACCTCGGCCGAACCAAGCCTTATAATGATCTGATTGCAACTTCAAAGCTCTGTTAAAGTTCGCCAGAGCACCATGATCATCGTTAGCTTCGAGGTGACGCGAACCCAGATGGTAATACCAAGCCGCTTCCAAGTTTTGAATTAAGTTCATAATATTTCGTATCTATCTTAAGGATGATTCTACCTGAAATCCTACTGGGAGTAAAACTGTAATTCCACTAAAAATCGGAAACTTTTGATACAGGGGGATCGCCGGTACAAACTGCCACTAACAACCTCAACAATTAGCCGTTGATCCTAACTATTTTTCTCTCGGAAAATCGTCTTTTAGCTAACCGCACTCATTGCTTATTGAAGCTGCTGCAAATCTCAAATCAGCCTGAATCACGCCACTATTACCGCATCCCAAATTAGGTTTGCAGTCACACAAAGATTGCTAGAGCGCCCAAAGTCCAACTGCAAATCTTATACTGCTAATAGATCCAAATTCTGCTTGCCCAATTCAAGCAACCACAACCGCTGTTTTAGCATTGTCACTCAACATCAACTGGCCTGTTCCATCAATACTAAAATCTTTCCCCAGCAAAAAACCCTTGCCCATCAACCGCTGGCAGACAACTAGCGCAGTAATCCGGCGAATTTCTTCCATCACGTCAGCAGGAATCAAATAACTCAAACTCCAGATTACGGACTCGCAGTCAGACCAAATCAAACGCTCCATACTGACAATCATCAAAGCAGCTAAACTGTCAACAGACAGCCGCCCTCTGAGATCCGCAATCAAATCTTTACCAATTAAACTATTGCGACTCATCATCGCTATAGCCATTTTCCCAATTTCTTGTTCGAGTTCTAAATGATTCATGCTTGGCACTGGCTTTTATGTTTTTAAAGCACTACTGAGAGTAAAAACAGTAAACGCTACCAGGCTCTGCCATAGCGTAGCTGGCGCAGGCTCTACCGCAACTCTTTTTAACAAAGTATACCTAAAGAAAGAGGAAAAATGTATCTAAAGGCAGATACAAAAATATTATTTTTTGGAAATTAATTGGTAAACCAATTCCTACCAGAGTTGGTACCTGCAAATCGAGTATTTGTACTCAGGTACTCAGTCGGGGCTGGAGTAAAGTCAATCGATTGGAGAATTGGAGAAAGCGACCTCACGGATGAATTCAGAGGGGTTCTACCCGGGCTGCTTTCGGTCGAAGATTGGTAAATTCCCTACATAATAAGGAAGTAGTTACTTCGGAGAAAAAACAGCAATGGCTGCAAACCAGGCAGACATCGATATTGCCCCCTTGATCGACTACGGCCTGATCGACCCCACCGCTACGCCAGAGCAAGTAGAATACTGTTGCCAACAAGCAGAGAGATTTGGGTTTGTCACAGTTTGCGTGTATCCCGCCTATGTCAGACAAGCAGTTGAGCTGCTGCACGGCAAACGTTCCAAAGTCTGTACAGTTATAGGTTTTCCCACCGGTGCTTCGACTTCAACGGTGAAAATTTACGAAGCTCTAGAAGCTGCAGATAATGGAGCAGTAGAGTTAGATGTCTCCGTTAACTTAGGATTGTTGAAAGCCGGAAGAATCGACGAATTCCACCGGGAATTAGCCCAAATTTGCGAAGAAACTAATCTCACCATCAAAGCAATTATCGAAAGTTCGCTCCTTTCCGATCCTGAAAAACAATTAGCGGCTGAGATTTGTATGGAAGCTGGTGTGGCTTACATCAAAACCAACACTGGCTTTTTTGGCCCGGCGAAAGTTGACGATGTGCGACTGCTGAAGGAAGTTACGAAGGGACGGATTGGGATTAAAGCGGCCGGCGGAATTCGTACTCATGAACAAGCTCTAGATTTGGTAGTAGCTGGGGCAACTCGTTTGGGGACTTCTCGCGGCCCGGAATTACTCCGCCAGCGAGATAATTTAGATAAAAGTCATTAGTCATTAGTCATTAGTCATTAGTTATTAGTTATTAGCAATGGCTAATTGGTCATGGCTAATTGGGAATTGGTGCGCCTTTACGCACCCTAAAACTAAAAGTTCTGCCTATTGGACTGTTTTTGCTACTGTCTAGTAACAATACTTCGGACTGTTTTTGATTGCCAACAGTAGAATGACTGTTTCAGGTCGATCGACCAACGAGGACAATGAAACTGTCCGAAGTATTGTAGTAAATATAAAATCTAAAATCTAAAATCGAGTGACTCGAACTTACAAAGCAACTGGAATCAATCTCAAGAGTGCGCCCATCGGCGAATCCGATCGAGTGCTGACAATTTTGACGCGGGAATTCGGCTTAATTCGAGCCGTAGCACCGGGTGTTCGCAAACAGCGATCGACCATCGGCGGTAGAAGCGAGTTATTTGTCGTTAACGAATTGCTAATTGCCAAAGGCCGATCGCTCGACAAAATTACCCAAGCCGACACGGTACAATCCCATCCGGGTTTGAGCCGCAACCTCGGAAAACTCTCCGCCGCGCAATATCTGGCCGAATTAGCGATCGCCAGTGCCCTTTCCGATGAGCCCCAAGAAGAACTCTTTTGGTTGCTGGGCGAACACTTGAGCCGTTTGGAGCGTTTGTCCGATCGCACAGAAATCGAATCCGCCGCCGTGCTTGTCGCCCACCTCAGCCACGGCATTTTTCACCTGCTAGCCTTAGCCGGCCTCGCGCCCCAAGTCCAAGTTTGCTGCGCCACCAGAGGGCCGCTCATCCCAAATTTCACCGATCCGAACTGGCAAACCGGGTTTAGTATACCCTCTGGGGGAACCTTCAGCTTGCCCGAGCTAGCTAACCTAGAGGCAGAACTCTCTTCAGAAATCGGTAGCTTGTACAAATCCGCCTCCCGTTCCCGGCAAACGAATGGCAGCAAGCACTTGACAAATTTTGAGATAAATGCTAAGGAATTAGCAGCGCTGCAACAGTTGGCTAGTCCAGAACTAGGAGAGGGGATTGCCGATCGAACAACTTGGGTATCAGTAGAAAATATTTTGCGCCAATATGCCCAGTATCATTTAGGTTGCACGATTCGCTCGGGAAGCTCGATCGACACCTACCTAGAGAGTTTTGAGTTTTAAATTTTGAGTGTTGACTTAAATAGGTGAACGGGCGATCGTACATCGCACCCCCAACCTGCCGGATACCCGAACCAGCCGGCCATTTGAGGTAAATTCTCAAGGTTGTTGCGACATCAGATAATAGATAGAGATAAAGTTACGAGATTATTAATAAACTTAGGGGTTAACACCTCAATTTCAAATTCCCATCCCCCCAACCTCCACCGTCCCAGGCCATCCACCCCAAATCCTATGATGCGACTGTCCGATTCTGATTTGAGAATATCTGTGTTAGCTGTGACCCACCACAAGATGGAAGAACGAGAAAATTTTCCAGATTTTGACTCTTATCCCGTCTCCGCCGACCGACAATGGAGCAACGTCCCAGACCCAGAAATGGATAAATACCCCACAACTCCCGAAACAGAGTCAACCAACGGCAATAGCCCACAACCCGAAGCAATTCCCCCGGTTCCCACACCAGAGCCAGCAGCAGAAGACTCGAAAGCAGTAGCCGAAACTCCCGAAAAAGAAACGGGATTTCTGCCAGTGCTTAAAAACCCAAATTTTCTAGCATTGTGGAGCGGGCAAGTTTTTTCCCAACTAGCAGATAAAGTTTATCTCGTACTGACGATCGCCCTCGTAGCCAGCCGCTTTCAAGCGCCAGATCAAACCATCAGCAGGTGGGTATCGGCAATCATGATTGCCTTTACGATTCCCGCAGTGCTGTTCGGGGCAGCCGCAGGCGTGTATGTCGATCGGTGGTCGAAAAAAGCAGTGCTAGTCGCCACAAACCTGCTGCGGGGAGGCTTTGTTTTAACATTGCCCGTACTGCTGTGGCTCTCTGACGGGTGGGAACTCGGTCAACTGCCGCTCGGATTCTGCTTGCTGCTGCTAGTGACATTCCTCGTTTCGACTCTAACTCAATTTTTCGCTCCAGCAGAACAGTCAGTGATTCCCCTAATTGTGGAACGCCGCCACCTGCTATCGGCAAACTCCCTTTACACCACAACCATGATGGCTTCGGTGATTATTGGCTTTGCAGTCGGAGAACCCTTACTAGCTTTAGCAGACACCCTATTTTCCAACCTCGGCGGCGGACTCGGCATCGGCAAAGAATTAGTAGTAGGCGGAAGTTACGCCTTCGCCGGAGTGCTGTTGCTGTCGATGAAAACAGGCGAAAAAAACGAAGTCGAACACGAACCGCCGCACCCCTTAGCAGATTTGCAAGACGGCCTGCGTTACATCAACGATCAACCGAAAGTCCGCAATGCTTTAATTCAACTAATTATTCTATTTTCCATTTTTGCAGCCTTGGCAGTTCTAGCAGTTCGGCTGGCAGAAATCCTCCCCGGTATGAAAGCGTCGCAATTTGGCTTTTTGCTGGCGGCGGTGGGCGTTGGCATGGCTGCTGGGGCAGCGACAGTCGGCTATCTCGGCCACAAATTTTCTCACTCCCAACTGAGTTTAATCGGATCGATCGGCATGGCATTTGCTCTGATGGGCCTTTCTGCATTTACCCACCATTTGTGGCTCTCGGTGCTGTTCATTACCCTGTTGGGTTTATTTGCCTCATTGGTGGGAGTGCCGATGCAGACTACAATTCAAGCAGAAACCCCAGAAGAAATGCGGGGAAAAGTTTTCGGGCTGCAAAACAATGCCACTAATATCGCTTTGAGTTTACCGTTGGCTTTGGCCGGGGTAGCGGAAACATTTCTGGGTTTGCCGACAGTATTTTTGGCTTTAGCAGGATTAGCGATGGCTGGGGGTGTCTTAACCTGGTATATTTTCCGTACCAGTAATAGTAAAGTCGATCGAAGCTAAAAAATAACAAACTCTGATTTACTCGAATGCACATCGCTTGGCTAGGAAAAAAATCACCTTTTTGCGGTAACGTCACTTACTCCAGGGAAGTCACCAACGCACTACTAGACCGGGGATACCAGGTCAGTTTCCTGCACTTCGCCCAAGAAGCGGGCCCGCTGGACAGGAACAATACGGCGTGGAGTATGGCCAATGGTTCGTGGGGCAAGGGAATTGCTCAAACCTCATATACCAATTCGCTCTCGCCCGCTAGTTGCAACGAAGTCTCTTTACCCTGTCACTACAAATCGCAAATTTATACGATTCCCACTCTCAAGTCCCGCACAGTGCTGATGAAATCTCTGCGGCGGCTCAAACCCGATGTTGTTCACGCTTCCCTGACGCTTTCGCCTCTAGACTTTTTGCTGCCCGAAATTTGTCAAGAATTGAATTTGCCTCTGGTGGCGACTTTTCACCCGCCGTTCGATCGCAAATTGCGGAATTTGACATCGGGAACCCAACACCTGATGTATCAACTGTACGCTCCGTTTTTGGCTAACTACGACTCGACGATCGTTTTTTCTCAGATTCAGCGGGATATATTGGTGAAGTTGGGAGTCCCACAGGAACGGGTGGCTGTGATTCCCAACGGCGTCGATGCTGTTAAATATTCTCCAGGACCTTCGGGGTTGAAGTCGGAATTAAAGGCCGATCGAATTTTTGTTTACCAAGGCCGCATTGCCCAGGAGAAAAATGTCGAGGCTTTGCTCAAGGCATGGAAACAGTGCAATTTTGGCCCTGGGAACGTATTGGCGATCGTAGGCGACGGGCCCCTAGCCGCCTCGCTGCAACTGTTTTACGGCGAAGATGATGGCATTGTGTGGCTCGGATTTGTTGCCGAGGAGGAACGCCGGATCGAAATTCTGCGGGGTGCAGACGTATTTATTTTGCCTTCTTTGGTGGAGGGACTGTCGCTGTCGCTGCTGGAAGCGATGGCCTGCGGTTTAGCTTGTTTGGCAACGGATGCCGGTGCTGACGGCGAGGCCTTGGAGGAAGGCGCGGGGATAGTTTTGAACACTCAGCGGGTACGGAGTCAGTTGCAAACCTTGCTGCCGCTGTTTTGCGATCATCCTGAGTTGGGAATGCTGCTCGGTCAAAAAGCACGCCAACGGGCGCTCGACCGCTACACTCTCAGTCAGAATATTACTGAGTTGGAAAAGCTTTATGCAGAGGTTTTGCAAAAGCAGCGCGTACTAATTCGCGGTTTAGCATGAATGTTGCTCGTTCCCCGGCTTTACCGGAAGACGCAGATTCGGAGGAAGAGCCTCCTCGCAGCCCCAAAGGAGGCTCTTCCCTATGGCTATAGGTTGCCAGGAAGAGGCGGGAAGTCGATCCATCCGTTACATCGGAAGAAAGCGAATCCGTTGCCGAACTTTTCTACCCTTCCGGGCGCAAATAATCCCAAAGTCGATCGCCCGAATCGGCCCGAATCAAAGCAACCACAACATCCGGCAAACTTCCCAAACTCGGATAAACAAAATAACGCGGTTCCCACTTCGGCCCAAACTTATCTTTAAAACTGTGCAATCCCTTAAAATTATAAAACTTGCTCAAGTGTTCCGAAAGATAAATCAGAACCTTTTCCAACCGCCCAGATTTATCAGCCTCTCCCACTCCCGCCAAAGCCGACAAACCCAAATCAAATTCTTCATATCCCAATTCTTGACAATGCTGCAACATCGAAGCAAACAAACACTCCATCGTGCCATTTTCCACCTCAGTGCGACGCCGCATTAAATCAACTCCCACTACCCCATCTCCCGCCGATATCATATTAGCAAAAGCACTAATTCTACCGTCGGGAGTGCGGATGGCTGCGGCGCGAGTTTCCCGCAAATATGCCTCGTCAAACCAACCCACCGAAAACTTTTTTTCCGCGCCTTGAACCATTTGCAGCCACTCGTCGCTGACGAGTTTCATTTGCCGCATCAATTCGGAACTTAAAGGAGGTTCGTAAAATTCGATTTGATAACCGGCTTTTGTAAGTCTGTTGATAGCAGTTCTCAAGTTTTGATTGCTCTTGCCTTTGAGAGTAAAAGTTTTGAGATTGACAATAGCTTCTTCGCCAATTTGCACCACTCGAAAACCGAGAGTAGAATACATTTCTAGATCCTGGGGCAAAGTTTGATAAAATGCTGGATACCAATCATTGCGATAGCAAAATTCTTGAAACCCTAGAATTGCTTCTTTGCGGTCTTCAGCAGGCCCGATGGGGTCTCCCAAAGCGATCGCACCTCTACCTTTCGGCACATAGGCGATCGTACTTTTTCCCGAAGGACTAAAATAATAAGATTTATCCGGAAGCAACGCCAGTCTCGCTAGCGTTGTCTGCCCATATTTTGCTACAACTTCTTGAGCTTTATTCCGTTCCGAAATACTTGCCGAATTTCGTAGCAGTACCGGCCGCAGCAGCATTAAAAGTGCGTAACCAAGCGTTACTGTACCTACAGCATAAATCGAATCTGCAAAAAAGTTAGCAAACCGATTTTTCGGAACCAACCCCGCATTGTCCGCCGTAAAAAACATGGCAAAAGTCTGGAACAAAGCTGTGTCTAAATCAAAATTAACCGCTTGTCCGTTAACTTTAAAACCCCCATCCAGAATGTAAAAACCCGCCGTCCCGTAAGCCAGCGTAAACAGCAAAGCCCCCAGCAAAACCCGAATTCCTTGAGCAATTGAAGGGCGATCGGATTTAGCTGTAAACGTCTTCCGCATCACCAACAAATGAAACAGCAGTACCCCAGAAAGCAAGCTTTCTTCAACATCCAGTCCCTTGACTAAATGAATTACAATAGAAACGATTAACAATCCCACAGTCAGCCACCAAGCAATCCGCTTGCGCCGCAACAAATTAGTTGCCAGAGTTAGCAGCATAAATCCGATAACTGCTGCAAAAAAATGCCCGCCCGCACGCACGGGAAAAGGAAAAAACGGCTCCAACCAATTTCGGCGATCGGGTAAACTGGGAGTTACCGCAGACAGCAAGTTAATAACTCCTACCAATCCGGTTAAAAATGATGCAGTCCAGAGTCCAATCCTAGTTTTTTGAGGTAACACTGTTTACCTTTCTAATTTTTCTGTGTTGCCAGTGATATTTTAAACTGTTTTCCGACATAGCTCAAAGAATCGGCTAAATGCTTGTGCCAATAATTCCAACCGACATCCGGGCCGACAATCCCGTGTCCTCCCGGAAATTTGTTAAACTCGTTGGCTATACCCAAACTGTTTAATTGCTCGTGAAACTGTTGAGTGGAAGTCAGAAATTTTTCGTCTGCTTCCCCCGCATCCAAATAAGCACGCAACTGCTGTTTATCTTTAACAGGGAGTTTTTCTACTAAATATTTAGGACTGTTAGCCTTGCCGCTTTGATCTGTAAAATAACCGCTGTGGCTGAACAGAATATTAAAATTATTCAAGTAGCGCAAACCGATATTAAAAGCTCCCCAACCCCCCGAAGATTGTCCTCCCATTGCCCAGAATTTGGGGTCTTCCAGCGTTCTGTAGCGCGATTTTACGATCGACACTAACTCGGAGCCGATCGCGCTTCCCACCTTACCGTTGGGCCCGTCAAAATACTGCGGGTCCCACAAAGGACTCGTACCCCGCTTGTCGTTCCCGTCAGGAGTAATTACAATTGATGGCGGCAATCTTTTGCTTTTATATAAATCGTGAAGCACAGAAGTAACAGCAGCTTTGTCCTGATAAGCGCGCGCGTCTCCGTGTCCGCCGTGCAGCAAAAAAATGACTGGATAGCGCTGTTTAGGATTTTTTGCGTACCCAGGCGGCAAAATTAAGCCGTAGGTGCGCTCTGAATTCATAGCTGCACTTTTATATGTTTTGAGTTCAAAATTTAAGTTGGCATCTACTACTACTTTCGGAGGGTCTAACTGAGGTGCTCCGGCAATAAAAACGTACCAGTATCCAGTCGCGCCGAGGAGGACGATTGTACCCGTACCGATACCTAAAACTTTTCCCAGCCACTTAGGCATACTTTCAATCTCTATTTTTTGTCTGCGATCGCAATCCGTACATTATATGCAAGTATATTGTAGAACTGTAGGTGAGGTCGACCGCACATTTTGCAGCTAAACTGCAACGGTCTCTGGGGCCCGTTCCACAGTTAAACTGCAACGATGTTAAATTATTCAATTCTTTAATCTAAAATGGTATGACTTATCGAAATCCCGCTCCTACAGTTGATATTATCATCGAATTAGCCGATCGCCCCCATCGGCCGATCGTACTCATCGAACGCCGCAATATTCCCTACGGCTGGGCAATTCCCGGCGGCTTTGTCGATTACGGGGAATCCGTAGAAACGGCGGCAAAACGCGAAGCTTTAGAAGAAACAAGCTTGAATGTAGAATTAATTGAGCAATTTTACGTTTATTCCGACCCAAATCGCGACGCCCGCGAACACACTATCAGTATTGTATTCTTGGCTTCTGCAACCGGGGAACCTCAAGCGGCCGACGATGCTAAAAATTTACAGATTTTTGAATCTTGGCAGATTCCCGATCAATTATGTTTCGATCACGATCGCATTTTGCGCGATTATTGGCGTTACCGTCATTATGGATTGCGGCCGCGTTTGTAGGGTGAGGATTTGTTAACCGCAGATGCACGCGGATTAACGCAGATTGATTGCTATGATTTATCGGTGATTTATCTGTGTTAATCTGCGGTTAAATTCATTAAACTAAATTCTATGGCAAGCTTGACAATATTAGGCGGAGGTGCTTGGGGTTCAGCACTGGCAAATCTGGGAGGCAAAAAAGGCGATCGAGTTAATTTGTGGTCGCGCAGCAGTTCTTTTAATCTCGAATCAGTTATAACAGGTGCGGATGTTGTTGTTTCGGCAGTTTCGATGAAAGGAGTTGGAGCAACGGTCGATCGACTTTTGGCTTTAGAGTTAAGTCCCAGTACAATTATAGTTACGGTCACCAAAGGTTTAGACCCCGCGAGCACGCGCACTCCGTCTCCAATTTGGCAAAATGCCTTTCCTAACAATTCAATAGTGGTACTTTCGGGCCCCAATCTTTCCGAGGAAATTCAGCAGGGGTTGCCGGCTGCAACGGTAGCGGCGAGTTCGGATTTAGCTGCGGCCAAGCAAGTGCAAAATATTTACAGTTCTGATATTTTTCGGGTTTATGTGAATGAAGACCCGCTGGGGACTGAGTTAGGTGGAACTTTGAAAAATGTATTTGCGATCGCCGCTGGTGTTTGCGACGGTTTACAATTAGGAACTAATGCTAAATCTGCTTTGCTGACTCGCGCTTTGCCGGAAATGATTCGGGTGGGAGTGCGTTTGGGAGCTCGCGCAGAAACTTTTTACGGTTTGTCTGGTTTAGGAGACTTGCTCGCTACTTGCAACAGTCCTTTATCGCGTAATTATCGGGTTGGCTTCGGATTAGCTGAAGGCAAATCTTTAGAGCAAATTTTGCAGGAATTACAGAGCACTGCTGAGGGAGTCAATACTACTAATGTGTTGATTGATTTAGCTAATCAACGCGGCATTGAAGTGCCTGTTTCTCGTCAAGTTTATCGCTTATTAAATGGTGAAATTACTGCCGAACAAGCCGTTTTATCGCTGATGGAACGAGCTTTGAAACCGGAGATTTTATAATCTGTACGGCTAGATAGGTAAGGACTTAAGCAAAGCCTAAGTCCTTACCCTTACCTCAAATTTCAAGAAGTGGGTTCACGAGTTGCTAGTTATAAATTAAGAGTTCTCAGCGACATTGGTTGAGCGATCAGATTAATGTTTTGAGCGCTCGGTAGATAAAGAGTTTAAGGCATTGAAGATGAGTTGTGAATCCCAAACTCTTTAACTGATCGCTGCTACTACTTAAGTCATAACTTAATAACTCATAACTTGCAGAGGTAGTTGCACCAGCTTTACATCTTGCCTTGCTGCATTACCTGTTGAAGGTGCTGCCGAATTTCCTGCGTGTGTTCCATGTCAGCTTGCTGCAATTTTTTAAACAGGTCAGCACAAGGCTGAGAACCCATTTCCTGAGCATCTTTCATGTAAGTTTCGTAGGCTTTCAAAGCTTCAGACTTGTTTTGCAAAACAGTTAACAAATCATACTCGAGGTTGCTAATGACTGTACTACCGTTAGTATTCATACACTGACCCTCTGCTAGGATTTGTCCCAAGTTTGACCGATCCAGAGATGACTGTTCATCTGTCTAAAAGGGTAGATAATTTTTACTTTCCGCCGTAATAAAATGCAACTTCTTTATCTTTCAGCGGGGCGAAGTCTGCAGCAACGAGCATTTTATCGAGCTCGCTTTGAGGCAGATGTTTGACACCGATTCGGACAATGCGCGATCGCATGGTATTTGACACGCCACTGCGCTGTCTGCCCGCTTCTAATCCCATCACTTGCTGGTAGAGGTCTAATTTTGCTTGCGGAATCGGAGTACCGTCAAAGTCGATTCCAGAGGCAATCGCCACATCGATCGCATCTGCACCAGTTGTAGATTGAGCCGCTGAGTTTGTTTCTGAAGACATTGTGCAAATTAAATAAAAAGGACGATCGTCATTAAAAGTAGTTTAGTTCTAAAAGTGCCAAAGTTGAACACCAAACTCTAGCACAGCTCAAAACAACGTAAACTCGTGAAACAGGCTAAACAGTCCCCCTCACAGTGTTCGATTAAGGACAGTTTGGCACAAGGGCGAGCTCATCGAGCATTGCTTCAAACAAAGGATTGCCAAAACTCATCAATTGCAGTGAAGCATTTTCGTTTAGCAGATTTACGGGCATGATTTTCTCGATGAATAGTTTGGGCGTTTTTTTATACAGTCACTTTTTTAACTTCCATCCATAGGGCCGAATATGATTGAAATTAATCGTATCAATTCCAATGTTTTCAAGGTAATTAGTTAATTTAAAGTCATCAGTCAGTACGAGATACTTATTTTTTGCAAGAGTGGCTATTCCACAATCCGTTAAGCCAAATTTAGTAAAATTGTCTGTCCTAACAACCTCCGTACTTTCCAGATAGGATTCATTTAATCTGGCCACTCCTTCAGCAAATACAGACAAACATTGAGAACGTTCGGGTTCCCCAAGCTGATTCGCTAAACTGTTAACTTCTGTCAGAATGTTGGGAGTTGTAACTATTTTGTTAAAATCAGACAAAATTTGCAGCAAAGTATCGTAATCTTCTGGCACAAATTTTTCGGTACGATTAAATTTTGAAATTCGCTCCCGGTTAACCGTACCAACAAACCATAGCAAAAGGATATTTGTATCAATTAAAATTCCTTTCTGTTTGTATTTCTCAAATAAAGACCGAACAAAATCTTTCATACTTCGCGAATTTTCATAGACTGCACTTCCCCAGTAGTGGCATCTATTTTAAATACTTTATACTCTCGTTCATAATTGGGAGTTGGCATTAAATTAGCAAGGGGATTGCTTGTTTTATCCACGGGTCGGATAAACCCCAATGTAATAAACCAGTGTTTTTTATCCTCTGAGAGTTCTGCTTCTTCCAGCCTCCAATCTTCCGTAGGATAACCTATCACATCTTGCAGAGAACCAAAATATCGTTGAGCAGCACCTACTGCATTTCGCACATCAATAGTCATAATAAATTCACCTCTTCAATAATTTACTTGTTATCGGACTATGCCTGATAAAGTCGCTCCCGAAGCAGAGCCTCGCTTACATCGGTTCCCAGGCAGAGCCTTGGAAGCAGTTAAATCTGCATTGGTATTATCCCAAAAATTTATAGATTAATATTCAAATACCTCTGCTTTTTCAATGATAAACCATTCGTGGTACAATACTGCTAAGAAAAAAAATTCTCCTTTTGGGCGATCGCACACAGCCATATATCCAGATACAAACATATCATCGTCAAAAGTTGTATCCTTAAGAAACAGAGTCAGCGAGTTGCCATCCGCGCTCCAAATTGTCCGCCAAATCGTGATATTTTGGTGACGAGATGCTTCAACGGGCAATAACACCCACTGCCCCTCAATCTCGATAAATTCTGGTTCGCCGCATCTCAACTCAGACTCCCATGTCTCCGGCCCTTCATGCTTCTCAATAATCCGATCCCACCGCACTGTTTTAATCTTCGCTAAAGTTTCGTTTGACAAATCAGCTACTTTCATCAGATTAATTTCCTAATAAAATTAACTGGTTCCCAGGCTCTGCCTGGGAACCGATGTAAGCGATACTCTGCCTCGTTTGTGGCTGGGAAATATTGGAGGCAGAGCCTCCTGATATGCGTTCCAAGGCAGAGCCTTGGAACGAGTAGATACGTCAAATCCGTTACTTTCATAATTTCAATCTTGCAATAAGGTTCATAAGGCTTTCAAAGCATTTGAACGATTGCCATTGGCAATTTTACCACACCAATAATGTGCCTCTTCATTACTGATCGCTATAATTCCCTCGGCAATATTAGCAATTCGTTCGCTTTTCGATATCAATCGGCTGAAAAATTCCCGGATTAAGGTTTTAATGCCATCAGTTGCGAAGGTATTGGCCAATAATTTATTGGCATCTCGATAAACTTGAGGTGCAGTTCCTTCGACTACCAGCCGCAATTTTGCTGCAAATAAATCAATAGACAAATCTCCCGATAAAAGCTCATTTTTGAACACGCAGGTATCAAAGATTAATGGCAGCATCTCAAAGCTACTTAACTAATAATATCAATTCCGCTCTTCATCGGAATTATTCATCTCTCTCTTGTCTCCTTCTGTGTTCTCTACGTTCTCGGCGGTTAAATCATTCCGATATCCAATAACTAATGACTAAAATCGACATTTCCCCCACTGACAATTATCCCAACTCTCGCATTTTCAGCTTTCACAACACCTGAAAGTAAAGCTGCTGCCCCCAGCACTCCTGTCGGTTCAACAACAATCTTCATGCGTTCCCACATAAAAAACATTGTGCTGCGAATCGCCTTTTCTGAAACTGTTGCCATATCATCAACATAATGCAGCACCAAAGGAAAGGTTAATTTCCCCAAAGATGGCGTGCGCGCACCATCAGCAATCGTATCCGGGTTAGTAACTGTTTGCAGCATTTTCGTGCGGAACGATCGCGCCGCATCGTCTGCTTGTTCCGGTTCTACCCCTATTACCTTACACTGCGGAGACAAAGTTTTGGTCGCGATCGCGCATCCCGACAGCAAACCCCCGCCACCGCAACAAACTAACAGCAAATCCAACTCCCCAACTTCTGCGATTAATTCCAGCGCCGCCGTACCTTGTCCCGCAATCACCCACGCATTATCGTAAGGAGGAATAATTGTCAAGTGCCGTTCGGCGCCAATTTTAGCGGTTAACTCTTCGCGGGAAACTTGAGTGCGATCGTACAAAATAATCTCTGCGCCGTAGCCGCGAGTCGCTTCTTGCTTGACTTTGGGCGCATCTGCCGGCATGACAACAGTAGCAGGAATTTCTAGCAACCGTGCCGCCAACGCGATCGCCTGCGCGTGATTTCCCGAAGAAAAAGTCAACACTCCCCGCTGTTTTTCGGCTTCAGATAGCTGCATCAAAGCATTGCAAGCACCCCGAAATTTAAACGAACCCGTGCGCTGAAAGTTCTCGCACTTGAAAAATACCTGAGAATTTGTGCGTTTGTTGAAAGTTTCCGAAGTCAGCACCGGCGTCTTGAAAGCTTTGCCCTGCAAGCGATTTGCCGCCGCCTCCACATCCGCGAAATTGACTGACAAGGAATTTTGGACACAGAAGTCGGCACTCATAGATTTTAGATTTGGGCGATCGAGGACTCTATTTGTAGGGTGGGCATTGCCCGCTTCACTCCTACCATTAAACTATAAATTTTTATCATTAGCTGTTGCGCTTAATTATTAAAAAAGCTGTTGACTGAAATCAAAGCTATGACAATTTACTATCAAAAAGTAAAGGGTCGTTTGTACTTGCACAGGAGAAGAATTAATGAATACAAATTTAACCAGCGCCGATTAATTGTAGGGAAACGGCAAGGCGCCGTGTGCTGATTTTGGGTAAGATCAAATCCGTTCGCATCGGAATTATTCATCTCTCTCTTCCCTTTCTCTGTATCCTCCGTGTCCTCTGCGGTTTAATAATTCCGATACAACCGGAATCGATATAACGGGTAAAATAAACCAGATTGGATGGTGAAATTGCCCTCGCGAGTGCGATCGATCGACTCTAACCCTAGACAACAACGTAAAAGAAAACTTGGCTATGCCATTTCCCTACCCAAAAAAGAGCGACTAAATTGTTTAACAATAACCAAAAAAAGGACACAGTATTACTGTGTCCTTACCTGTTTATTGTAGGAACACGGCTTGCCGTGTCCCTAACCGTACCGCCGATATCCCGATTAGGATTTTTGTCCTTTAGAACAAGAACAATTCAGAATTACCGGTCGGTCCCAAATTGACATCGACCGTGGCAAACAAACTGTTACCACCAACCGTAGAACCGTTGCTATCGTAATACAGTTTAGTAGACAAACCGTCGTAGATAGCCATGATGGATGGCCCGGTTAAAGTTGCTTCAAACACAGTTACATCAGACACTGTACTGCTGTAAGCGTAGAAACTCGAACCCAAAGGCCCAGATCCGGTTGTAAAGGCTGCAAAACCAGTGCTGTCGAGGTTAATTACATCATCAGCAGTGCTGTAATTGGTAATTAAATCCCCGCCGTCAGCAGTAGTTCCGCTGAACACAAACACATCCAAACCAGCACCGCCGTTGAGAACATTGGTTCCCACACCACCGATTAAAGTGTCATTCCCGATACCGCCGTTGAGAGTATCGCTACCGCCACCGCCGAAGAGGCTGTCATTACCATCGTCGCCGGAAATGCTGTCGTTACCGAAACCACCGTCGAAAATGTCGGCACCAGAACCGCCACTGAAGATGTCAGCAAACTCAGTACCCGTGACGCTGTTATCAGTCGCATCTCCGGTAAACAAGACAGGAGTGGTGAAGTTGTAACCGCCAGCACCTGAACCGAAATTGTTAAAGGCGATGGGGAAAGTGTTCCCAGCAGAAGTTAAATCGGCAACGCTACCTGAGTTGGTAGTAGTCGCATTATCAGAGGCGGTGGTACCTGTAAATACAAAGTCCGCCGTTCCCAGATTGCTAACAGCAGTACCCAGATTCGCAATCAAGGTAGAACCACCCGCTGCGGTACCGTTCGAGTCAAAATACAACACTGTTTCGTTCGACGCATTCGTAAAGGCGAAGAAACCAGCAGTTGTAGAATTGCCCAGGGCTTTAGCTTGTGCAGCTTCCAAAGAGGCATAACTGCCACCTGTGAAAATCACTAACTCTTTGCCAGTAATGTCAGGATTTGAACCACTTACAGCGTCAAAGTTAGTCGTAGTCAAATTACCGAAAGCGCTCGCGCTAAACTCGAATTTGTCAGTTCCAGAGGTAAAGTCAGTAATCGTATCACCGCCTTCGCCTGCTGCTTTGTAAACAAACAGATCCGCACCAGCACCGCCAGTCAGAATATCTGCACCGCTGCCGCCGCTGAAGATGTCAGCAAACTCAGTACCCGTGACGCTGTTAGCATCAGCATTTCCGGTAAACAAGACAGGAGTGGT
>NZ_JAUBQN010000030.1:0-43624 GCF_036701295.1 Microcoleus harperi Pol14_C6 | reverse complement strand
ACACTGTTTCGTTCGACGCATTCGTAAAGGCGAAGAAACCAGCAGTTGTAGAATTGCCTACGGCTTTAGCTTGTGCAGCTTCCAAAGAGGCATAACTGCCGCCTGTGAAAATCACTAACTCTTTGCCAGTAATATCAGGAGAAACCCCGCTAACACCGTCAAAGTTAGTCGTAGTCAAATTGCCGAAAGCGCTCGCGCTAAACTCGAATTTGTCTACCCCAACAGTAAAGTCGGAAATTTTATCGCCGCCTTCTTTAGTTGTCCTGTAAACAAACAGATCCGCACCACTGCCACCGCTTATGACATCCAAACCAAGGCCGCCGGTGATGGTATCGTTGCCGTCGCCGCCGAGGATGGTATCGTTAAAATTGCTGCCGACAATCTTGTCATCGCCTGCTAAACCATCGAACTTAACAGCAGCCGGATAAGTGCCGAAATCGAAATTGTCAGGGCCGGCAGTACCGACAGGAACATTTAGTGGCTCGCCGATGAAGACAAAGTTACTGATTTGTAGGCGAATGTTGACTGAGAAACTGGTCACAATTTCAAAGCGCGCCCCAACAGCAAATACCAGTACAGCACGGCCAGTCTCGGCATCTATAAACTGACAGAAAGTAGGCGCGTCGTTGCCACCCAAAGCTTTAAACCGCGCTTGCAAAGTCGCGATGCTGTTAACAGTGATATCCGCGGAGAAGTCGAGCAAATTAGCGCTGCCGATCGACCCAACAGCAGTAGTAGCAGTAATATCCAGTCGGGTCAAGCTAGAAACGCTGAGATTACCAAATGCTGCCGTAGAAAGCTGTAAAACATCGTCATCGACATTAAAGTCAGTAATAAAGTCAGCTTCTACAACTGTTTGAATCTCTTGGCGGGAAGTGAGGTAAATAAAGGTATCTTTCCCATTACCCCCACTCAGATTATTGGTTCCTAGACCGCCTTCGATCGAGTCATCGCCATCATTTCCGGTTAATGTGTCATTGCCACTACCGCCGATGATTTTGTCTATGCCGAGGCCACCGTCGATCGAGTCATCGTCATCGCCGCCATCGATATCATCATCATCATCGCCGCCTTTAACTTTGTCCTTGCCCAAGCCTCCTTTTAGTGTGTTTTTGCCTTTACCACCGTCGATATCGTCATCGTCATCGCCGCCGTCGATATCGTCATCATCATCGCCGGCTTTAACTTTGTCGTTGCCTTTGCCTGCTTTGATTTTGTTTTTGCCTTTACCGACTTCGATATCGTCATCGTCATCGCCGCTGTCGATATCGTTATCCCCATCGCCGGCTTTAATTTTGTCCTTGCCTTTGCCACCGATGATTTTGTCTTTGCCTTTGCCGGCTGTAATGTCATCGTCACCATCGCTGCCTTCGATGTCGTTATCGAGCGTCCCAGAACCGACAATAACTTGACCTTCTGTAGTGCCAGCAAACTTAAAGACATTTCGCTCGACGTTCAAGCTAAAACGCTGGCCGGTGAGAGATCTTTTGCCGTTGCTAACTTCAAAACCAAAACTAAGCGCACCGATAAAACCTACTGCCGCTTTGAAACTTAACGAGCCTGCGTTAATGTCTGCTTGAGTGAAGGTAAAACCGACTTGTGTTACGGCGACTCCCTTAAAGAATAGTTGGCCGGTTGTAGCATCGGGCAGCTCGGTTAGCTTGAAGACTGTGTTGCTAGGACCTTGCTCGTCATCGACAAACCGCAACAACTCAGAAGTAATAGTTTGCTCGCCGCCGCTGGAACCAGCAGTCAAGGGCTGATTAGCTTCCACTCGCGGAGGGTTAGAAATCGGGTTCGGAGTTGGAGTTGGAGTTGGAGTTTGAGTTTGAGTTTGAGGATTAACTCCCAAAAAGTCGCCAGCAGTGATGAGCGTTGCGTTGACATTCAACAATAGCGCCAGCGCGAAGTTATTGACCCGAATTTCGGTATTGCCACCGACTTGTATAAAGGTCAAGCTGCTAAAGTTCAAGTCGCCAAACAGCAGAAACTTGTCTATGCCATCTTCGTAGTCAGTGATGACTGCACTTGCCCCAGAGGTACTGTTACTCACGACATAAACGTCATTTCCAGCACCGCCGACACAGGTATGGTTGCCAGTACCGCCCATCAGCGTATCGTTGCCGTTGCCGCCCATCAGCGTATCGTTGCCGTTGCCGCCGCCGCTAACGCTGTCGTCGCCCTCGCCACCGTCTGCCATGTCATTGCCGTCGCCAGTCACGAGGGTATCGTCGCCGGCACCCCCCATAACGCTGTCGTCGCCAGCACCACCGCTAACGCTGTCGTCGCCGTCGTCGCCTGCACAGTTGTCGCTACCGTCGCCGCCGAGCACGGTATCGTCGCCGATGCCGCCGCTAACGCTGTCGTCGCCGTCGTCGCCTGCACAGTTGTCGCTGCCGGCACCGCCGAGCACGGTATCGTCGCCGATGCCGCCGCTAACGCTATCGTCGCCGTCGTCGCCTGCACAGTTGTCGCTGCCGGCACCGCCGAGCACGGTATCGTCGCCGATGCCACCGCTAACGCTGTCGTCGCCGTCGTCGCCTGCACAGTTGTCGCTGCCTACACCGCCGAGTACGGTATCGTTGTCTTTGCCGCCGTTAACGGTATCGTTGCCGTCGCCCCCGCTAACGTTGTCCTTGCCTGTGTCGCCCCTGACGGCATCGTTGCCTTCGCCGCCACCGCAATCGTCGTTGCCTTTGCCACCATAGACGGTATCGTTGCCGGCGCCGCCGTCAACCTTATCATCTCCTTCGTTGCCGTGGACCCAGTCATCGCCGTCATCGCCTTCGCAGGTGTCGTTGCCGGTACCGCCCATCACGGTATCGTTATCTTTACCGCCGTTAAGCTTGTCGTTGCCTTTGCCGCCCTTAACGTTGTCTTTATCCCGATCGCCTCTTATTTCATCGTCGTCATCGCCACCTTCGCAATCGTCGTCACCTTTACCACTGTAGATTTTATTTTTTTTGCCATTGTTTCCTTTGATTTTGTCCTTGCCTTTTTTGCCGTATATCTCCTCGTTAGCGCCCGTGGCGACAATTAGGTCATCGTCATCGGTACCGATGACGGTTCGGCGGCGATCGATGCCGCTGCCATCGTCTAAGTCATCTATGTCGCCCATACCTTCTTCTAGTACGCCGGTAGATTCCGCCATTTGGCTGTCATCAGCAGCACCTTCTTCCTGTACGCCGTTAGACAGATCTGGAAATTTGTCCTTAAGGCCGTCGGTGTCTTCGGTTATCGCTATCTGAATTAACTCGGCTAAATCCTGCTCGGAAATTGTAGAGCTATCGTCGCCTAAGTCCCCTACAGGATTTTGTGTTTCATTTTGAGCGGGAGAAAGTTTTTCCGGTGTTTCTTCTAACAATTGTTCGTCTGCCATCGTTGATATTTCCCAAAAAATGATAAGCTTCTTAGAATCAATTTATCACGAAACAGGAGGCAGCAGAAGATTTTTTTAAACTTCATGCTTTCGCCTGCTAGAGGAGCTGGTTTCCTCATCTTTACTATTATAGATGCCACTTAAACCGCAAGGTTTTTTTCGCTCTATTGCGAGTTTTATATTCTGCAATTACCTACCAAAATTAATTGATCCGCAACCTACACTGTAATTACTGCGCCGAAGCGCCGAGCATTTGAGTTGTTCTCCGTAATTTCTACAGTAAGCTGCGCCGAAGGGCCCCTTATTGTAGATTCTCTACGTAATTTCTACAGTGAATTAGCTGAATTTAAACTCGCAACTGACAACTCCTAAATAACTACCCAAAACCTGTATCCCCCAAATTTTTCCCTTGCATTTTTTCCGAGCTTGGCTGGGTGTATTGAAGTTTTGTAACACTCCCAGCTTTGACAAATCCTTCCCTGACTTAGGATTTGAATCTCTTGACTAAACGACTGCACGCTTCTAATTTTAGTTCCCGATGATTAATTAGAAATTTAGATAATTCGCCCGGGCAAATATTTGTTCTAATTTTTAGTTGCACAATTTTCTCTCGATTCTAGGAAACCTTCCAAACTGAGAATTTTTTTTTTCGGAGCAATACTAAGAGTTCTGCCAAAATATATCAATCTCAAGACAGATTGTAAAAAATGCCAAAAAGTAGTATAAGGGCAGAATTCGGTTTTGGTGACAGTTGCAAGCTCGATCGGCATTTTGAGCGGGAATGACCCACGGCGAGGCTGCGAAACCCTGTTGTTTTGTAGAGGGTTCGCTACCAAATCCAATAATTATAGGAGAAACCGGCCTGATGAGGCGTAATCCTCTAGATGCCAAAAATGATGGTTGCTTGAGAGTACCGGAATAATTTGATTGCCGTTGTATTGTTGAGAGTTCTTGGCTGCTTACGTTTATTTTTGCTGCTTAACTTTAACTAGATTAAGAGAGTTAAATAAAAACTTTTCTATATCATAAAAGCGGCAAATTAGCAATAAGTTATTAGCAATTATCGATGGTCAACTATCGATTACCGATCGCCACTGAGGTCTTAAGGATGAGGGCGGAGCGCTTACGGATGAGAACCCAGGGCTGACCAATTAATTAATTGACACAAAATCAAGATTACACATGGGGGTTCGTGGTAGAGGATAAGCGGTAAAGACCGATCGACCGATCGCCAAAAAAAATAAAATACTCAACTTTCCCTGCGATATTGCCCTGAAACCGGTTGGCGAGACCCGAAGTAATTTTAATAAGAACTAGAGATCCGCCTGGTAAAGTGCCTCCAATTTTACTTTACTCAGCAATGAGAAACTCAAGTTCACGACGAATCTAAAGGGGTCTGCGGTAGAGGTGCAAAATGTTAAAGATAGCAAGATTGGAGAAAATTCGGCTTTCACCGAGCCACAGGGCAATCAAAACTAATAAACTGTTATTAAAGTACAACTTTTATATCCTCAAAGTGTTTGAACAAATATATATCACCCCAGCGATCGCCCGATCGGGGGAAGCGCATTCAGAAACTTTGATTGGAAGAGTAAAAATTATTTTGCCGGTCGCTATTGCTAGCCACACAAACACAGGCAAATTCAGAATTAAGGCGGGAGGGCGCTAAATCGGTGAGCCAGGAATTTCAACTCTCAGTCACCCCTGTTGGGGACGACGAATATCTAGTGCGGACAGAAAGGGTTGCACCCGGTGTACCCTTAGCCGAACAACAAGTCCGCTGGCCGATCGACGAATGGCTTGCACTGTCTGCTCAACTGATGAACGACCCGCTGGTGGGCTTGCTCCAGGGAAAAGCAGTACAGGGAAGCAATTTTGCTGGTCGCGGCCTCTCCCGTTCGGGAAACAACTCAGCGCCGAATTTAGTAGCCCTGGGGCAACAATTATACAGCGGGCTGTTTCAAGGAAACTTGCGCGATAGCTGGACTTGCGCTCAAGGCATCGCCCAGCACCGCCGAGAAGTGCTGCAACTGCGACTCGGACTCAAAGGCCGGCGCTTGCCACGACTGCCGTGGGAAGTTCTGCACGCCGGCGATCGCCCTTTGGCAACCGGCACCGATGTCGTGTTTTCTCGCTACCAACCAGGTACAAGTTTGTTCAAACAAACCCGGATACTGCCTAGTAGCGGACCACTAAAAATTTTAATGGCGATCGCCTCTCCGAGCGATCGAGACAGCTTGCAGCTCAAGCGAGAAGTGCTACACCTGCAACAAGAACTCCAAAACCGCAGCGCTAATCCTCTCAAAAACAGCCCCCATTCCCCGGAAATTCAACTGACTATTCTCGAACAGCCCGATCGAGAACAACTTACCCAAGCCCTAGAACAAGGACACTACCAAGTCCTGCACTACGCAGGCCACAGCAACTTAGGTTCCAGAGGTGGCGAACTCTACCTAGTCAGCAGCCGCACCGGCTTAACCGAAACCCTCAGTGGCGACGACTTAGCTGGATTACTCGTTAACAACGGTATTCAGATGGCCGTGTTCAACTCCTGCCGCGGCGCCTACGGCGACCCTTCAGACCTCGCGGACGACAGCCCGGAACGGAACTTAACCGAAGCTCTAGTGAAGCGGGGCATTCCGGCAGTGCTAGCAATGGCAGAAAGCATCCCCGACGATGTAGCCCTAACTCTGACGCGGCTGTTTTACCGCAACCTCAATCAAGGCTATCCAGTCGATCTCAGCCTGAGCCGGGCCAGAGCTGGGTTAATTTCTGCCTACGGTTCTCACCAGCTATACTGGGCTTTACCGATTCTCTACCAGCACCCGGACTTTGACGGCTATTTGACCGGCGCCCCAGCCCACAGCGCGACATCCGGTTCTATGGTGCAAATAATCGCGTCGGGAACGCAACCGGCGCTCGTGGGTACAGAATGGAAGGCCCCGTCTTCGGTTTCGGCGATCGCCCAATATCCCCCAATCCCAGCCAATCGATCGCATGAGTCAGACAGTTCAAACAACGAAGTCTGGGAATATTTCCCTGACAAATTAAAAGAGCGCAGGGATTGGGTTCACCAGAACGATCGACCCGATGCTACTAATTCACCGAACTCACCGACGGCTTCGCCGTCCTCTATTCCTAATTCTGAGTGTTCGGCGATCCAAGCAACTCGCGCCGCTGCACCGACTCAGAAACCGTTAAAAAAACCGGGGTTGAAAAAATCTGTGGGCCTAATGCTTTGCTTGTTGCCCGTTGCTTTGAGTGCTGGCTTTTTTGGATGGCGCTACTCGCACCAGCGAGGCACGAAACCAGAAGAGTTACTGCCGACGGTACGAACTCCCCTGTCGCAAAATTACCTGCAACAACGCCACTAAAAGCGATCGCCCACTGCGATGCTGAATTTAGACCCTCTTGGCCTGGCTCCAAACTGGGTGGGGTTTTTGCTGGCAATTTGCGATCGGCCGTCGGTGGAAAAGCGATCGAAAGTATGTTGCTCGATCGAATCTCGGACTTACCTTCATCAAGTCGGTTTTTACCGAAAATAAGCAGCAGCGCAACCAAGCATCTAGGAAGAAACCGGGTTTCTCGTCGAGAGAGGAACTCCGGGACTGTTTGATATAGAATTCGTCAGTCGATTGTAGATTTTCGACTTCGGCTTGAGCCCGGAGTCGAAGGATTTGAGATTTTAGATTTACTCCACAGATGAATCTGCAAGCTTGAACAAGAGTCTAAAATTTAGATCTCTCCACGACAGGAGTCGTTGGCTTGTATGCGTTTTTGGGCGGGCTGATTCGGCAGCAGGAGCATTCGTCATTCGGCACAAGACAATAAAAGCCATAGTTGCAACAATTAAGAACGTCCTCACCGTCAGTGCGGTTGGTATATTTCACAATAATTAATTATGGAAGCGGCTGTGAGTTTGACGCGCCCCTCCAGTTGGTGGATAAATTTTGAGAGTCTGGCAGTTTACAGCCCACGAGTGGAAACCAATACATTCCCATCAAAAGTCCATGTCGGGAACCGCTGCTAATTTGTAGTGCATCAAACATTTAAGCAGTTGTGCATTTAACTCGGTTTTTTTCAATTCCCCTGTGGAAATAACCTCAAATTCTCTGGCTTGGGGCCGGAGGAGGAAGATTTTTCCGAGTTCCCCCTACATCTCTACCGATTCGTGGCGAAGTGTTAAGAGTCGCGAAGCAATCTCGCCCGATCAAAACTATTCCCCTCTTAGTGGCTGCCCGATGTTTCTGCCGCCGCGCCCATTGAGTCTGATTTTAGCTTAAACCCGTTCAACGAAGATGTGAAATTTCCTTCAAATTTTACCGGATTGCCTTCCCCAGACTGCGTTCTGTGGAAGTTATATGCCCAACACCTTAATAGAAGATTGCTCGTTGGTATTTGGGGTTTTGAGGGGATTTCCAGCCCAAAAAGTAGGGTTTATACCATTTTAGATTTTAGATTTTAGATTTTAGATTGAAGAATTGGGAATGACTTATTCCATAAGGGTTTGGAGCTTGCCTACAGTTGGATTCTTTTTGTAAACTGGTTTTGCAAGTAGCTGGCAGCGGCATCGAGAACAAGTGCTGCCTCCCCTTGTTGAGGTAAAAGTTAACCCCGGCAGGTAAATGCTTTCGCCAGATTTGCAGCGGACGCGATCTAGGTATTTCGATTCATGCCTGTCTTGTTTTTACCTTGACCACAGACTCGATCGGGGATTGGTGAATGCAGGGAACAGACTTTACTGTAAAAAAGTAAAGCATTTAATTTGCGACAATAATTCCCCGCGCGATCGCTCTGAGGCTTACGCAAGGATTTGCGCCGCAAGCAGCAAATTGATCGCCCTTCGAGCATCCTTACTTGCACCCCCGGTCTTGAGGCTGCAGAAATTTATCCAGAATCTTAAATATTGAGAATTCTTAGTATTGACAGTGAAACAAAGTTAATCTAATGTGTTGTAATTGATATAAGTAAAGTCCAATAAGCGAGGTACGGTCAATGGCAGAAACAGCTACAGCACCCTTAACAGGAAAAGGTCTGCTTCAAAAAATCAAAGGCAGTGATTTGCCACGAAGAGAACTTGCAAAGCTTTGCGGCTACTTCACTGTCAGCAAAAGTGGAGAAACCCGGATTAATCTGGCTGAGTTTTACGATGCAGTGTTAGCTGCTAAGGGCATTGAGCTAGAGAAGTCGAAAGCAGACGGACGCGGGCGAGAAGCGAGTTATCGAGCTAGCGTTCACAAGAATGGTTCGATCGTGATCGGGGCAAATTATACCCAAGAAATGGGATTAAAGCCGGGAGACGAGTTTGAAATTAAGCTCGGATACAAGCATATTCGCTTGATTCAGATCGATGTGGACAGACCGGATGTGGATGTGGATGATGAAGAGGAGGATACAGAAGAATAGAGGCGATCGTGATGCAGTCAGCCGATAGCAAGGCGACTGGATTTGGCATTCGCTACACGAGTATTTGCGCGCCACCCTTCGATTGAACTGATGAGCTGTCTTGACTATTTCTATTTTCTCTTGTCCCGCAAAGACTACAGTGCCTCTGAACTTCGCAAAAAGGGGCAAGAGAAAGGTTTTGGCAATGAGGAAATATTGGAGGCGATCGCGCAAATTCAAGACCGCGGCTATCAGTCCGACACTCGCTTGGTGGCAAACTCGATCGCCTCTGCAGCAGGCAAATACGGGAAGTCGGCCATCAAGCGCAAGTGCCTGCAAAAAGGAATTACCAACGATTTGTTCGAGCAAGTCTGGGAAGAAGAAATTGCCGAAAATCAGGACTCCGAAGCAGAAAAACTGGCCGAATTAAAAGCCAAAGTAATGCGGAAATACAAGATCGATACTTGGGGTAAAGCAGATCCGAAAACCAAGGGCAAAGTCTTGAATTACCTGCAATACAGGGGCTTTAATGCCTTTGAAATTTGGCGACAGTGGCAAACAGAAGAAGATGACGAGTAAATAGTAGGGCCACGCCAAGAGGTGCGGCCCAGATAGGCAAGCACAACTACACTGCTGCCGATGGGGCTAAAGTGTAAGTTCTGAGTTTTTGTAAATGTATGTCAATCCTCAGCGTTGAGTAAATAAGATTCGTACATCTGCCGGTGTCTGGCTAAAAGCTCGATATATTTCTCGTTGCTTTTGGCCAGCATCCATTTTTCTTGAAAAATGGCGGCGGATTCTGCTTTCACCGGATCTGCTTGTAGGGGCAAAATATCTTTTCGAGCTGCAGTTTGCTCTGCAACAGACTTCAAATTCTGAGGGTTTTGCTGGTATTTTCGACCGCTTTTGTGGTTGGCGTAGCGACGAGATCGAGTATACCCCATCTGTAAGAACTTGCGGGCCATGTCTGCTCCCACAAAATCCTCGCGAGCGAGATACTCTAAAAACAAGGAGTAAATTTTGCTGCTGGACTCCCTGGCAATTTCAGGAGTCTTAAATCTCCAGAAAGGCAGAATTTCTCCTTTGTAGGGTTCCACCAACAGCACTCCCTGTTCTCCTTTCCCTACACGATAAAGTTCCGGGTGCAGTCGAAAGTCGATGTTCTTAAAATCCAAAGAGTAGTCGAACTGCTTCATTGGACATTTTCTGTTCTATCTGGAACTATAGAAGCCCGGGGTTTACCTTCGTCTGGTTTGGTATAAACCCAGGCCCAAGCAATGAGGACAGCTTGAAAAGGCAGCCTGAACCAATACAGTAATTGGTTGTGGGGAATCCCTTCTATGGGAATGTTGTTGACGGCTTGATTGATATTAGCTGGAAACACGGCAATAAACAAGGCAATTAATCCCCATGCCGCTGCCCTGCTGACAGGAGGAACTAACAGCCCAATGCCACCCAAAATCTCGAAAAAACCGCTGATATAAACCAAGGCTTCTGGGTAAGGAAGCTGGGGTGGTACGATTCGGATAAAAGGTGCGGGTACTGCAAAGTGCAGCACGCCTACAATACTGATAGCTACTGCGAGAATAACTCGCCAAATTTCTTTTTGACTTTTCATGGGTAATCGGTAATTAATAATTGTTAAATTGCTGCGATAATGCTTGCCAAAATTGGCTATCTGCGATCTAGAGGGCCATAAAACTGAGAGCCAAAAATTCCAGCTTTCCGTATTTGTCTACTCTTGCTGGTGGCTGTAACGATTTTATTGGGTAGAAAAACCAGGTTTCTGGGTAAGTCTCAGACAAATTTTCACAGCCCCAAACTGGAGGAAGCCAGAAGTGGAATCGAAGGTATGCCCGTTGGCTGCCAAAAACAGATAGCGCGCATTTTGATAACAAGATTTTAATGTCTAGTTCCCTGCTGCAGTCTCTATCTTCGGGTAGTAAAACATGATTTTTGTTCCGCCTCTGGCTCCGTCAGCAGCCAAACCAGCCGGGGATTTTCTCGATCGACAAATGCACCACCGCTTAAGATTAAATAAATCTTCGCCCAAATTGATGAGTACGATTGCTGCTAAATTTGACCTAGCCTTCCAGGCGCTTCCCTACGCTACGGGAACCCCTACTGGGAACGGGAACCCCTGCGGGAAGATACCTTTGCTAGCGCGTACCTTGATGAGCCTAATTAAGGCGAGTAATTTGTCAATAACTTTTAGAATTATTTAATATTTGCGCTTTGAGAATTATTGGAAGAGGCAATTCAGGAACGCTCTGTAATTAAACTTACTATCTAAAGTTTGAATTTTGTCAACTTCCGACAGATGTTATAATGAATGAAATTATTGAATTTGCTAAAAAGTCGATCCTCGTAGCAACTCCCCAACCATCCTGGTGGAATTCAAAATAGTCACCAATGGCAGGAACTTTTTAGCAACCACATTATTCAAAAAGATTGAGCCTCCCAGCGCTGTGTCATTTTTATTTACACGCAATCAATCACCGACGACCATGAACACCTCAATAAACACCTCTAAATTTGGCATAAACCGGATGCTGCGACAATCGCTGTTGCTTGGCATCTTTTCTGCAGCAGCTTTAGCTAGCGGATGGGCGCCCGGTTTGTACCCACAATCCCCAAACCTCGTTTTCGGAGCTGCAGCCCAAGCTCAAGAGATTAGCAGCGAGGAAATTACTAGCTACGCTCGCGCTGTGTTGGCAATAGAACCCAGACGGGTGGAAGCTTTTAACGAAATTAAAGGAATGGCTGGGGGCTCGGTTCCCAGAGTAGTGTGCAACGAAACTCAGGAAATTAATAGGTTGTCTGGAAGTGTTCGCGGCATCGCGGTGAATTACTGCCAACAAGCTAAAAAAGTTATCGAAACCAATGGTTTGACAGTTAGTCGCTTCAACCAGCTCACTTTACTCCAGCAAGCGAATCCAGCAGTCAAACAGCGAATTCAAGCCGAGCTCCTGCGACTGCAACAAGCGGGCAATCAATAAGCTTGAGGGTTTTAGTCTTTCTTCCTCTCCCGTTCTATTAGACTTCTCCATAAAAGCTTGTTCAGGGCAGGCATGATGCCTAACCGCTACCTCCCCCCAACAATATAATATTGGAGATTTAAATTGTTCGAGTTCCTAGACGGTAGGCTAAATTTTTTGAAAAAAGAGCGATCGTCTGCGATCGAGTGCTTGACAAAATAACATAAATTTGGTAATAAAGCCAGAACGGGAGCGGGCAGAGAGATGAATATTTTTCAACTTGCTGTAAATTGGAATGAGATATTGCGATCGCCAACACGATTAAGACGTTTTTAATTTCTCAAACATGAGCTGAAGATAGGAACTTCACTCTTCCTTATACCTTCGGCTATAAAAAACATATTCCTCAAAAATTCCTCAAAAACTAGATGTCAAGTGAATTGCTCTGAGGAATAGAATATAAAAATGCTAACATTCACAAAACATTTGCCTGCAAATCCCGATGCTATTGTCAGCTTTACTGTACCAATGACAGCGGACGATCGCACTCGCAGCCGTCACCGATTCGAGACGGAAACGGGGGAAAGGCTGCACCTGAGTTTGCCCAGAGGTACGGTACTGCGCGATCGAGATTTATTGCAGTCGGAAGACGGTAGCTGTTTGGTACTGGTAAGTGCAAAACCCGAACCGGTGCTGACAGCGCGGGCATCAAGTCCGCTGCTACTGATGCGGGCCGCTTATCATTTAGGAAACCGTCACGTAGCTTTAGAAATTGCCGATAATTATTTAAGACTTTCTCCCGACTCTGTGTTGCAGGGAATGCTCGAAAAAATGGGTTTGGAAGTAACAGAGGAAATTGTGCCGTTTCAGCCGGAAATGGGCGCTTACGGGCACAGCCATTAGATTTTAGATTTTAGATTTTAGATTTTAGATTTACTCCCACCTTGGAATCCGAGGGCTTATAACCAAATTAGTTTCGGTCATTCAAGAAGGAAGAAGTCAACAGTGAACAATCAACTTTTATGTTTGTTACAGCTAGCTTTTGCACCTGTGGGAGCTTATAGTTATTCTGAGGGAATCGAAAGTCTGGTAGAAACTGGTGCGATCGACAGCGAGATTACTTTGAGGAATTGGTTAGAAAATTCGCTGCAATTCGGGGCTGTGCGAGTAGAAGCCGCTGTGGTGGTAAGGGCTTTGAGGGCGGCACAGATAGGGGATGTGACGGCTTTGAATTACTGGAATGCTTGGGCGACTGCTACTAAGGAAACAGAAGAGTTGCGCTTGCAAAGTTGGCAAATGGGGCGGACTTTGGTCAGGTTGCTGCTGGATTTGCGTGAAGCGAAGCTATCCAGCAGGGAATGGCCAGTTGCTTCTGGGTTAACAACAATTGTAAAAGAATTCGTGGAATCTGGCAGCAATCAGTGCAATTTTGCGATCGGCTTTGGCATTGCCGCCGCAAGTTGGCAGATTGAAGAGGAAGCGGCCGTGTTAGGATATTTGTACAGTTGGGCTGCCAATTTGGCGAGTGCGGGCGTGAAACTGATTCCCCTCGGTCAAACAGCCGGTCAACAGTTACTGTTAGATTTGCAGTCTCAAATTAGCTGCACGGCCCAAGAAGTTTTAAAATTAGAAGATGATGATATTGCTAGTTGCAGTTGGGGGTTAGCCCTAGCTAGTATGGCGCACGAAACTCAGTACACTCGGTTATTTCGGAGTTGAAAATCAGAAAATCTAACATCTAACATCTAACATCGCTATGGGTGCTTTTCGTGTAGGAATTGCTGGGCCAGTTGGTTCCGGGAAAACAGCTTTACTGGATGCTTTGTGCAAAGCGCTGCGGCAGCAATACCAGATTGCTGTAGTTACTAATGATATCTATACTCAGGAAGATGCCCAGTTTTTGGTTCGCAGTCAAGCTTTGGAGAGCGATCGAATTGTGGGCGTAGAAACAGGAGGCTGTCCCCACACAGCCATCCGCGAAGATGCTTCGATTAACTTAGTAGCGATAGAAGAGTTAGAATACAAATTCACTGATTTAGATTTAGTATTTGTCGAAAGCGGCGGCGATAATTTGGCCGCAACGTTTAGCCCGGAGTTAGTAGATTTAACAATTTACGTAATCGATGTGGCTGCAGGCGATAAAATTCCGCGCAAAGGCGGGCCGGGAATTACTAAGTCGGATTTATTGGTAATTAATAAAACAGACCTCGCCCCTTTTGTGGGTGCAGATTTGGGCGTGATGGAACGGGATGCTAAAAAAATGCGAGGCGATAAACCTTTTGTTTTTACTAACCTGAAGACAAAGGAAGGATTAGAATCGGTAGTTAATTTTGTTAAATTGAATATGGCATAGATTGAGAAAATATAGTATAATGTAAATAAAGTCCCACGGCTTGCAATTCCCCGTGAAAACGTCTCCAGACAAATATAGTCTGCTTGAGTCGCGGGAGTGTCAAAAAAATCTCGTTCTAGTTTTGCCGTTTAATGACTACCAAGTAAGTTATGCTGAGTTGTTATAATGCAGCCGAATACTTTTTGGCTCAGGCAAGTGAAGATGCTGGCGATCTGATATCTAATCTCAAGCTTCAGAAATTGGTTTACTATGCTCAAGGCTTTCATTTAGCTTTGTACGATAAACCGCTATTTCCTGAAGCCATAGAAGCATGGATTCACGGGCCCGTTGTTCCTGAGTTGTACCATCACTACTATAAAAAGTATGATACTGGTGCAATTCCACGTCCTGAATATATAGACTTTTCGATTTACGAAGAAAAAACTAAGAGCCTGCTTGATGAAGTTTACTCTGTGTTTGGGCAGTTTGCTGCATGGAAGTTAAGGAACATGACACAGGAAGAATATCCCTGGAAACTTGCTGCTCAAAATAGCGGAAAAATTACTCATCAATCCCTGAAAAAATACTTCAAGACTCAACTCAATTGTGAAGAAGCATCTTAAGGCAAATCAACGCCAAGAAAAAGGGAAAAGGATTTCACCTAGAGAAATTGTTGATTTACCGCCAGAGCAGGAGTCACCTCTATTTTCTTTGCGGTACATGAATAAAGATTACTCTCTTGCTCAATGTACAAAAGATGAAAAGGCAGCTTTTGCAGATAAGCTGTACAAATTAAGTCAGCTTACCTGGAGTCAGATTAATGCTTCTAGCCGTCACGGATTGGGCTACGAGAAGATAGCCCGAAGTGCCATTAGATCGCCTATTCCCAGCCATCTTAAGGATGATGTAAATTTTATTGCTTTTAGGTTTTGCGGGAAAGCTCCGATGGTTGGTTATCGGGATGCGGCTGTGTTTTATGTTATTTGGTTGGATAGGAATTATACGCTTTACCCTCATTAAAAAGAACTCGTTAAATTAGTGGCGGTGTCCCATTTTCGCTACTGGCTCAACAATTCCCTGACCAAATTAGCCAAACGTTCTGTACTGTCTCTCACTGCTAATTCAGAAGCAGCTTGAGACATTTTTTCCAAATATTCGGAATCTCTTAACAAATACAATACTTTGCTTTGCAATACCTCTGCGGTTAATTCACTTTGACGGAATACCACGGCGGCACCGGATGCGGCAAATACTTCCGCATTAAATCTTTGGTGGTCGTCAGCGGCGTGAGGAAAAGGAATTAAAATAGAAGGTACTCCTGTCACTGCTAATTCTGTCAGAGCACTCGCGCCCGATCGACTAATTGCTAAATTTGCTCGCTGCAACAAACTCGCCACATTGTCGTAAAATGGCATTGACAAATATTGCTCGTGTTTCAAACTTTCAGCATCCGGGTCATTATTTCCGGTGAGGTGAACCACCCAAGCACCGGCATCAAACCAAGCCGGAGCACACTCGCGCACTAACTTATTGACTGCGACAGCACCTTGAGAACCGCCCATGACTAAAATTACAGGTACACTGTCAGGAATTGGCAAATTTAGAGGTTGGCGGGCGAGGAATTGCGATCGCACCGGTGTACCAGCAACCACCGTTTTCGCGCGGGGTAAATGCTGGGCTGCTGCTTCAAATCCGATCGCCACAGCAGTGCACAAAGGACTAAACCACCGCGTCACCTTCCCGGGAATTGCATTAGATTCGTGGAGAATCACCGGCAAACCCAAAGAACGGGCAGCAAGAATTGCCGGTGCTGCGATGTAACCCCCGGTAGTAAACACTCCCTGGAAATTTCCCGCTTTGAGCAACTTCCGCACCTGAAGGATCGAGCCGGCGAGTCCGCCCAAAATTCGCAGTGTACCGAGCCCAAATCCCTGCTGAAAGCCTTCGACGGCGATCGTGTGGAGGGGGTAAAGGGATGAAACTAACTGGGTTTCCATGCGGTCTGGGACTCCCAGCCATTCGATCTGACAGTCGTTCAACTGCCCAGCGGTGGCGATCGCGGGAAATAAATGTCCACCAGTGCCGCTAGCTGCAACCAACAACCGGAGGGGGGCTTTTGTCAAGGTATTTGTTTCTTTTTTTACAAGTACAAGTTCCACAGGTCGATCAATTTTATATTTGAGGTTTTAGATTATTATGCTTATTATTCCGGCAGTTTCAGCCAATTTTGAATCAGCAATCTAAAATTAGATTGTGCCGTGTCCCTGCTTCCGTTGTCAGTTTTCGTTGCAGGCGAACAGTTGCCCAAGCTACGACCCCTGACAAATAACCAAATTATCATCTAATGCGTAATTTTTTGAATTTAGTGCCAAGTGCATCTCAGTATTTTTCCAGCCGTCGGGACAAAAAACCCGATCGCGCGATCGTTTTTGGCTTTAACTGCAGGCAGTCGATCGCTCCAATGTTGTTATGTTTAACAGTGGTAAGTGCTGGCGTGCTGCATCCTAGTGCGGCAAGAGCGATCGGTGCGATCGCGGCGACTCCCCGAACGATCGCCCAAACCCCTGCAAATGCGCCTGCCCCACTCACAAAAGTGCTAACAGAAATTGACGCAGCGGCCAACCGGCGCGATGTCAAAGCAGTCATGGCATTTTACAGCCCGAATTTCACTCATTCTGACGGCTTAAACCGCCAAAGCATGGAAAAAGCCCTCACCCAACTCTGGAATCGATATCCGAGTTTAAATTACCGCACCGAGATAAAATCTTGGAAAACCGAAGGTAGCGCGATTCTTGCAGAAACCATAACTACAATTGCCGGCACTCAAAAAAAGGAGGGCAGAGAATTAACTCTCAAATCTACCATCCGTTCCCAGCAGCGCTTTGAAGGTGAAAAAATAGTTAGTCAAGAGATCTTAGCGGAACAAACTCAGCTTAGTTCGGGGCAAAATCCTCCCACAATTCAAGTGAATTTTCCGGATCAAGTTAAGGTGGGCGAAGAGTACCATTTTGATGCCATTGTGCGAGAGCCGATCGGCGATGATATTTTAATAGGGACTGTTTTGGAGGAACCCATTAGCGAAAAAACCTTTTTTAATCCCTCAGAAGTCGAGCTGGAGTTGCTAAATTCCGGGGGAATTTTTAAAGTAGGTAAAGCTCCGGCTACGCCCGAAAATCGGTGGGTTTCAGCAGTTTTGATGCGACAAGGCGGAATTGCAACAGTTAGCGTGCGATTGCGGGTTGTCAAATAATAAAATAGGTGTTATGGGTTATTTGGGTAATTTCTGTAGTGGCGGTTTAAGTAAAATCTCTAACACCAATGAGAGAACAAGTTAAACCTGCCTCTACAATAATGATGGTTAATTGACCAAACTTAATCTTATACCAACTAAAAAATTTTTCCCTCTTCCCTCTTCCTTCTAATTATTAAAAATGATTTCTATCCAAAACCAAATTGTTTTCATTACAGGTGCGAGTAGCGGTATCGGAGCAGCCTGTGCCAAGATATTCGCCAAAGGAGGAGCCAAAGTAATTTTAGCAGCCCGCCGTCTTGAAAAGCTCGATCGACTGGCAAAGGAACTTGTAGAAACAAAATCTATCGCATCGGCGAACGAGATTTATTTGCTCGAATTGGACGTGCGCGATCGCCTGCAAGTGGAATCGGCGATAACTGCGCTTCCCGATGCCTGGAAAAGCATCGATATTCTGATTAACAGTGCGGGATTGAGCCGTGGTTTAGACAAACTGCACGAAGGCAACTTCCAAGATTGGGAAGAAATGATTGATACCAATGTTAAAGGCTTGCTTTACATGACTCGAGCGATCGTGCCGGGAATGGTAAGCCGAGGCCTCGGCCACGTAGTGAATATCGGCTCCATAGCAGGCCGCCAAGCTTATCCGAAAGGGAATGTTTATTGCGCTTCCAAAGCAGCAGTGAGAGCTATTTCCGAAGGGTTGAAACAAGACCTTTTGGGAACACCGGTGCGGGTGACGGAAATAGAGCCGGGTTTGGTGGAAACAGAATTTAGCAATGTCCGGTTTCACGGCGATTCAGAAAAAGCCAAAAATGTCTATCAAGGATTGACACCGCTGACTGCTGACGATGTAGCCGATGTCGTGTATTTTTGCGTGACACGAGCGCCCCACGTCAATATTAGTGAAGTCTTGCTAGTTCCGACAGACCAAGCTAGTGCAACTCTGGTTCACCGAAAAGAGTTTTGAGCCGTCTGTAGCGAAACCAAATCCGACTTAAATAACCCCTTTATTTGTTAGTCACTCAATGCTTAGACTTAGTTTGTGTAGAAAATGTTCCCAGCGCAGGTGTTATGAGGGATTTCTCAGCATGATTGGGTATTAAAGGTGAATTCAAAAGTTCTGGCTAGTTAAATATTTTCCGATAGACTATTTTTTTTAAATATATAAAAATAAAACAAATAATTTGCATTTTTTGACTAATTTCACATACAACTATTCCGGACATCAGGATTGTAGCTAGTAAATCTCACCAGAGAGATAAACCTCTGGATAGATATCCCCAATTTGAGATGACAGGCTATGTCCCAAGTAACAAATCCCACTCAACCCTTAAGCGTTGAACAGAACGCTGTATTAATAGTTGGGTCAACAGGACGAGCCAACAGACGGACAACAACTTGACCGCTCATTGATCGGCCTGTCAATCAGTTGCGATTTCTAGGTTTATTTGCTTAAAAGCTTCATTGATTGCTTTCTTTAGCTGGTTGGTCATCTCGCTAGGGTGCAGATACTGCACATAAATCACTATCCTCAACAAAGGATTTACCATGTCTCAAATCGTAATTCCTAGTCCACCACCCAGTACAGGCCCAGATGACTGTGATGGTTTGATTATCACAGGCTCCAATGGTCAACCCCGGCCCACCACTAGACCCGGTATCCCGCAACTAACCCTCACTCCTTTGGACGACATTGCCTATGGCAGTAACCAAGATGAAGAATTGGCTGCTCTAGAAGGTAACGATCTAGTTGGTGGAGGCGGTGGCAATGATGTCATCCAAGGCAACCAGGGAGAAGATACGCTCTCTGGGGGCGAAGGCAATGATACGGTCATGGGCGGTAAAGGCAATGACATCGTTGAGGGCAATGCTGGCAATGATGTCCTTTACGGCGATCGCGGCAACGACATCCTATTTGGCGGCGACGGCAACGACTATATCGAAGGGAACCAGGGGGAGGATTACGTTAGAGCTGGCGCTGGCAACGATACCGTGTTCGGCGGTAAATGCGATGACGTTCTTTATGGCGACGAGGGCGATGACATCCTCTTTGGCGATCGTGGCAATGACTTCCTCGACGGCGGTAAAGGCAACGATACCCTTTTTGGAGGCAAGGGCGATGATGTCGTCGTCGGTGGCGAGGGCAACGACTCTCTCTTCGGCGGTAAAGGTAATGACTGGCTATTTGGCGGCGCTGGCAACGACTTCGTAAGTGGCAACTTAGGAAATGATACTGTCAGAGGCGGCGATGGCAACGATATTTTGTACGGCGGAAAAGGCAATGACATCGTTATGGGTGATGCTGGTAACGATATTATTTCTGGCGACAGAGGAAATGACACCCTCACAGGTGGTGCGGGGGCGGATACATTCCGCTTCGAGTTCCTCGGCATAGATAATATGGATACTCTTACCGACTTTAATCCTACAGAAGATAAAATTCAGCTTGACAAAGCTGTGTTTAATGCTTTAATACCGGGCAATCTAACTGGCAACCAATTTATTACCGACCCCACTTTCAATCCCAACGCTCCTGGGGCACCGGGCGCAGCTAATGTCATCTACAACCCGATTGACGGTTCGCTGTACTACCGCAATCAAAACGGTCAAGTGTCGCTCATCGCCCAAGTCGATTCTAACCTGAATATTGGGTCAAACAACTTTGAAATTATCTAAATTTTAACCAGATCTACGGTATATCTACCATTCCTATAATTTAAAGATTACGGGTTGGTTATGAGCCCGCCCCCAAGAAAAATTTACCGCGCGGAACGGGTCAGAAAGACAGTTTCCGATCGAAATTAGTAATTTAACTATGATCAGCACCGAAGCTATCGCACAAAATGCCAATTTAAATGTTAAAAGTCTCTACAATACAGGCAGTATTTTTCAAGAGCAAGGAAAAATAGAAGTAGCGATTGACAGTTACCAGCAAGCGATATCCTGCTGGAAAAAAAGCTCTGAAAAAGCACTTTTGCCCTACGCGCTAAATGCCTATAGCAATTGGGGCTGCATTCTGGTACAGCAGGGCAAAGTTGACGCAGCAATTGTGGTTTTTCAAGCGGGAATAGCTGTGGCGCCCGATGATGCTGCTCTGTACAATAATTTAGCTATTTCTCTGTTGAAACTGGGGAAGCCAGAGGAAGCGATCGCCCTTTACCGCCGCGCGCTCGAGTTGCAGCCCGAGTTAGTTATTGCCCGTTACAATTTGGGGAAAGCATTCCAACAATTGGGGCTGCATACTTTTGCTGGAGAATGTTTTGAGCTGGTAATTAGCAAACAGCCCGATCGGGTTTCGGCATACGGCGATCGGGCCGTTTCCTTGATGGCACAAGGCAAATTAGCTGAGGCAATGCTATGTTTCCAAAATGCTATTGCTCTGCAAAGCGAGTTTGTTGAGGGTTTTTGCCGCCAAGTAGAGATGCGGTTGACTTCCGTACAACAACTGAATGAACTCGATCGTTCTCAAATAGCCTGTGTCCGATTTCTCAGGCAGCTTCAAGGAAACAACGGCTCTGGTTCTGACATTTCTAGCCTTGCTAAAAATCTGCTTCATCCTTCATCATTGCTCCTGAATTTAGCAGAGACTTACTTTCATCTGGGAAATGTCTTGGCTGAGTACGGCGGGTACGAACAGGCGGAACAATATTACCAAAAAGCTTTACAAATTCAACCTAAGAATGCCGAGATTTACTTGCGGCTGGCTTATTGTTTGAGTCAGCAGCAACGATTTTCGGCAGCGATTGTAATTTACCGCTTGGTACTGGTAATTGCGGGCGATCGCTCTGATGTTTCCGAGCCGTTGCAGGCTGTAGTGGAACAACAGCAGAAGTTGATTCATTCTCCCTCAGCCCGCCAGGGGTTGAAACCCCTGTCGGACTCCGACTCTGACTTGAAAAGCATAAAATACCCCTCCATTGTTAAGGGGAATGAACAGCCGAAATCGAAATGTCAGGGTTTAGATTGTCAGCGGTGTCTCAAGCGGATTTTCAGACAGTTTGAACCTCTGCATTTAGGTGATAGCTTATATTCTTGTACTCAGCAGGGAGAGACTGCTGTTGAGTCACCGGAAACCTCTGTGACTTCGCTCCCAAACGGGCGGGCTTGGATTGTACCGCAGAAAAATTCTTGGATGATTTGCAATGCTATTGCTATTATCGATTCTGGCAATCGGCTTTTACCCGAACTTTCCCGCGAATATCCGGGGGAGTTGCCGGGATGCGAAAATCCACACTCTACTCAACACAGGTTTTTGAAGTTACAACCGGAAGAATTGCCGCCTTTAGAAAAGATAGACGGTACGGTGGCAGTATTGACCGGACTTTCGGGAAATGTCTATTTTCACTGGATGGTGGATATCTTGCCCCGGATTGAAGTTCTGCAGCGTTGGGGGGTAAATCTGGAAGAGATAGATTGGTTTTTGGTTAATAGCTGCCAGCAGCCTTTTCAGCGAGAAACCCTGAAAGCATTGGGGATTCCTGAATATAAAATTCTAGAGAGCGATCGCCATCCTTACATTCAAGCCAAAAAATTAATTGTTCCCTCTTTTGCCGGATATTTGGGCTGGCTGTCGCCCCAGGGGCTTGAGTTTTTGAGGCGGGTTTTTTTAATGAAAACATCTCAGAAACTCCCAAAAAGCTTCCCCAGCGCTCGCCAAAATCCTTACCCAGAACGCATCTATATCAGCCGCAGCAAATGCAGCTATCGGCGAGTTATCAATGAAGATCAATTAATGGGGTTTTTAGGCGGATTAGGCTTTGTTCCAGTGCTACTAGAATCTATGAGTTTTCAGGAGCAGATAGCTTTATTTGCTCGTGCAAAAGTAATTGTTGCGCCGCACGGCAGTGGTCTAACAAATATTATCTTCTGTACTCCCGGAACAAAAGTAATTGAGCTGACATCTCCGAATTATCTCAGGCATTACTATTGGGCGATCGGTCAGCAGCTAAATCTAGAACATTATTACGTAACAGGAGAGAGCTTTGAGTGCCACCCAATCCGACAGTTAATGTATCAAAATCCCTTAACTGAGGATATTTTAGTAAATTTGAATTATCTCAAAAAAATGATGGGAAAAATTAATCTCCTTCCCTCAAAAAATGCACTAAATTTAATTTCGACCAAAAACCATAAAAAACCTACCGCCCTTATGAACCCAGAATCAGCAGATTATTTCCAAAAACGGGCAGAATTATATTTAGAACAAAGCAAGTTAGCTGATGCTGTAGCTGCTTGCGAGCAAGCCCTAAAACACAAACCTGATTTTGCACCAGCTTACAAAACTTTGGGCCAAGTCAGTCAAGTGCAAGGCAATTTAGCAAAGGCAAAGCATTGCTACACAAAAGCTCTGGAACTTCAGCCAAATCTGGCCGAAGTTTATACTAACCTTGCGACTCTGTACGCCGAAGAGAAAAATTGGGATATGGCTTTAGTTTGTTACCAAAAATCTACATCTGCGCCCCTGAAAAATACAGTAACTGATCGCAATAACATTCCCGGTGTTTTAGCTTTAAACCCTGAGGATATTGAAGTCTACATCCAAGGTGCAGAATCGTTTTATGCTCAAAGGAAATTTGAGCAGGCGGCGACTGCTTGCCAGCGAGTTATCCAAGTTAAACCCGATGCGAGGGCTTATAAAACTTGGGGTAATGCTAGGCAAGCTCAAGGCAAGGTAGAGGAGGCAAAAAATTGGTACGCTAAGGCTATTGAAATCGATCCTGATTTTGCTGAAGCTTATACTAATTTGGGGACGCTTTATGCTCAGGAACAGCAGTGGCAATCAGCGATCGCATTTTACCAAAAGGCGATCGCCCTTCAGCCGAACTTAGCATCAACTTACCGAAATTTAGCTCGGGTGTGGGCGCAAATGGGGCAGCTATCTGAGGCTGACGAGTGTTGGTTTAAAGCGTATTCTCTGGAACCTGCCAAAGCAACACCTGAAGAACACATCCAATTGGGCGATAATTTTTTGAGGCAGAATCAGGTAACGCAGGCTATACGCTGTTACTGCCACGCGATCGAGTTAAACCCCAATTTCAACCAGGCTTACCAACAGTTAGGAAAGGCTTTGAAAGCTCAAATAAAGTTGCAGGAAGAAGTTGATATTTATCGAAAAAATATTGAAACTCCTGCTAACATTTCTGGGGAATTGTTGAATACAGTAGTTGTGGGTTTGAAGCAAAAATCTGAGTGGCCTCAGAATCCCCAAACATCTACTTTGCCGCCAAATATTGCCGCTAATTCCTTGCAACTCGATTCCACAATCTCCGCTGAAAAACCTCGCGTACAGTTGCAGGAGTCCGCTGCTGTACCGCAACAGTTAAATACGAGCGCCCATCCGGAAAATTTTGCACCCGCTGCTCCAAACTCGGCTGATATTTTGCCACAGGTGACAGTTATTGACAGGAATTTTGTGGCCGATTTTGGCAGGGAGGAAACGGCGGATAACTGCATTCAGCGGGCAGAATCTTATTGCGCTCAAAAACAATTCGATCTGGCTATTGCTGAGTGCAAGCGAGCTATTGGAATTAAACCGGATGCCCTGGCTGCTTACAAACTGTGGGGCAAGATTTTGCAAGTGCAAGGGAATATAGAAGAGGCGATCGAGTGCTATAAAAAAGCCGTCCAAATTAATTCTAATGAGGCAGATATTTACGTAAATCTTGGCACTTTGTATGCTATGGTAAAACAGCTATCGCCGGCAATTGCTTGCTACCAAAGAGCGATTGCTATTCAACCGAATTTAGCACCAGCTTACCGGAATTTGGCTAGGGTGTGGAGGCTGCAGGGCAAACAGGAAGAGGCGAACGAGTGCTGGTACGAAGCTTATTCTTTGGAACCGGAAAAGGTATCGCCCGATCAGCATTTTAAATTGGGCAATCTTTTGTTTAAGCAAGGTCAAATTACTTATGCGATCGCGTGTTACCGCCGCGCGATCGAGTTAAATCCCAACTTAACTGCTGCTTACCAAAATCTGGCGATAGCGTTAAAAAAGCAAGGAAAATTACATGAAGCTGCTGTCTGTTTGGAGAAAGCCGCCGCACTTAACAACAGTGGTTTGGTAGCCGACCATCTAGCAAGTGATACTGTTGCCCCTGCGACGCGGGTAAAGGGCGATCGAAACACTCACAAACCTGCTGCCGCTGTGGAATTTGGGGATGCGATCGCTTCTGCGGCACCAGCAAACAATCTGAACAACGGTCATTCAAAATCTGGCGAAAGTCTAACATTATCTGCACTTGATAGCGGTAGTAGTAACAGTGGCAAACCTGTGGCGATCGTCAATTCTGTCAGTGCAGAAAGATACATCAAAAAAGCAGAATCTTATTATGCTCAGGGGAAATTTGAAGAGGCGATCGCGGAGTGCAAGCTAGCTATTGAAATCAAACCCGAGGTGGCACTTGCCTACAAGATTGTGGGGAATGCTACCCAAGCTATGGGCAAAGCAGAGGCGGCGAGGTATTGGTACGCTCAAGCCCTGGAAATCGAGCCAGATTTTGCTGAAGTTCATGCTAATTTAGGCAGTATTTATGCTCAGCACAAACAGTGGAAAAAGTCAATTGAGTGTTACCAACAAGCAATTAAAATTCAACCAAATTTAGCATCGCCTTACCGGAATTTAGCGAGGGTATTTTTGCAGTCCGGTCAGCCGCAAGCAGGGGCAGAATGTTGGTATGAAGCTCTTACTCTCGATATCAATTGGGCAAAGCCTGATGAACACTTTACTCTGGGCAACACTTTGTTAGAACTGGGTCAGTTGGAGCGAGCTATTTCATGTTACCGGCGGGCGATTCAGTTGCAGCCGAGTTATGCGGATGCTTATCACAATTTAGGGGAGGTTCTCAGCGTTATGGGACAGTGGGAAGAGGCGATCGCGGCTTACCGAAAAGCGATCGATCTGAACCCGAATTTCGATGCACCTCATTACGGCTTGGGGAAAGCTTGGGCAAGTCTCGATCGGCGCGAAGAAGCGATCGCCTGTTATCGGAGGGCGATCGAGTTAAATCCCAATTTGGCTCAAGCTTATCAAAGTTTGGGCGATGTTTTGGACAGTTGGGGTCAGTTGGATGAGGCGATCGGATGTTATGAAAAAACCATTGAATTGAAACCGGATATCTGGGAGGTTCACCAAAAGTTAGGGGATGCTTTGCAAGAAAAAGGCGAGATTGATGGGGCGATCGACGCTTACCACCGCGCAATTGAACTGGTAAAAAATTAGTTATCAACTTTCCGGTTACTGATTGAGCGAACAGAATAATAACTCACAAGGATTTGACTGTCTCAATTTTTAGCAGGTATAGGGTATGAACAGCGAAGCCAATAATATCATAGATTTTCCTCTTAACAACCATCCCGATTCATTGCTCACGCGCAAATCAATTGACAAGTTGTTCAGCTCGCAATCCTTGGCTTTAAAAAGAACCTATTCAGAAGTTAATGAAGAAGATAGGAAGAAAGATCAAGGTTCCTCCAGTCACAGCATAGTTAATGCTAGCTTCAATTATGCTAAACCGCACTACAGCTTAGGGAAAGCATTTGCCAAGAAAGGAGAGTGGGGTAAGGCTATTGCCTCCTATCGCCAAGCCTTAGATTTAGACTCTAATTCAGCAGCAATTTACCAAAGTTTGGGAGACGCTCTTGTTAAAAATGACGAGTTAGATGAAGCAGTAATAATTTATCAAAAAGCTATCGAAATTCAGCCGGATTTGTGGGGAGTCCATCATAATTTGGGGGATCTTTGGCAAGGACAAGGCAGGTTGGATGAGGCGGTTGCTGCGTATCGTCTGGCGATCGAATTTAACCCGGATTTTTCTTGGTCGCACAATAATTTAGGGGATGTGCTGATTAAGCAGGAGAAGTGGGAGGAGGCGGCGGTGGCGTATGGAAGGGCGATCGAGTTAAACCCAGGCTTCCATTGGTCTCACTATAATTTGGCGGATGCTTTGGTGAAGTTGGAGAAGTGGGAAGAGGCGATCGCTTGTTATTGTCGCGCCGCCGAATTGGAGCCTAACTTGCCCCTAGTTCACCTTCATTTAGGAGATGCTTTGCAACAACAAGGATTAGTAGAGGAAGCGATCGCGTGTTACCACCGCGTTCTGGAAATTCAACCGGATATGCTTGGAGTGGAAAACAAGTTAGGGCGTTTGTTAGCGCAAAAGGAAAGCCAAGACAGTTGGCATCAGTTGTGGGAATTAGCTGGAGTTGAGGAAAAAGACATTGCAGCTCAATCTAATCCTTGGGAGATTCCCCACAGATTAGCAGAGTTAGTGCAAGAAAAAGGCAATTTGGAACAAACAATTACTGCCTATCGCCATGCTGTTGCTATTAACCCAGATTGCTTTCAGTCTTATTACAATTTGGGCAATGCTCTTAAGCAAAAAGGCGAGCTTGCAGAAGCGGTTAATGCTTATAGACCAGGAATTAAGTTAATTCCAGACCATGTAGAATCTTACTGCACTCTAGGAGAAACTTTCACGGAAATGGAGACTTTAGAGGAAGCAATTGCCTGTTATCGGCGAGCGATAGCTGTCAACCCTGATTTGCCAGAGGTTTACGCTCATTTGGCCGACTTGCAGCAACAGTTAGGTCATCGTTACTTAAAGGAAGCTGTCAGTTCTTATTGTCAGGTGATCGAGCTTCAGCCCGACAACACCAAGATTTATCACAAAGCCTTGGCAATTAAGCCAGACGATCCGGAAATGTATTTACAGTTAGCGAATACTCTAATTAGACAAAATCAATTAAATCAAGCTCTGGTTTTGTACCAAGCTGCCCTCATGATTCAACCGAAAAACTCTGAAATCTCTTTTCGATTAGCCCAAGCTCTCGAAAAGCAGGCTGCATGGGAAGAAGCGATAGAGTGTTACTATCATGCAGTTAATAATAATCCTACAGAACCCAGGTATTATTATCATTTGGGAATTTTGATGGAAAAACAAGGAAAGCAAGCGGAAGCCAAGTATTACTATGAAGAGGCTATTAAGCTAGAGCCTAATTCAGACTTATATTACAGCGCATTGGGGGATATTTGCAGGAAGCAGGATTATTGGTGGAATGAAGCAATTGAGGCTTACCGTCGAGCTAGAGAACTCAATCCTAACTCTGCAACTATTTGCAAAAAACTAGGCGAAGTTCTGATCAAGCAAGGTAAGACAGAAGAAGCCATTGTTGTTTATGAGCGTGTCGCTCAACTCGGCTTGTAGTTTTTTACGGAATTTATGGAGAATCGACTCATGGCTACAAAGTATTACAATGAATGCAACAACGATCAATGGATAGTAGAGTGTGTATTCCCTGACAAGCAGAATGGTTATTTTTTAGAAGCCGGAGCTGCTAATGGGATCGGGGGTAGTAGTTGTTATGTGCTTGAGAAAGAACTTAACTGGACAGGCATCTGTGTAGAACCAAATGAAAAGTTTTATGAGCAGTTAGTCAAAAATCGACCCAACAGCATATGCGAACAAGTATGTTTGCATTATCAAACAGGTGAAGTGACTTATGTAGAGGGTGGCGATGATTCTATAAGTCCATATTTAGGTGGCATCAAAATTTCACTGGAAAGAATGGCTAGTAACCCTCAAGTTGGTCAGTCTGTAATCGAGAGAACCAAGGAAGTGTTGACTAAAGGGAAGTCAGTCACTCGTAACTCCATGACCCTTGAAGATTTGCTGGACAAGCACAATGCACCTCAAGTTATTGATTATGCAGCTTTCGACATAGAGGGTAGTGAACTGAATGCGTTATCTATCTTTCCTTTTGAAAAATATCGTTTTTTGGCTTTAACCTTGGAAACAAGTATAGCTAATCATCCCATTCTCAAAGAATTATTGACGGTCAATGGATATAGGGAGGTTCAAAATCCTTTTAATCCGAATAGGCCTTGGGAAAAATACTACTTGAATGAATTTTTAGTTGCTTAGGAGTTAGACTGCTTTGCCTAAAGCTTGATCAGGCAACTGCCTGATCAACATATAATTGTGCGGGATATTGTATTGATTGAAGTGAAGTAGATTGTACCTAGAGATTTTTGGAGACAAATTGCCATGCGAATTTCACACCACCATAAATTTATTTACATATCTAAGCCTAAGTCTGCTAGTGAGAGTATCCGCCAAGCCCTAGACGCTCACAGTGATATCTTCAGTGACGAAGATTTTTACTCCCCTTACTATCATCATACAACCTTGAGACAATTAAAAAAACATTTCAATGATATGGGGTGGGATTTTAACAGCTATTTCAAATTTACCAGCTTGAGAAATCCTTGGGACATGGCGGTTTCACTGTATTTTTATAATAAGGTAGATATTAATGGCCTCGCGTTTTGGCACAATTCACCCGACTATAAACCTCAACAACTTATGTCATTTAAAGAATGGGTGTTAAAGGAAAATATGGCTTGGTTCCATACACTACAAAACTTTATTTTAGACGAAAATGGTAATAATATGGTGGATTATGTAGTCCGCGTTGAAAATCTTAATTGTGATTTAGATTTAGTAGCTTCTCAGTTAGGAATTAAACTGAATTGCCCTCACCTAAATAAAACTTCTCACAAGAAATACTCAGAGTATTACGATGAACAAACAAAAGAGATGATTGCCAAAGTCTTTAAGTTTGATATAGAGTACGGCGGCTATGAATTCTAGATTGTCTCGTTGGAGATGAAGCTATACGCCAGAAATTGTCCAGGATTTTTCCAGTCTTCTAATTACAAGCTCGAAGAATAAGTAGATAGGCGCTGTAAAACGCAACTATGTAAACTATTGTAAAGTATCCTTAGCCCTCTAGTGGCTGACTTAGCCCTGTTTACATACTTTGACATGGTTCAGTTTAATCCCGCCTACCTACTTATCTGGACATAAGATTTAACTGTAAATATTGCTGAAAACTTAAGTGTACGCAACCAAAATTAGGAGGCTACGATACCTATGAACGATAAAACATCAAAAAAGACGTGTTTAATTTATAGTAATTGTCAATTTTATCTACTTGATGCTCACTTGAAGCTATCAGAAGATTTTTCCCAAGAATATGACATATCACCCCCTTTACTCAATTTTAATGCCATCAAGAACAAAATTAGTATTTCTGAGGAAATTATTGAAAAAACTTCACTATTTATCTATCAACCACTAGACAAAAGTTATGGCAATCAGAGTACCGATTACATATTGAATAAATTGCCATCGGATTGCATTAAAATTGCTTTTCCTTACATATACTTTAAGGGTTATTGGCCACAATTCTGCGAGAATCCAGTTAATAAACCGGATCAAAACTATCCCTATGGTAAATTTCCTTATGGTGATTATAATGTGATTAACACGATTAGCAATGACTCTATACAAAAAAATAAAATCATGCAAGAACTAAACAGAATCGACTTCTATGATGAAAAAAAATTGTTGGATAATATAGACCAGACAATAGAGAAGTTGAAGGAGCGTGAATTATTAACTGATATCAAAGTGTCGGAATTTATCACAAAAAATTATCAAAATTATTACTTATTTCATACTCCCAATCATCCATCTAACATGATCGCTACTTATGTAACTAATCAAATTTTAGAAATTCTCGGTATTGCACCACTATCAAAAGCACATCAGAGTGAGATATCAGGTAATTATCAACTGCCTATCTATCCTAGCGTAATCACAGCATTAAATCTAAAATTTATGACATTTGATAGTCTATATAAGTTGCATTTTTCTAAGGAAAAGCTTACTTTTAATGAGTATTTATCAGAGTATATGAAGCAATATACTTGATACAGTTACTGTAAGATTTTTTCCAAGTTCAAGAGCAATAAGTAGCTCCACCTAATTAAACCGAAAACGCAAGGACAGCATACGCTCCTCGTTCGGGGCTGGCATCGAGACCAGGGACGATCGCGATCCATCATACTCTGAAGTCAAAAACCAGACTGACCAGCTCATGTAGCATTAGATGCGACCACTTGCTGCCAAAGGCGTTTGGAACCGCATTCGGTGGTTTTGCTCGACTTTGGCAACCCACTTTGTTGCCAGGAGTTTGCGACCGTGAATTACCTCCTGCGTACTTTAGTTCTGTTGAGTCTTGATACTAGGCAATCCAGGACACACTCCAACCGTGAAGCGAGTCCTACAAAAGGGAACAACAGCCTTAATCAACCCCGCGATGAATCGCGAGGTTTCTCGATAGACCAAGGAAGGCTGCCTTCCACTTACAGTAAATTTCTATAAATTGCTGACTCAGCAAAGGACTGAAAAAAATATTCTGATGTTAATTTTTCCTTGATAGGATGAGACTTTAGGTAATTATGTGTTTCCTCAATTAACCCGATATTGTCAGCTTTCTTTGCAGCCTCTTCTAAGTCGTGGAAATAAAACGGGTAATCTTCTCCTAAATATTCCCTAACAGCAGGAAGAGGATTAACTAAAATCGGGGTGTTTCTGACTAAACACTCAATGATAATATTATTAGCACTTGTATCGTAAAATTCTACATACACAACGTTTTGGGAGAGGAAACGATCGTAATCAGTATTTGGTAAGTAACTAATTTGCTCGACATAACTTTCGTCTAGTTGCATATTTAATATCTTTTTCTCAGTAAAGAACATCTCTTCGATGTGAGGTTCACCTGATCGCAAAATAGCTTTTTTAAGTTTTTGGGTGGGCACATAATAGATGGAGTGTAACTTTCTCAACCACCAGCCAATTTGGACAAGCTTGCGATGAGGATTGGCTAGAAAAGCATCCATAGAAAATTTAATATCTGGAGTTTCTGTGGGATGCCACAAACAGGATATCGGCACATCAAGATGTTCTTCCAACCAAGCTTTATGATACTCGGACAAGCAAAAAATACCCCGGCAGTATTCTATACTTTCTTGCCACAACTTAGTAGAGAAAATCTTTTTAGGTGCCTGTTCTGATTGAAACCATCTTGGGACATAGGGTGGGACGTGAATAAATCCAATCCAGGGTTTTTTATAGGGTTTTGGGTTATTCGTACGATCGCCCAGGTCAGTTCCCCAAACAAACTTTTTCTCTACAAAACCATCGACCCCAATTCCCAGATCGTTGTGCAAAGGGCTTAAGCTGTGTAAAGCATAACCCCACCCTGACCTGTGATTCCCATAATTACATTTCAAGGCAGCACTCATATCGATCAGTTTGGGGTAAGATACCAAAGCCTGACTGCTCTGCGTACCATTTTCATCTGTCGTCTCTATCTTAATATAAACGAGATTATTTATAGCGAATTTTAGGTACTTATTAATAATTTTTTTTTCGCACTCTTCCTTGTTTTTGTAAGTTCTGTTGTGGGAATTAGGATCTTCTAAATACAGCCCTAAAGGTTCTTTTAGCAGTTTAAATTTGGCGCCATTGGCTGCACAGCGCAACCAAAATTCCCAATCAGCACTCGTACCGTATTCACACTCATCAAAATATCCATTTTTTTCATGTAAACTCTTCCGCCAAACAGGCATACAGTGAGGGAAATTATTAGATTCTACTCCACCTGTTTTGACCCCATTTTGGTCTAATTCTGACTGAAAAAACTCTTGGATGCCAGAATATTCATCTCCTCCATGAAAAAATTGTTTATGCCAGATATTATAAGCTGTATGACAGTCCCAGGTTTCATTAATTCCCTTAGTAACTAAAACAGGCGCAGCAACAACATCGCATTCGGGATGTTGTTCTAGCCATTCAAGATGTTTTTCAATATGTTGAGGAGCGTGGCGATCGTCTAAATTAGCATTGGTGATATATTTACCGCGAGCCATCCCGATCGCCATATTCCAAGTTTCATACAGCCCCGGATCGTACTCTAACTTTTTGTAAACAATGTTGGGATACTCTTTCAAGTATGTTATAATAATTGGTTCCTCGTTGCCAGGAGAATTTGGATTAATTAAAATTAGTTCACATTGAGGGAATACCGTTTGATTTACAATATCTTTAAGGAACTCTTCAATATATTTGTCACCTTTAAACACGGAAGTAATAATTGAAATTTTGGGAACTTCTGTGCAGGACAATTTTTGGAGAGATTCTAAATATCTTCCCAAATCTTCAAAATTTTGCTCTGAGAGTTGAAAAATTGTAAAATTTTCTTGATAATCAGTCAAATCTTCATATGTTTTGTAAATTAAATTTTGAGCATTTTTAACGATGGAGTTACTTGTGACTTGCGTCAGGTGAGGATAAAAAGGTTTTTTGGGGAAAATGATTAAATTAATTAAACTTTGCCATTCACGTAATTGAGTCAGATTTTTTAAAGTATTTTTTTTGCCATAAAAATCAGCATAACTTATCAATTTTTCAATCCAATCACACAGTATTTCAGTAGGATACAAGGAAGTATGTGCTAAAGATATTTGCAAATAATTAGCCATTTCCTTGAAATGACCTCTCTGATAGCAAAGTCCTGACATCCATACCAAATCTTCGTAACGAAATTGACTGGATAATGCGACTATTTTACTGGGTACATCTTGACGCATGGAAAACTTTTTGTATAAGCTGTTTAAGGCTTTTTCAACTTGATCGATATTGATATATTCTGAAATTTCACCGTCCTGACAACATACTGTGATTTGGCGCAACCAAGCTGCTTGGCAGCCCATTAAAGCGAGATGTAAAATTAAATCTAGATGTTCTATAGGCTCAAATTGATCATCAAATTTACCCATCTCCTCCAGCCATTCTCGGCGAAACATTATGGTACTGAGGTTCACGGGTTTATGAAGCAGCCATGTTTCTAAATTGAGTTCAGGAAATTGCTTCCATAATTCTATGTGTGAGAGGATATTACCTTGAGCATCCACCATCTGGAAACCGCTCCTGACCATACCTAATGACGGTTGCTCTTCAAAACAAGCAACCACATCTGCCAATGTCGTTGGCTGGAGAAAGTCATATGGATTTAAAAAAATGACAAAATCACCATTAGCGATTTGCACCCCGTACTCGCGCATCCATGACAGATTTTTGTTGTGTCTGTAAATATAATTGATACGTTCTGTAGCTATGTATGGATGTAAAAGCTCGCGACTGTTCTCTGTCGCTCCAGCATCAATTACAAGCACTTCATAGCCTGCGTAGGTCTGGCTTAGGACACTTTCTACAGCTTCAGCAAGAAAGCGATCGCCTTGATACACAGGAATAATTACGCTAACTATCGGTGTTTGGGTGTGTGTTGGCATAGGTGTTGGGATAATGGCGCTCCACCTGTGTGTTCCGGTGGCAGCGCACATGAAATTGCTAAGGATTAACTGTAAAGCTCATAACTTAATACCAAACTTGGGAATGTCGCACCGGAAATAAGCTGTTAATTTTTATATTAAGAAGTGCGATCGCGCCTCTTTCTCCTCTCCACAACAACTCCAAACCCGCATCCTTGCCCAATTTAACCCGGATCGGACAGTTAACCCCCGAAAGAATAACTATAAAGAACCGAGCCCCAGTTCCCCAGCCACAAATACACGATTTTATCGACAGTTAACTGGCACAGAACACATTACCTTTTAAGGGAGGAATTATATATGCAACAGGATGGCATTACCGTATGGTTCACTGGTTTAAGCGGATCTGGCAAAAGTATGATCGCTACTGAACTAGCCAAAATTTTACGGCGGCAGGGATACAAAGTAGAAGTTTTAGATGGCGATATCGTCCGCAAAAGTCTCACCAGAGATTTAGGTTACAGCAGAGCCGATCGCGATGAAAATATCCGCCGCATTGGCTTTGTCGCCGATCTTTTGACCAGGAACGGTGTAATTGTTTTGGTTTCAGTCATCTCACCCTACCGCGATGTCAGAGAGGAAGTCGGACACCAAATTGGTAACTTTATTGAAGTTTACGTGAAAGCTCCCCTCGAAGTTTGCGAACAGCGAGATGTGAAGGGACTGTACAAGAGAGCTCGTGCCGGTGAAATTCGAGGTTTTACTGGGATTGACGATCCTTACGAACCACCCTTGCACCCGCCAGTAGAATGCCTCACGGATCGGGAAACCGTAACAGAGAGTGTAGCTAAAGTGATGGATAAATTAGAAGTGTTTTGGGCCAGCACTGCCCTATCTTCTGCTCAACTTTAAACGTTCATCTGTTGATTTTTTGGCTTTTGGGTTGAAGTTAGATTATCTATCTGTTGGGGTGAGCGATCGCCCCAAAATCCGCAGGATTGACAGCAACTTAAATAAAAATACTCAGTCAGCCACCATCAAAAAAACAGTATGCCATCTCAAAAACCTTTTGTACCCCCTCCCGAACCCTTAAATAAATCTACAGACCCCTACAAATTTCAAGGAATATCATACAACCATCTTGAAATAGAAATTAATTTGAAATCCTTAAAAACAATAGTTATTGCTATTCTTTTGGGGGTTCCTTATCTGGGATTAATTCACATCTTGTTCTCGTCAGGATCGCAAATAATAGTTGCTATGATGATAGCAGTGGCTATCTTCATCGGGGGCGGTATCGGACTTTTATACTACTTAAACACAGAAGAGCCAGTCAAACCGCCTTCCCATCAAAACAAGCGTCGCTAATACCAAGCGATCGCCCCCCAACTCTGTACTTCAGATTTTGCGTATCCTCAAGGGATCGCCCTGTTGAAAAATTTGATCCGACTGTCCGGATTGCGCTCAAATTCTCAGGAAGGTTAATTGGTAGATGCACCCTGATTAATTAACTCCCGACCAATTTTGGTTCGGGTTTTTTTTTTGCGATCGCACGCCCTCGCCACAAATGCTCGCAAATTCTGCCAAAGTGTCCTGAAAGAGGTGCCCTTAGGCGGGAGATTAAATTAGTAGATGCACCCTGATTAATTAACTCCCGACCAATTTTGGCCGGTTTTTTTTTGCGATCGGACCCCAAACCGCCAATTCTCCAAAATTTTCGCAAACTGTCCGGAACAGGTACACCTCGAACCGGAGACTAAATTAGTAGATGCACCCTGATTAAATAACTCCCGACCAATTTTGGCCGGGTTTTTTTTTGCGATCGCACGCCCTCGCCACAAATTCTCCCAAATTCTGCCAAAGTGTCCTGAAAGAGGTGCTGTGAGACGGGAGACTAAATTAGTAGATGCACCCTGATTAAATAACTCCCGACCAATTTTGGTTTGGGTTTTTTTTTGCTGTATCGACGGTGATGCTGAAAAAGTTTGAGGTTGTCCGGATGGCACTCGAATTCTCAGGAAGCTTAATTGGTAGATGCACCCTGATTAATTAACTCCCGACCAATTTTGGTTTGGGTTTTTTTTTTTGCTGTATCGACGGTGATGCTGAAAAAGTTTGAGGTTGTCCGGATGGCACTCGAATTCTCAGGAAGCTTAATTGGTAGATGCACCCTGATTAATTAACTCCCGACCAATTTTGGTTTGGGGTTTTTTTTTTCGATCGCACCCTAAAGCAAGAATTTTAGCAAATTTTCCCAAACTGTCCGGAACAGGTGCACCTCGAACCGGAGACTAAATTAGTAGATGCACCCTGATTAATTAACTCCCGACCAATTTTGGCCGGGTTTTTTTTGCCGATCGCAAGCTGAGCCACAAATTTCCGCAAAGTCTACCAAAGTGTCCTGACAGAGGTGGTGTAAAGCCGGAGACTAAATTAGTAGATGCACCCTGATTAATTAACTCCCGACCAATTTTGGCCGGTTTTTTTTTGCCGATCGCAAGCTGAGCCACAAATTTCCGCAAAGTCTACCAAAGTGTCCTGACAGAGGTGGTGTAAAGCCGGAGACTAAATTAGTAGATGCACCCTGATTAATTAACTCCCGACCAATTTTGGTTTGGGGTTTTTTTTTGCCGATCTTACGCCCTCGCCGCCAATTTTCGCACATTCTGCCAAAGTATCCTGACAGAGGTGGTGTGAGGCGGGAGATTAAATTAGTAGATGCACCCTGATTAATAAACCCCAGCCAATTTTGGCCGGGGTTTTTTTTAGCTCAAAAGCTGCCTTAACCAATTAGGCTAATTCGCCTCAAAAGACTGCACCTCAAGAACCGGGCCGATCATAGCAAAAGTCATCACATCCTTACGCACTTCACCTTTAACACTGACTTTCAAGCCAGCTTTTTTCAAATCAGAAGGAGCATCCTTAAGTTCGTAAGTTTCCCCATCTTCGCCGACCAAAGCCCAAGTACCGGGACCCAATCCTTTGCGTTCAATTACACCTTTGACAGTAATACTCATGCCGATCGTACCTCTGTTTTAATTGCTAAACGTGCCAATCCAAAACACAGTAAAGCATTGACAATCAAGAATGTTTGTGCTATAAAACCAGTTCCCAATCCCCAGACTGCGGGAGAGACAAAAGCATTGACCGCTAAACTGCTGGCAAAACCGATCGAAATTGCGATCGCGATCCACTTCCACTGTTGATGTCCCAACAGCAAAGCAATCAAAATCCCAGGAATCAAAACGCTAGCAAAAAAGGGATTCAGCATACTGCTGCCATTAATTGCGCCGCCGAGTTCGGGAATAGAACTGCCCATCACCCGCAGCGGCCACTGCGGCAAGTCAAATACAAACAAGTTCCGCAGGAAAAAGAACCCAGAACTACCAGCAATTAAACCGCCGGAAAAGCCCCAAGTCCAGGCGAAGGGGAAATAATTCCGCAAAAAGAAAGCCAGCAGGTAAGAACCGAGCACCATTGCAATTTTAGGCAACAGGGCGACTGCACCGCCGTCAATCCAAAAGCGGGGGTTGAGATACCCGTTATCGCGCAGCCAGCGGAAGAAATCGCGGAAGTTGATTTGTCCGCGCTGGGCTAGCTGAACTGCTGCGGCTGCGTCTAGGTGTCCTGAACCAAAATGGTTTAACGGATCTTCAGTGACAGTTCGCGAGGACTGCAAGAGTACGCTGCGAATTTCGTCGGGTTCTGTGATGCCGGAAGCCTTGACAAGGGCTGCAACGGCGGCAACGTGGGGAGAAGCCATGCTAGTGCCTTGGTAGCCTTCAAAGACTTCGGCGCCGGTTTCCGGGTCGATCGTACTTTGCAGGATCTTGCCCATTTCTGAACCGCCGGGGGCTGCAATATCAACCCCTGCGCCGAAATTCGAGTAAGAGGCTTTTTCGTCGTCGGGGCCGAGGGCGGAAACGCCGATGACGTGGGGATAGCGGGCGGGATAGGAAGCGGAACTGTCGCCGGAGTTGCCGGCGGCTGCGATGATGACAACGCCTTTAGAGTGGGCGTAGTCGATCGCCTCTTCCATTAACTGACTTTCACCGCCGCCGCCGAGACTCATGTTAATCACGTCGGCGCCGTTGTCAGCAGCAAATTTAATCGCTTCGGCGATGTCGGAAACCGTGCCGCCACCGCTGCCGCCTAACACTTTTAGCGGCATTAAAGCTGCTTCGTAGGCGATGCCTGCGACGCCGTAATTGTTGTTAGTTGATTGGGCGACTGTACCTGCGACGTGAGTGCCGTGGCCGTTGTCATCGTAGGCCTCGGCGCGATCGTTTACAAAGTCATAGCCCGGTACAAATTTGGTTTCTTTTAAGTCAGCGACTGGAGTAATACCCGTGTCAATTATCGCTACTGTTGTGCCGCTGCCTTTGGTTTCGTTCCAGGCAGATTCTACGTTGATGCTGCGGAGATTCCACTGCTTGGTATACATGGGATCGTTGGGAATCTCAAAAGCGCTGTAGACAAAGTTCGGTTCAATGTATTCGGTATCCTTAGCCAAATTTGATTTTCTCAGGGCGTTTAGCAAAGTGCGATCGCCCTTAACTACATATACATTGTCGGCCGCTGAGAATTCGCTGTTGAGTTGCGGTGCGACTTGGTACTGTTGGGCGATCGCATTTACTTCTTTCGCAATCTCAGCAGCACCCAAATCTTCGCGGAAATCCAGCACAATCGAGTCGTAAGTGCCTTGAGTAGCAAGTCCTGGGAAATTAGAAATCGCCCAGCCGAGCCCGATTAAAAATAAGCACAGAAGGAAAAACTTTTTCATTGCCGATCGTCCGTTTAGGGAAGGCGTGTTCACCACAATAACCCAATTTTCACCGCCAGCGCCAGTTTTCCTTGCTGCGACTTGTGGATATCTCCCACGCGAGCGTTTGGTAGTTTTTGGCAGTGGCTGTTGCTAGAACCAAAATTGCTCTAATTTATAGTTTAAATTGCAGAGCAAGTTTGAGGAGTTCAATTAATTGTATCATTAGAGAAGATGACACACAGAACAAGCGAGTATTTTCAACAAGGGTATCGCATGGAAAGAGGTTTAATGTGGCTGCCGCTGCTGGCAATTTTTATTTCTCTGGCTTGGGCTGGATGGAACGAGTATCAAAAGCTAGAAGCGTATCGCGTCTGGGCCGAGCAATTTGCTAAAGCCAAGTACGATATTTATGCTGTACTCGGTCAAAAAGAAGACTGTTTAACTTGGGGAAAACCTACTCGCAGCGGACCTGTGAATTTGCAAACTTTTTCTTTAAAAGACGTTGAGTCGCTGCGGTTGTTAATCAACTCTCAGGCAGTTGATTTAGAGTCACCTCCAAATTCGGGAAGTCCAATCGCCCTCGAATTTTTGTTGAAAGATGCTCCTGCGGTGCAAGTTCCTTTTACAGAAATTACTCTAGCGACTAAATGGGGAAAACACTTGCAGCAAGAATTGCAGCGCTTTAGGTAAAAACACTCTCCGGCGGGGCAGGGTATAGGGAGCATCTCAATGAAAGCAACCAATCTATAAATTGGAGTCTTGAGGCAGGAGACAGGAGTTTTGAGGCAGGAGGAAAGACTCAGAAGGAAGGAGCCAAAAGAAGTGTTTTTACAAATATGAGATCCTCCCAGCGTATAAGATGTTAACTCTGCTGCTTTAAGTTACAAAAGTCTGTAAAACTGGTAGTAGAAATAGAACTTAGGCAGCAAATCCTTTGAACTGCTATCTATAGGGGTAAAGTACCCACGGATCACCCGGAGGACATGAGTTCTTGCAGTAAGTAGTAGGAGTAGTGTCCCCGTGCCTAGCCCGATCGTTTTCCGTACACACCTTAGAGTTAAAGTTATTGACCAGCGCGTCCTAAAACAGCTAAATTGCCAGCCCCCCAATCAGCGGAATGCAAACACAAGAATTTTTACAGCGCTATCAACAGGGAGAGCGCAACTTTGGTCACATTGACCTCAGCGGCGCTAGTTTAAGCGGTGTTAACCTGCGAGAAATAGACCTCACTGGTGCTAACTTGACCGGTGCTAATTTGAGCTGGTCTTTTTTGAGCAATGCCAAGTTGACAGGGGCTTGTTTGCGCCGTGCAGATCTCCGCAGTGCGGGGCTGGCTGGGGCGAATCTGAGCGGGGCAAATTTGAGCGGGGCAAATCTTGCTAAAGCGGATTTGCGCCTTGCTTGTTTGGCAGCAGCAGAACTCAATTGGGCCGCGTTCCCGGAAGCGGATTTGGGCGGTGCTAATCTTCAAGGAGTTAAATCTGACCAGATTAATTTTGCTGGGGCTAAACTCGACGGCGCGAAGTTGATGGCGGCGGAATTGATGGAGGCGAATTTCAACCGCGCCAGTCTTGTTGGTGCTAATTTAACGGGTGCTAATTTGCGGGAAGCGCATTTAGTGGAAGCGAATTTGCGATCGGCAATTTTAATCGGTGTAAATTTGATTGAATCTGACTTGAATGGCGCTCAAATGCGATCGGCAAATCTGACGGGCGCTGACTTGCACCGAGCTGTGCTGGCAGGGGCGGATTTGACTGAGGCGGTGCTGGATAACGCTGATTTGAGTCGAGCTAATCTGGCTGGTTCTTATTTATTGAAAGCGAGTTTTAAGAAGGCGCTTTTGCTGCGAGCTAACCTGCAAGGAGTGTATTTGTTGCGGGCAGATTTGAGCGAAGCTAATTTGCGAAGTGCTGATTTGCGGAAAGCTGATTTGAGTGGCGCTTATTTGATGGATGCGATGTTGGGTGAGGCGGATTTAAGAGAAGCTTGTTTGATTGAGTGCCGTTTGATTCGGACGAATTTGGAGGGGGCGCAGCTTACGGGTTGCTGCATTCAAAATTGGCAAGTTCAAGATGTCGATCTGTCGAGAGTTGACTGCAATTATGTTTTTACTCAGTTTGATTATACTGCGAAAGTGGCAGCAACTCGCTTTCCGGTCGATCGCGATTTTGAGTCTGGGGAATTGGGGCGGCAGCATCAAGAGGACAGTTCTATTGTGAAGGTGTGTTTTGATGAACCTCCTAATTGGGAGGCTTTGGTTTTTACGCTGCGTCGAGTGGAGTTGGAGAGCCGCGAACTTAAGTTGAACGTTCAATTTTTTGAGTCGGCGGGAGAACAAAGTTTACTGCGGCTGAGTGCGAACCGTTTGGTGAACGGCAAGATTTTGGGCGATCGCATTTTGGAGCTTTATCCAGATATGTTGGAAAAGGTTTTAGCCAAGGGCGCTGAAATTTTGAGTTTGCTCGACTTGGCTGTTCCTACTAACAGTGCAGAGGCGGGGGAGCCGAGCCACAAGGAGATGTTGCTCAGAAGACAGGAAATCTACCAGCGAATGGTGCGCCAAATTTCGTTTATTTTGATGTCTCAGACGCCGGATAAATTCTCCGAAAGCGTGCAGCGGCTGTTGGATTATTTGAAGCAGCAAGGTATCCCAACAGAGCAGATTCAAAAGAAAGTCATCAGTCAGGCGATCGTGCAGCGGGCGAAGCAAGACCCGGCTTTTCGGGAACAGTTGCTCGCGTGGGAGAAAACGGCGTCTGAGCGCGTTCGTTGTTCGATGATGGGGGAAGCGGTGCGGTATGCGATCGCTCTTTTGAGCGATTATTAACAGTTAATTGTTAACCCTTAAAGCCACAGAGTGGCTAATACCCGCAGTTGCTCTTCTGCGTCGGAAATTGCCAGCATTGTACAGTAAGCCAAGCAAGACCCGGTGTTTCGGGAACAGTTGCTCAGGCGGGAGAAAACGGCTAACGGCTTCGGATTGCGATCGATGTTCGGTAATGGGGAAAGCGGTGCGGTTTGGGATGCCCTTTTGTGGGAATGAATACACACAAAATCTTACCCCCATTAAAAATTCTCCAACCAGAGCTCGATTTAACGGTGCGGTTAATTAGAATATAGTTCAGTGTCTTCCTTCAAAAGCTTACACAACTCATCCAAATCTTTCTTACTGTGTTCAATCAGTTTTTCACCTCGGTTCTCTAGGTACTCAATATTACTGGGACTTGCGTTGTCGATTTGATCGTGACCATTATCGCTACTCAATTGAAGTTGAAAACGATAGTAGTTTCGGTTATTTTCTTTATCTCCTTTAGTCACCATTAGCTGATCGAGTTCATACGCAACCGATTCGCTTTGGCCATCTAGAACAACGTTAATTAAGGGAATAGCCCATTTTAGTTGACCCCAATTTTTTGCTTCTTTATACTTATATTTCTTAGTTAGTGAGCCCGTACCTAAAGAAACAACAAGGGTCTCAGTACGTTGTAGTTCTTCACCAGTCTTCTTCTTGTAAGAAATCATCGCCTCCATCATTGCAAGTGAGGAAGGATTATTTGCAATAATTCCGCCGTCTACCAAAGCGTAATATCCCTCATCGGTATGATGTCCCGTTTCGAGTTGGTAGGGTGGAAAGAATGTCGGTGCAGCAGACGTTGCCATTGCTGCTTCCCACATTTTGAATCCGGTACATACTTTCCGGCTCTCAAAACTCTTAATTTCCTCTGCGTCCCGATTGCTTGTAAAAAAAATTGGTGCTCTGAGTTCGATATCATAGCTCGGGATAAAAATTTCTCGTAATGCCTCTTCAACCTTAGCTTCACCTAAAAGATCCTTTAAAACTTGTTGCCTACCTTTTGGGTTGTGCTTGGGTTGTAACAAATCATCAAAATCCAGTGGAATATACTCATTAAAAATCTTTTGTCCATATTTTCGATAGAAATTTACAAGTTCGGCAGCGGTATACTCTGGCTCACGATTGATGCTAGAGTCTGAGTTCTTTCTAGTTAAACCAAGTGCTAAAATGCCTCCTGTTGAAGTGCCTGCAATAAAATCAAACATTGTTGCTATGCGTTTTCCTGTGCGCTCTTCAATGTAGTTGAGAAGGATCGCAGGAATAATACCCCGAATACCACCACCATCAATTGATAGAATTCTTCTCTTGAATTTAGTAGCCATCACGTTTACTCCTTTAGAGATTGCTTAAATTATCAAGTGAAATGAAACAAACTCATACAGCATCAAAATACCCACAACCAACGTCATCATATGGTTTTCGGTTGCATCGGAATAATAAAATCGAGTCAACAGTTAACAGTCAACAATTTATTTTTTAGAGCCGCCAGTCAACAGTCAACGGTCAACAATTATTTCGCTCTTGCAACCGGAATTTATATGAATCCAACCCGTAATTAGTGCGGTAACTTGCTGAGGGCGTGCCAAGTTCTGTAGCCGACAATTCCATCTTGCGGTAAAGCGTTGCTGAGTTGCAATTGTCGCACTGCTACATCTGTCATCGTCCCGAAGAATCCGTCAATGGAGCCGAAATAGTATCCATTAATTTTCAATACATTCTGAACAATTTTAACAGCATTGCCAGAACTGCCCTTCATAACTACTGGCATATTCACAGGTGCACCAGAGTATAGGGCTTCCCAAGTGATAGGGCCGACCATCCCATCTTCTTTTAAAAAGACGCGGTGTTGGTAGCCTTTGACCGCGTTTTGAACTTGGACGCCGAAAATACCGTCAATCGGCCCGAAATAATAAGCCCAATGATATAGAAGCTGTTGTAGTTCCTTGACAGCTTGACCTGTTGAACCCATTTGTAAAGTGGGTTTGTTTACTCCAGTGGTTTCAGCAAATGCCAGAGTTGATTGAGCAGTAGTATCGGCGACAAGAGCCATAGTTTCATTGTTCAAGCTTCTTTCTTCGGTATACATAATGTGGTTTCTCTCAAGATTTAAGTTTTAGTCTTTGATATTTCAGGTATAACTGGCGGGATTTGTGAATGCACAGTCACTTTTTGGAGTGTCACTCATTTGAGTGTCACTGGTTTGAGTTAGTCCCAGTGTTAACTGTTAATTTCTCTTCCGGCTGCGCCGGAATGATATTCTGAAAGAATCTTAAGAGTGCAACGAGGACAAGTTATGCCTAAACTTCTAAAGTTGGAGTCTCCTCAAACTTCAGAAAGAAGAGTTGTCTAAACTTTATCGTCAAGCATCGCCTCCTATTGAACGGGCGCACTACCAAATAATTTGACTATTGGCAACCGGACGAGTTATATCAGGTTCGGGTAATTACTTATAATATTAATTCGGGCGCTCGAACTTGAATTCGGGCGCTCGAACTTGA